>CANRBX010000136.1 GCA_947628955.1 uncultured Lachnospiraceae bacterium | reverse complement strand
GTGGTTGCAGGTTAATATAGAAGTCCGGGCATGCGACACGGAACATAATCGTGAGTACCTGTGATTTAATGCGGCAGAATCTCCCGCAGAGGGGCATTCTGCGGATGTCGGCCGTGCGGAAGACGGCGGGCAGATTATAATTAAGGAGGGAAGTAACGTGCCACGTAAAGGACATACTCAGAAAAGAGACGTTTTGGCAGATCCGCTGTACAATAACAAAGTGGTCACTAAGCTTATCAACAACATCATGCTGGATGGTAAGAAGGGTGTCGCGCAGAAGATTGTATACGGCGCATTTGCAAGAGTAGAGCAGAAGACCGGTAAACCGGCCATCGAAACATTTGAGGCTGCCATGAACAATATCATGCCGGTTCTCGAGGTAAAGGCAAGACGTATCGGCGGCGCCACCTATCAGGTGCCGATCGAGGTGAGGCCGGAGAGACGGCAGGCACTGGCTCTGCGCTGGCTCACCATGTTCTCGCGCAAGAGAGGCGAGAAGACCATGGAGGAGAGGCTGGCGAACGAGCTGATGGACGCTGCCAACAATACCGGTTCTGCTGTAAAGAGAAAAGAGGATATGCACAAGATGGCAGAGGCGAACAAGGCGTTCGCACACTATCGTTTTTAACCGAAAACAGATGGCATTGGGGGTCTGGCAGAGGCTGTCTGGTTTCGTATTAGGCTTCTGACAGACGGCTGGCAGGACTTGAGGAACCCTGCCACAGACGTACAGCTGACGTCACTTCATGCGATCAATTAGGAGGAAAAATTTTGGCTGGAAGAGAATATCCATTAGAGAGAACCAGAAACATTGGCATTATGGCACACATCGATGCGGGAAAGACTACGCTGACAGAGCGTATCCTGTACTACACGGGTGTGAACTACAAGATCGGTGATACGCACGAGGGCACCGCTACCATGGACTGGATGGAGCAGGAGCAGGAGAGAGGTATCACGATCACTTCCGCGGCGACCACCTGCCACTGGACTCTGCAGGAATACTGCAGGCCGAAGGAGGGAGCGCTGGAGAACCGCATCAATATCATCGACACACCAGGACATGTTGACTTTACAGTAGAGGTAGAACGTTCCCTGCGCGTGCTGGACGGCGCCGTCGGCGTGTTCTGCGCGAAGGGCGGCGTGGAGCCGCAGTCCGAGAATGTCTGGAGACAGGCCGATACGTACAATGTTCCGCGTATGGCGTTCATCAACAAGATGGACATCCTGGGCGCAGACTTTTACGGGGCGGTGGACCAGATCCGCAACAGACTCGGCAAGAATGCGATCTGCCTGCAGCTGCCGATCGGCAAGGAGGACTGGTTTAAGGGGGTCATCGATCTGTTTGAGATGAAGGCCTACATCTACAATGATGAAAAGGGCGAGGACATTTCTGTGACAGAGATCCCGGATGATATGAAGGATGATGCGGAGCTTTACCGCACGGAGCTGATCGAGAAGATCTGCGAGCTGGATGACGACCTTATGATGCAGTATCTGGAGGGCGAAGAGCCGTCCACAGAGGACATGAAGGCGGTGCTCCGCAGGGCGACGTGCGAGTGCCGTGCGGTTCCGGTCTGCTGCGGCAGCGCGTACCGGAACAAGGGCGTTCAGAAGCTTCTTGACGCGGTAGTAGAATATATGCCGGCCCCGACGGACATTCCGGCGATCAGGGGCACGGATCTGGACGGCAACGAGGTAGAAAGACATTCCTCCGATGAAGAGCCGTTCTCGGCACTGGCATTCAAGATCATGGCTGACCCGTTTGTGGGCAAGCTTGCATTTTTCCGCGTGTACTCCGGTACGATGAATTCAGGCTCCTACGTGCTCAACGCGACGAAGGGCAAGAAGGAGCGCGTCGGCCGTATCCTGCAGATGCATGCAAACAAGCGCGCGGAGCTCGAGAAGGTTTACTCCGGCGATATTGCCGCAGCCGTCGGATTCAAGACGACGACGACCGGTGATACGATCTGCGATGAGCAGCATCCGGTGATCCTCGAGTCCATGGAATTCCCGGAGCCGGTTATCGAGCTCGCGATCGAGCCGAAGACCAAGGCCGGCCAGGGCAAGATGGGCGAAGCTCTTGCAAAGCTCGCGGAGGAGGATCCGACCTTCCGCGCACACACCGATCCGGAGACCGGCCAGACGATCATCGCCGGCATGGGCGAGCTTCATCTGGAGATCATTGTCGACCGCCTGCTGCGTGAGTTTAAGGTGGAGGCAAACGTAGGCGCGCCGCAGGTAGCCTACAAGGAGACCTTTACGAAGGAAGTCACCGTGGACAGCAAGTACGCGAAGCAGTCCGGCGGGCGCGGACAGTACGGCCACTGCAAGGTCATCTTTACGCCGATGGACCCCAACGGCGAGGAGACGTTCCAGTTCGAGTCGACGGTGGTCGGCGGCGCGATCCCGAAGGAATACATCCCGGCAGTAGGAGAAGGCATCGAGGAGGCTGCGAAGGCAGGCATTCTCGGCGGTTATCCGGTGCTCGGCGTTCACGCGAATGTGTTCGACGGTTCGTACCATGAGGTGGACTCCAGTGAGATGGCGTTCCACATCGCAGGCTCCCTCGCATTCAAGGATGCGATGAAGAAGGGAGATCCGGTTCTGCTTGAGCCGATCATGAAGGTTGAAGTGACGATGCCGGAGGAATACATGGGCGATGTGATCGGCGATATCAATTCGCGCCGCGGACGCATCGAGGGCATGGACGACATCGGCGGCGGCAAGATGGTCAGAGGCTATGTTCCGCTCGCAGAGATGTTCGGCTACTCGACAGACCTCCGCTCCAAGACACAGGGCCGCGGCAACTACTCGATGTTCTTCGAGCGCTACGAGCAGGTTCCGAAGTCCGTGCAGGAGAAGGT
>CANRBX010000135.1 GCA_947628955.1 uncultured Lachnospiraceae bacterium | reverse complement strand
CCGACCAGAATATATATTATTCTCGAAATCCAGGACATATTGCCGAACAGCAGATTTACGAGATCCAGTTTGAAAATTCCAATCAGGCCCCAGTTTACAGCGCCGATGATCACCAGAGTGAGCGCCGTATAATCAAACCCTTTGCCCATGCGCGTTTACCTCCTTTTTTCAGAATAGTGATAGTTTCTCCACAAAAAAAGTTTTTATTCAAAAACAAAGGTTGTATCTGCGCCGCGAAAATGCTAAAATACCTGCATAAGTGTTATCGGAGGGATTTTTTTGAGCAAAAGTTTCGGCAAAAAAAAATCAGGAAAAAAGGTCACAAAATATCCCGGTTATTCGTTTTTTAATATCGGCACGCTGCTGTTCGGCACCGTGTTTATCTATATGGTGATCTCCACCTTCATGTATCTGACGGAGAAGCATGTGACCTCCTATGAGGTCATGAAGGGCACCATCACCGGCAACTACCGCTACCACGCGCTTTCCCTGCGCGAGGAAGAGATCGTCAACGCGACCCAGTCCGGCAGCGTCCGCTATTTCGAGCGGGAGGGCAGCAAGACCTCCGCCGGCAGCGTCGTCTGCGCCATCAACGAGACGGGAGGTCAGGAGCCGGTCTCCATCCAGGATTTTGCGCTTGGGCCCGAGGACGCCTCGCGTCTGCAGAACACCGTGTCGAATTTTACGATCAACTACAGCGGCAGCGCCTTCCAGAAGACCTACGACATGAAGGCGAGCGTGGAGGGGCTCATCTCCGAGATCATCGAAGACAGCTCGACGGATTACGTCAGCGTCAGGAACCAGTGTACGGCGCCCGATTCGGGATTTGTCATCTACAAGATCGACGGCTATGAGGATCTGACGGAGAACCAGCTGACCTCCGATATGTTTGACCAGACCGACTACAGCGCGGTAAACCTGCGCAGCCAGAAGAGCGTCTCCGCCGGGCACCCGCTTTTCAAGCTGATCACGGACGAGTCCTGGGCCCTGTATTTCCCGGTCGACAAGAAGCTCCTGACGGAGCTCGCGGACGTCGAGAAGATCCGCTTCCGCTTTATGAAGGATAATGAGACCTTCTCCGCGCCGTTCTCCATCATCAGCAACGGAGAAGAGTCGTTCGGAAAAATATCCCTGAACAATTCCCTCGTCCGCTACTCGACGGACCGCTTCCTGGAGATCGAGTTGGTTCTGAACAAAAAGAGCGGCCTGAAGATCCCGTCCTCGGCGATCGTAGAGCGCGCGTTCTACAGGATCCCGGAGGATTACGTGATCAAGAACCAGGATACGGACCAGGAGATTGTCCTGAAGGCGGAGACCTTCGCCGAGGACGGCTCTGCCGCCGTGAAATATATCACGGCAAACGTCTACAATTACGACGAGGAAAACCACGAATATATGGTAGACAGCCAGCTTCTGCAGCCGGGGGACTACATCCAGATGGAAAATTCCGTCAAGCGGCTGCAGATCCAGGACAAGGATATCCAGACGCTTTACGGCGTCTACAACATCAACAAGGGCTACGCCGTGTTCCGCGAGATCACCGTGATCGATGAGAACGAGGAATACTGCATTGTAGAGAGCAACAACGCCTACGGTCTCGCCGCGTACGACTACATCGTGCTGAACGCGGACGAGGTGACCGAGGAGCAGATCGTATATTAGATCATATATTAAAGGAGATGCAATCATGCTGAAGGAAAATCTGGCATCTGTCGAACAGAACATCGCAAAGGCATGCATCCGTTCCGGCCGTCAGCGCAGCGAGGTACAGCTGATCGCGGTCAGCAAGACCATGCCGGTTGAAAAGCTGCAGGAGGCCTACGACGAGGGGACGCGCGATTTCGGGGAAAACAAGCCGCAGGAGATCCGGGACAAATATCCTCAGCTTCCGGATGACATCCGCTGGCATATGATCGGCCATCTGCAGAGGAACAAGATCAAATATATTATTGACAAGGTCTGCATGATCCATTCCGTGGATTCCGTGCGGCTCGCGGAGGCGATCGACGCAGAGGCCGAAAAGCACCACCTGGTCATGCCCGTCCTCGTCGAGGTGAATGTCGCGGGGGAAGAGAGCAAGTCCGGGATCCGGCCGGAAGAGGCCGAGGAATTTGTGCGTCAGATCAGCGTCCTGCCACATATCCATGTGGAGGGGCTGATGACGATCGCGCCGTATACCGAGAATCCCGAGGAAAACAGGCCGTTCTTTCGGAAATTAAGTAAATTATGTGTTGACATAAGGCAAAAAAACATTGATAATGTGAGTATGTGCAGGCTCAGTATGGGGATGACCGGGGATTATGAGGTCGCCATTGAGGAAGGTGCAACTATGGTGCGCGTGGGCACCGGGATTTTCGGCAAAAGAACCTACGCACAGGCCATGACAGATGGGAGATAACAGATATGGGTGTTTTAGACAGATTTTTGAATGCTATGAAGATGAACGATGACGATGGTTTTGGTGAAGATTACCTCGATGAAGAATATGACGACTACGACGATTTTGATGAGGACCGCCCGAAGAAGCGCATCCTGAAGAAGGTTCAGGAGGATGAGGATCTTCCCGCAGCGGCCCCGGAGCCTGCCGCGCAGCCGGACCGCACTGCACAGTCCCAGCCGGCTGCCAGGACAGCCAGGACAAAGACAGCCGCGGCGCGCTCCTCGAAGGTCTCGCCGATGCGCTCCAGGCAGCAGCAGCGGAACGGCGGCATGGAGGTCTGCGTCATCCGCCCGAAGAGCATGGAGGATGCCCGCGAGATCACGGAGACGCTGCTCGACGAATGCACGGTCGTTCTGAATATGGAAGGGCTGGATCTCGACATCGCGCAGAGGATCATTGACTTTGCGTCCGGTTCCTGCTACGCGATCAACGGCAACCTTCAGAAGATCAGCAACTACATTTTCATCATCACTCCGGAGAGCGTCGATATCTCCGGCGATTTTCAGGAGATCCTGACCGGCGCGTTTGACGTGCCCTCCTTCGGGACAAGATTCTGATATGGAAAAGGATGAACTGCTGGCAAAACGGATACGGGAGCTCGCGGAGCTTGCAGACCGCAGGGGCCGTGTCATGTTTACCGATTTTCTGAATCTGAATGAACAGAATATATTGCATCAGACCATACAAAAGTTTTCCTGGATCAAAGGGGAAACTTTTGGCGGTTATGAGGGAGC
>CANRBX010000134.1 GCA_947628955.1 uncultured Lachnospiraceae bacterium | reverse complement strand
CGCCTTTGTGATATAGGAAATCTCCCCAAGGAAATAATTGCTCCCCAGATTGATGAGAATCATCATGCCGATGCTCAGAAGAAAGACAAACGGTGTCAGCCAGTTGTCCAGCAGAAGCAGCATCACAAACAGCGCCAGCGCCACGGCGATTCCCACATAGATGGGTTCCTCCTGTTCACACAGATCTTTTAAATCGACTACCATGGCCGACAATCCCGACAGGAAACACTGTTTTCCTGCGATCTGCCGGATCTCCCGGACCGCGTCCATCGTGACGTCGGAGGAGGTCGAGGTGTCGAAGAATACGGCCATCATGGTGGCGTTTTCTGTGTTGAATTCGTTATAGATCCTGTCCGGCAGCAGCTCCATGGGAATCGAAAGGTCTGCGAAGGAATCGTACCACAGTACAGTTTCCACATGATCGACCTGCCCGATTTTCTCTTTCAGCGCCGCCACATCCTTATCTGGCATATCCTCCACAATGAGGAATGCGAAGGCGCCCTTGTCGAAGTCTTCCATCAGCTCGTTTTGGCCGATGACGGTTTCCATATCCTCCGGCAGATAGGTCAGCATATCATAGTTAATGCGCGTCCCGATCATCCCCAAAGCCGAAGGAATCAGGAGAGCCAAAGTTAAAATCAGAATCGGGATACGGTATTTTACGACCGCTTTTGAAAAACGCATGGCACTCACCCTTCCTTTCCGTCAATTTCAAATGCATCTGCTTCAATGACATCCGGAAATTGATTTTTAACAATTAAGACGGTGCTGATCACCGTATACAGATTTAAAATACCCTCCGAAAAAAGCGTTAGTCCGAGTAATACCGATAGAACTCGCGCTCCGATGACCGAATCATAAATCAGGAACACGCCAGTCACTCCGGTGATGATGGCCAAAGCTAAAATCAGCCACCAGCTTTTGATGCCAAACTGCCTGGAATCCATGGCGATTCGAATTTTGAACAGTCCGTCAAGCAAAATGGAAATGCCAAGGGCAACGCAGATAAATGCCATCAGGTTCCTGGGATTAAAAAGGACGATCACACCAAGAATGATCATCAGGATCCCAAATTCCAGATCAAACTGGAACGCCAAACGGAACAGGTCTTTTGAAAAATACCCGATCAGCCTGACAACGCCAAAGAGAATCATTGCGATTCCGATGCAAACGCCGATGATCGACACTGAAAGTTCCGGCATGGCAATAAAGAGAATGCCTGCGGCGCAAAACAGGACAGACATGACGATGTATCCGATTTTCGCAATTTTCATTGGTGTTACAGATCGCATCTTCATAAAAACAAACCTCCTTTGCTTGTTTGTCTCTATTGTAGTCGGACTGTTTTGATTTGCATACAGACACAAAAAGTCCCGTGTCCGACAATCAGACACGGGACATAAAAATGACCGATTTTCAGGCAAACGGTTCCATTTGCCTGAGCTTATTCTTTTACACAGCACAGAATCATCTCTTCGATCATCCCTTTTTTGATATCCATCAGGCGTGAAAGCATACTCCGGATATCATCGTTCATATCATTTTTCAGCCATCTGGAAAAGATACCGAAAGCAAGGCTGGCCAGATACTCTTTTACTATGACAAGGTCGCTTTCCCGAACACTTTTTCCGCGCAGGACAGATGCAACATAGGCATTGATCGTGTGATCGCAGACTTTCCAGAGATACATTTCATAGATTTCCCGGTTCGCTGAGTGATAAATATGTAATACCGCGCTTTTTTTCGCAAGCGCAGAATCAATAGCCGCTTCGAGACAGTCCTCAAACTTTTCTACCGTAGGATAGGTCTGAATTATCTTCCCGGCATCTTCCTCAACCGTACTTTCAATCAGTTTTGGTATATCTTCAAAATAGTAGTAAAAGGTATTTCGATTAATGCCGCAATCCGCCACGATATCCTTTACCGTGATTTTGGAAAGAGGCCGTTCCGTCAATAATTTCAGAAAGGACTCCTGAATCGCTTTCTTTGTAAAATTAGCCATTTTTTATCTCCCGCCAGTTGATTTTTACCGTATCTCCAATACGGTACTGCGCCTGCGAAGCAGGCGGATCCCGGAGATTATTATACCGCGAAGATGCGAAGAAATCCAGCGCCGAAAACGGATTATTATTAGATGATGCCAGGAGTTTCCGGCTTTTTATGTCTTCGGATTTCCGGTACAATTAAAAGGAGAAGCCAATACGTAATTTTATTGACTGAGGGTGATCCCCGAATTTTTCGCCGAAAAGATTAATGCCATTCACATTTTCGGATGTGGGGTCAACTCCGATACGAATGCTGATATAGGGTGTATCGTTCAGAAAAAGATCAGATATTTTTACATCACTGATAGGATTGTAGTCCAGGTAAGTACCGCTGCTGTCAACGCGCCAGGTTTTCAGAAAACCAAACTGGGTATTCGTCACTCCCCACCATTCGGGCGTAAGATGTCCCTGCCGGCCTCCGCAGTCGCAGGGGCTGGTCCAGGTACCCAGGCGCCGATGATTAATTTCCACGGAAATATCACTCGGCCATGGATCTCTGTAATAAGGGGCCTCGGAACATGCCTCAAATGACAATTCAAGCCAGTCTATATTTTCCTTTGATACATTATCAATAAGCGAAAAGCGATACTCAAGGAATCCCTGATGAAACCAGAGCATCTGAGCATCAAAACGCTGCGGAGAATAAAACAGATGCGGTGAATCAAGAGAACCGAGAGGCTGCACATCGGAAAGAAGGCCACAGGTTGGCTGTATATTCTCTGCAGAAGAATAGCCGCCGAGAGGTAAATGGATTATAAAAGGCTGCGGTCCATTCTGCATGGCTTCCGGAACTAAAGATATAGAAATCGTATCTAATTTGCGGCTGGAAAGTTTTATAGTACCATGAGAACCGGGCTGTATGTTACTCATGATCAGATCAGCTTCTTCCAGTGTACGTATGGCTAATGCCATTGAGGACATTGGCACATCTAATTCCTTGGCGAGCTCGCCGACGCTCATGCTGCGGTTGGCTAATGCCATCAGTACATCTAATCGAACCTGCGATGAAAGCGCACGGGCAATCACTGCTAATTTTTCTGGTCTTTCAATAGACAGTTCTGCATGCTTCCCCTGAATATCCGGCACGGCTGACCTCCTTATTTTATGATGTTGGGGTTAAATGATGCCATAACAATTTTAAATTTAAGAAATGCTGTATATTTTACAGCTGCAGGGATCATCCTGCATATACATTTTATATTTCTGATAAGTGGCTGTTTAATTATAGCAAATTTTTTCCTGGTTTACAAGGAAAAAACAAAAATGTTGGAATAAAATGTCTGAAACAAATAAGTTTTATATAATAATTTGAGAATATTGACAAGAAAAATGAAGTATGATAAGGTTTTAGGCAGAATAAGTAAATAAAAAAAGAAAAAAATTCGAATAAAATAAGAACATTTATTACAAAATTTTAGATCAGTGGATCACGGTTAATATAAAAAGATTAGAACAAAAAACATGGAATAAACGGAGGAATCATATGGGAAAAGATATACCAAGAAAGGAACACCCGAGACCAGATTTCATGCGGGATACATTCGAAAATCTGAATGGACAATGGCAGTTTGCATTTGATGATGCGGACGAAGGTGTTAAAGCATCCTGGTATAAACCGGGATACAGATTACCTCTGTCTATTACCGTACCGTTTGCGTACCAGACAAAACAGAGCGGCATAGGGCCTGCGGATGATATTCATCCGATAATCTGGTATCGCAGAACCTTTGCAGTACCGGCAGAGATGGCCGGCAAACGGATCCTGCTCCGGTTTGGAGCGGTAGACTATCAATGTACAGTATATATAAACGGACAGATGGCCGGTGCACATATCGGAGGATATTCGCCGTTTTCGATTGACATTACAGATTTGCTCCAGGATGGCGAGAACGACCTGTGCCTTCGGGTAGTGGACGAACCGGATCATACACAGCCCAGAGGAAAGCAGTACTGGGATAAGGGATTAATGGGCTGCTGGTATACGCCGGTCAGCGGGATCTGGCAGACAGTTTATCTTGAATCAACCGGCGAATATGCCTTAAAGCAGATACATATAACTCCGGATATTGACAGGCATATGTTTACCGCAGAAATTCTGCTTGATCATATGCCGTCTGATGATCTGGAATTAGAGCTGAAAGTTACCTGCGAAGGAAGACCCTGCCGGACGGTGAGGGCAACTGTAAGTGAACGCTGCAGCCGGATACCGGTAGATGTAGTTGCAAAGGGGGCATTGGACAGCGTCTGCCTGTGGCAGCCAGACTCTCCCGTGTTATATGATGTGGAAGTAACTTTATTGAAAAAGGGAGAGATCATTGATCATGTCATAACTTATTTTGGCATGCGGAAAATAGAAGTCAAGAACGGCAGGATCTATCTGAATAATATGCCGGTTTATCTGAGGCTTGTTCTGGATCAGGGCTACTGGCCGGACTCATTGCTCACGCCGCCGTCTGACGAGGATATCCGAAAAGATATTGAGCTTACGCTTAAACTGGGTTATAACGGCGCCCGTAAACATCAGAAAATAGAAGATCCCCGTTACTATTACTGGGCGGACAAGCTTGGTTTGCTGGTGTGGGGAGAGGTACCGAGCTCTTACGATTTCACTGATGAAATGGTGAGCAGTCTGACGGAGACACTGACGGATTTTATCGGCCGTGATTTTAACCATCCAAGTATAATTGCATGGGTTCCGCTCAATGAGAGCTGGGGTGTGCGGCAGATTTATACGGATAAACGCCAGCAGGAGCTTGGACGTACTCTTTATCATCTGACAAAAGCGCTGGACGGCACACGTCTGTGTTCAGGCAATGACGGCTGGGAACAGGCAGATACAGATATTTGTGCGCTGCATGATTACGCTGCAGAAGGTACAGTGATTGAAAAGCATTTCAGGGATCGCGGGACAGTGGAAACGCACGGCTGTGACAGACGTCCATGTTATGTACAGGGCCATATACCGACAGGCAAAGAGGCATTTATGGTGACAGAGTATGGCGGTATTGCCTTTGCGAATATCGGCGCCCAGGGCAGGATGGGAGGTATGGAAACCTGGGGCTATCATGATAAGGTAGCAGATGAAGATGCATTTTTTGAACGTTTTCAGTCGGTCACAGATGCTATTCGCGCAATTCCCTATTGTCAGGGATATTGTTATACACAGCTGACGGATGTTATGCAGGAGATCAACGGGATACTGACTGCAGATCGCAGGCCCAAAGTGAACGTAGTGCGCTTTGCGGAAGCCAATCAAAATCCGCTTGGACAATAAACTAATTAAACCGGTTTGAATGCCGGAAAAAAAGGAGGAAGATTCTTATGAAAAAGGCGAAACTGTTAATTCCGGTAATTGCTGCATCTATGGCACTGCTTCCTGCGACAGCTTTTGCTGCTCCGGTCGAAATCGACTACTGGTCGGTATTTACCGGCGGCGACGGAGCAGTTATGCAGTCGATGGTGGACAAATTCAACGAATCTCAGGACGAGGTACATGTAAACCATACGCCAATGACGGCGGACGATCTGTATCAGAAAATTCCGCTGTCTGTTCAGACGGGATCAGATATTCCGGATGTTGCCGTCGTACATATTGAGCGTATTCCGAATTTCGTTGCAAACGATATGCTGTACAGCTATGACGAGGATATTCTGAGTGAGGCAGGCATTTCAGCGGATGATTACATTGAATCGGCGTTTACTGCAAGCAACATTGACGACGAACAGTTTGGTATTCCGCTGGATGTTCACAGCTATGTTACCTATTATAATAAAGACCTGTTTGATCAGTATGACTTAAATGAATTTATTGAAGATGGCGTTCTGACGTTTGATGAAATCCGGGCACTTGGGGACAAGGCGCGTGAGCAGGGCTTTGAAGGCGATGTTTTTGATCTCGGCTGGATGCGCGCTCAGCTGCTCTGCTTCTACGCACAGCTCGATCCGGAACTGACATTGTCAGAGGATGGCGTGACTCCCTGTATCAACAATGAAAACATGAAACAGGTATTTGAGACCATGAAGAGCCTGTATGAGGATGGATATACCAATGCCAAAGACGGGGATGCCACCGCTGAATTTTATGGCGGCGAGATGCTTGTATGGATGGAAGGTATCTGGATGAAGGCGGCTGTAGTTGATGCAGGTATCAATTTCGGTATGCTTCCCGCAGTTGCTTATGATCCGGCAGTGATCAAGAACTGGACGTCTTCTCATAATTTTGTGCAGTTTGCTGATGAGGAACGTACGGAAGAAGAAGATCTGGCGGTTGCGAAATTTATTAAGTTTATGGGTGAGCAGAACTCTGAGACATGGGCAACCGATGCAGGGCAGTGCCCGGCCTACCTTGCAGCATGGGATAATCTGGATCTGGATCAGCTTCCGCAGGGATTCCTGGCGAAACCGGAAAATGTAGATACTCTGGCAATCTATTCTTATGATTACTGGGGACTGTTTGATACGGCATTTTCGCGTGTCGGATGGGATTTCGTAGATGGCACGATCAGCATTGATGATGCTCTTGCGCAGGTTGACGCTGAAATTACGGATGCGATTGCAGCGCAGTAACTGATCATAATTTAAATTCGGGCGGGCGCTGTTACAACAGCGCCCGTATCCGGTTATAGGGAGGTGTGTTATTATGGTGCGTTCCAGGCTTGCAGCTCTTATGGGAACTGGTTTTCTTGTGCTTTTTTGCTTTTCCGGCCTGGTTGGACAGACTACGGTAAAAGAGATCACAGTAACTACACAGATGACATTGCCGGAGCTTTTTTTCTCTCTCAGCAGTGCAAGCATTTTGCTGATTCCATTAGCAGTAGTAGCTATGATTGCCGCTGTGATCGCACATTTGTGTAACCAGCGTAATGTTGGTTTCTTATTTTCGGTTATTTCTGCTCTGGCATTTGCACTGTTCCTGTTTTGTTTTGCGCATGAAAAACTGAATACCGCTCTGTATACACCATTGAGCGAGGCATTGAAAGAAGCAGGTGTTAAAAGATTAAAAAAACGCGATGTTGATAAAATAATTGTAACATACGCACCGCTTGTATACCTTACGTTAGCGGCTGCAGGCGCGGCAGTCTGCTTCGGTTTTCCCCGTTTTAAAACGGAATATGAGCGCCGCAGACTCCATAAAGATTTACTGCCGTACGCATATATTGCGCCGCACCTGATCTTCTTTACTATTTTCTTTATAACGCCTGCGGTATATGGTGTTTATGCAGCATTTACGAAATGGGATTTATTTAATGAGCCTGTGTTCATTGGATTATCCAACTTTAAAACACTGCTGTTTGACGCAGGCAATACCTACTATAAACAGTTAAGAAATGGTCTTGGCAATACGTTTAAATTTGTAATTTTCAGCGTACCGTTCTGTATCGCGGTGCCGCTCGCACTGGCTGTTGCATTACAGACGAAATGCAGGGGCAATAAATTGTTTCAGGCACTTTTTTACTTCCCAAGTTTGCTGTCAATTACTACAGTGACATTATCCTGGAGATATATTTTCAATACGCAGTATGGTGTAGTTCCTAATTTTCTGGGCCTGAAGGCAAACTGGTTTGCTCCTCCGCATTCATGGATCGTTTTAGTGATAGTGACTATCTGGTGGTGTGCCGGAAGCAATATGATCATATACCAGAGCGCGCTGGCTTCAATTCCGCAGGAGCATTATGAAGCTGCTGCAGTGGACGGTGCCGGCTTCTGGCAGAGATTTATACATATAACCATACCTGGAATGAAATATCCGCTGACTTACACATTTGTCATATCGGTAGTCGCTCAGTTTAATATTTACGGTCAGCCCTTGATGCTGACAGGTTTTAACAATAATGAGGCGAATGCAGTGCTGCTGATGTATATTCAGGAGAATGCTGTTAAGAAACAGGTAGCAGGCATGTCTGCCGCAATGGCAGTAATTCTCGGACTTTGTATTATGATAGTGTCTTATCTGCAGATGCGGGTAATGCGTTCTAATACACCGGAATAGGGAAGGAGGGAAAACGATGAATTCAAGTAAAAAAGCGAAAACGGTGGCGATCATCTTTATGGTGATACTGGGGGTTATCTGGATCACGCCGATTTTATGGTTAATTTTCAGCTCTTTTAAGAAGGATTCTGATTTTATTACCTCTTTCGCAAATCTTAAGGGTTCACTTGATTACCTGAAGCGGCTGATCCCAAGAAAGTGGACTGTTGAGAATTACGTCGAAATGTTTGTAGGCGGCGAGGGAACGAATACAACGGCAAATATTCTTGCAATGTTTAGAAACTCATTTGTGGTTTCCATTACGGTGACGATTGGTACGGTGATTATCACAAGCCTGAGCGCATATGCTTATGAGCGCCTGGATTTCAAAGGAGGCAATAAGATTTTCTGGGCCCTTATGTATATGAGTATGTTTCCAAACGTAGTTAATATACTTCCGATGTTCCGTATTTCCAATGCATTGGGATGGGTGGACAATATAAATGCGCTCATCTGGCCGAGCCTCGCA
Organism: uncultured Lachnospiraceae bacterium; assembly: GCA_947628955.1. Lineage (GTDB taxonomy): Bacteria > Bacillota > Clostridia > Lachnospirales > Lachnospiraceae > Choladousia. The sequence continues at coordinate 14,172 of CANRBX010000134.1, read as the reverse complement.
GGCGTATTTAATATTTTCCTGATCCGGAATTTTATGAAAGGAATTCCGAAGGAACTGGATGAGGCGGCAGCGATCGATGGGGCAGGCAGTTTTCAGATTTTTACGCGTATCATACTTCCCTCCATCGCCCCGGTATTGATTGTGGTTGGCCTTTTTGCTTTTAATGGCGCCTGGAATGATTTTCTGTGGCCGTCTATTGTTCTGACAAATCCGCTGAACCAGACCATCACCCCGGGACTCCGGCTGCTGAGTGGCCAGTATGAACAGAAATGGGGACATATGATTGCTTCCTGTCTGGTAAGTATGGTTCCGCCGTTAGTTCTTTATATGTTTGCACAGAAGTATTTCTTAAAGGGAATTACAGTACAGGCAGGCGTCAAAGGATAAAAGATAGTTACAGTCACAGCCCCGCTGCCTGCAGCGGGGCTGCCGGCTGCTGTTAAGAGGAATTTGATATAACGATCATACACATTTCGGTATTAATAGTCGGGAGAGAAGATCATAAAAATGAAAAGGATATTTTTTCTAAATATATTTGCAGCAGTGGCGATGACAGCCATGACAGTTCATGCAGAAAATATGGAAAATGTTCAGGAGAAAGCGGAATTCAGCAATCCGATCGAGAGTGTCCGCCAGGATGCATGGTATGATTACGGTACGGGCGATCCATATGTGATGCGGTATAACGGAACATATTATTTATATATGAGTACCCGGGATACGGAAAGGGGTATTAAATGCTTCAGCTCCAGAGATCTTGTTTCCTGGAATTATGAGGGATTGTGCGCGGAAGAAGAAGTGACGAAGGGAGCGTATGCACCGGAAGTAATTTATTATAACGGGAAATTTTATATGTACTCTTCTCCTGCGGGGAATGGCCATTATGTATTTAGCAGTGAATCCCCTACAGGACCTTTCCTGAAAATTTCAGACAATCTGGGATTTTCTATAGATGGATCCGTATTTATTGATCATGATGGAAAGTGGTATTTCTATCATGCCGGGGATCATGGAATTACAGCCCATGAAATGACAGCGCCTGATAAGATTAATGCGTCCGATATCCAGGTGAATGCCTATATGGATGGCTGGACAGAAGGGCCTATGGTAGTCTGGCATGACGGAAAGTATTATCTGACCTATACGGGAAATCATGTACTCAGCGAGGGATATCGGATCAATTATGGTTCCGGGGACAGTCCCGTAAAGTTCACGCCGGGGGATAATAACCCGATCCTGCTTCATACGATAGAAAAACCTGTGGGTATCGGGCACAGTTCTACTGTCAAAGGACCGGATCTGGACAGCTATTATATTGTGTATCATACTCTGGATGGACGGGCTGCGGGAGGAATGCCCAGACGGGAGATGAACATTGACAGAATTGTATTCCAGAATGGCAGAATGTGGGTGCTGGGGCCGACCACATCGGTTCAGCAGGCGCCTGACCTGCCTGCTGTCAGTGCGTATTTCAGGGAGGAAAAAGAACTGACAGACTGGAAGTGCGAAAATGCGGATGTGGAAGGACAGGGACTCTCCATAGAAAATGGATATATATTGTCAAGGGAGCCGCTTGGGGACCAATTCACAGCAGAGTATAATTTATACGGGACCGGCACAGAGGGAACATTCGGAGGAATTTTCTGCTGTAAAGACGAAAATAATTATGGAAGGTTTTCGCTGTCTGTGGATCAGCAGATCATAACGATAGAATTAATGCAGGAAGGCGAAAAGTCAGAAACAGAGTTTGCTCTTCAGGGAAGTTTTGGAGAAAATGTTGATTTATCTGTGATGCAGTCATTTCAGGTGGAAAAACTGGGTGAAAAGTTTGTGCTGTATTTTAATGACCGGCTGGCAGGTGAATTTGAATGTAAACTGTCGGGTGGACAGGTTGGTTATTTTGCAGAAGGCAGCGCTTTTTTTGGATTCATAGGCGCCTCTGGCCATTCAGGGGGAGACAGCATCCGCACATATGAAAAACCGCTCCCAGGTAAGGTTCAGGGAATACATTATGAAAGCAGTGCAGATGGTGTATCGTGCATAGAAGGAGAAAAGAATACAGGAAGTGTTTTATTGAAGGCGGGAGATTATGCTGAGTACAGAATTCGGGTGGCAGAGAGTGGAAAATATAATTTCTCATGCCGATATGCAGCAGATCAGGATGTGCAGTACAGAATTCTTCTGGATGGGCATTCTGTGACAGAGGATAGAGGCGAACTGTCGTCCACGGGAGCATTGACGTCTTATGAGACAGGTTTTTTGCGGGATCTTACATTGAAGGAGGGGAATGGTCTTTTACGCATTGAAATAGAAAAGGGGGAAGCGGCGTTCTCGGAGCTTTCATTTTCTGAAAGCGTTCCTGTCGAAGATATGAAATTTACCTACGACTCCGATTCAGATGGAAGTATTTATTTTGACGGAAGATGGGCAATAAAGGAAGGCTCTTTAAGCATGAATGCAGGGCCGAAATCCACAGGGAAAAGGCTATACGGAGATGAAAACTGGATGGACTATGCAGTGGAAGCAGATTTTACTTTTCCGGGTGAAAAGAAAGATGCAGGATTGATGATACGTGCGGTGAATCCCGCTCAGGGAGGTGCGGGAAACGATCCGGATGGCGGAACATATTTTTTCCAGGGATATTACGTGGGAATGCAGATGGATCAGCTGGTGCTGGCTAAAATGAATTATAACCAGGAGATTCTGAAGACAGTTCCAATGAATTTTCTGAAAGACCAGACCTATCATTTATCGGTATCCGTGAAAGGAAGCATTATTACTGTCAGCCTTGATGGACGGGTTCTGTTTGATTATGAAGACAAGGACAGACCATTTTTAAATGGAGCAGCAGGTGTACGCTGCCAGGCTTCTCCAATTCGGATTGACAATCTGACAATAATCGGAAAAGGGGAAGATCAATGAATAGTGACGTGGGTATGGTAATGTGGCTGAAGGTCTGATACAATGAATTTATCAGGACAAACTGTTGTTATAAATGATGTTCTAATGGGATTGGCTTATATTCTATAAGGATGTGATTAATGTGAGGAATAAACTAGAGAAGTCCGAGTACAATTATCTTATGAAAAATTATTCTAAGACGAATGATATTTTAAAAGATATGCGTGAAATCATTGAGCAATCCAGGGATGCAGCATATAAAGCGGTAAATTCTGTATTGCTGCAGAGAAACTGGTTGATAGGATATCGAATCGCAGAAGAGGAACTTCAAGGTGCTGACAGAGCGGAGTACGGTGCAAAAATTATTGCAAAACTGGCAAAAGAACTGACGGCAGAATATGGTAAAGGCTTTACAAAAACGAACCTTTATAATTTTTATTCGTTTTATAAAGCATACCCGGAGATTTTCCACTCAGTGAGTGGAAAATCTGCTGCGCTTTTATCGTGGACACATTACAGAATATTATTGCAGGTAAATGATAAACAAGCTCGTGATTGGTATGAGCAGGAAGCATATAATCAAACTTGGAGTGTGCGTACTTTACAGAGAAACGTTTCATCGCAATATTACTATCGCATGCTCCAGACGCAGAAAAAGAATTATGGAGCTTATCCCAGTTTGTATTAGATTATACATGGTTGCAAACGTAACTATTGCTCTTTTTCAAGGGCCCTGCTAATTGCACCAGCTATCAACAGCCGGAATTTCTTGTAAGATCAAGATCTTCTGGCTGTTCTTATGTACCCGGATTACAGGTATTAATTAAATCTATATTTAACCGCACATTTTGTCGTTTCATTTGTTATTTATCTATGAAAGGATAAAATCATTCCAGCGGAGGTGAGTATTGTTTGGATATAGACGCGCAATATGATAAAATTTATCGTTTTTGTTATTATCATACGAAAAACTGGACCTTAGCGGAGGATATTACGCAGGAGACTTTTCTGCGCTGGTTTTCCAGCGATACTTATCGGGACAGAAATCAGGCGCTGCATTATCTGTACACGATAGCCAGAAATCTCTGCATTAACGAAAGCAGGCGCAAGGCCACGGAGCAATTTACAGAGGATATGAAGACTTCTGCAGATGATCCGCTGGATGCGATTGCGCTTCGTCTGGCGCTGGAAAAGCTGAGCGAGCAGGACAGGGAGCTTGTATTGCTGCGCTATGTGAACAGGGAGCCGGTCGGCTTTTTATGTGAACAGTACGGATTATCCCGTTTTGCATTGTATCGGCGCTTGAAGCGCATTCTGACTGAGTTGAAAAAGGAGCTAAGAGAATAGGCTGCCTGGAACAATTCCGGCGGGAACGAAGAGGGTAAAGGGGAACTGAGGGAATAGGGCTGCCTGGAACAATTCTAGCGGGAACGAAAGGAGTAAACGTCATGAGGAAAAAAGCCATGGGGAAAAGGGTCTTAAATGGAGCCATGAACAAAGAAGTCATGGAGGCGCTGTCTGAACAATTTATGGCCCCGCCGCCGCAGAGAAAACGTGAATTTCTGAAAAAATATCGCCGCCTGGAGTTGGGGCATCTGGAATTTCTGATTATTCAGATCCGGTATATCCATTGGGGCGTCTGGATTGTTTCCATCGTGCTGTCCGGCCTGATGTTCAGGGCATTGACCTGCGCCGGCCGGGATATGATATGGAATCTTTCCGGTGTTTCCGCGCTGATTCCTTTTCTTGCGCTGCTGGCAATTATGGAGGTCAGGAAATCCGGGCTATATCGGATGGAAGAACTGGAACTGCCCTGCCGCATCTCTCTGCAGGGTGTGCTGTTTGCCCGGATGACGATACTGGGTGTGTTTCATTTTATCCTGCTTGCGGGATTAACTCCTGTACTGTCGGGCTGCGGAATGATGAGCGTCAGCAGGGCCGGCATATATCTGCTGACTCCCTATCTGCTTACAGCAGCTGCGGGAATGGAGCTTACCCGGCGTATTCACGGGAGGGAAAGCATACTGGCATGCGGAGCAGGCGCTTTTCTGATCAGTATTCTGGAAATCATCGTTCCTCAGGTTCAGCCGAAGTTTTATCAGCCATCCTCGCTGCACTGGTGGGGGATTGCGCTTGCCGGGGCAATGCTTGTGATGGCGGCAGAGCTGAAAGCAGGGATCGGGAAAGCGGACTCAATATGCCTGTAATAGCAGCAGAGCCGAAAGCAGGGATCGGGAAAGCAGACTCAATATGTCTGTGATGGCGGCAGAGCTGAAAGCAGGGATCGGGAAAGCGGACTCAATATGCCTGTAATAGCAGCAGAGCCGAAAACAGAGATTGGGGAAACGGGTTCACTATATGAGGAGGTGCTGTGATGGAACTGACCGTGCGGGATCTGACAAAACAATATAAAGAGAAATTAGTGGTGGATCATGTATCCCTGCAGCTTGCGGAGGGGATCAATGGGCTGCTGGGGGCGAACGGGGCCGGAAAGACAACCCTGATGCGTATGCTTTGCGGTGTCCTGAAGCCTGCGGCGGGCACGATTTCGCTGGACGGGATAGACGTGTCCAGTGAGGATTACCGTGCGCTGCTGGGATATCTGCCGCAGGAATTTGGCTATTACCCTGATTTTACGGGGATGGATTTCCTGCTGTATCTGGCGGCATTGAAGGGACTCACTCGTTCCCATGCAAAGCGAAAAGCGATGGAGCTGCTGGAGCTTGTCGGGCTGGCAGATGTGAGAACAAAGAAAATAAAAACCTGGTCCGGCGGTATGCGTCAGCGGCTCGGTATTGCACAGGCCCTGCTGAACGATCCGCGTCTGCTTATCGTGGATGAACCGACCGCAGGATTGGACCCGAAGGAGCGCGTGCGTTTCCGCAAACTGATTGCCGGGCTGGGAAACGATACGATCGTTCTGCTGTCCACCCATATTGTGGCCGACGTGGAGCAGATCGCCGACCATATGCTGATGATGGCGGACGGAAGGATCGTTCTGGACGAGCCGTGGGATAAAGAACGCACTGATCTGGAGCAGCTCTATTTAGAAAAATTCGGAGATACGGAAGATTGAAAATGAAAAAACATTTTCATAAACGTTTTATGCTTGAGCAAAGCGAAAGGAATGGACATAAGCATGATAAATTTTGGGACTCTCTATTATTATGAGATAAAAAAGCTGCTGAAGAGGCCGCTTTTGTGGGCCGTACTTTTTCTTCTGACCGCTGCTGCGTTCGCCGTCTCTTTTGACGACACGATATTGGTCAAGGTAAGACGGGCAGGCATCACGCTTCCGGACTGGGAAGAACTTTCTTTCAGGGAATGGGCCCTCCGGGCGCACAGAAACGGTATTGCCCTGAACGAAACGCCGATGGACGATTCTTTTTTCCGGGATATGGGGGCCGCGCTTCCGGACACGGATGACCGGGAAATCAGCCTCTGGTGCTATGAGAATGATTCTCCCTACAGCACATTTTTTGATACTATGTGCGGCAATTATCCGCATGATATTTCATCGGCTGAATTTTATTCGCTCCGGCGCGAACAGGTTGAGAAGCTGTGGGACAACTGGGAGCTGACAGACGGCGAGAAAGCATACTGGGCCCGGAAAGAGGGGCAGCTTTCGCAGCCATACGTCTACCGGGAGCCCTGGCCCGGAATCACTGTGTGGCTTGAAGGACTGCCGCATCTGCTGATCTTATTTGTACTGGCTGCCGCTGTGTGCCTGTGCCCTGTTTTTTCTGAAGACCAAAGGCTGCGTGTAGACCGGTTGGTCTTTACAGGCAGGGAATCCCGACTGCCGCTGGGTCTCGCGAAGCTGTCTGCCGGATTTACAGCAGGCGTATTGACGGGTGCGGTTCTGATCGCCGGGAATCTGGCAGGCGCATTTGCCGCCTGGGGAAGCGATGGCCTGAATGCGCCGTTTCAAATGGCGGATCTTACATTCAGCAATTCGTTTTGTATCGGTGATGTGATTCTCTGTCAGGCGCTTATGATGATATTGTTTTGCGCTGTCTGCAGTGCGTTTACCATGGTTGTTTCCGCATTTACCCATAGCGCAGTGGCCGCTCTGGCAATCCCGTTTCTCGCGTTTTTCTTTTTGTTCGGAATACGCACGCCGAACGGCAGATGCGCAGTTCTTTTTCCGCAATATGCAATAGGGCGGTTTGGCATTCTCGAACTGCGGGTAAACCGGCTGTGCGGCATTTACCTGGACGGCACTCAGACATTTATGTTTATGTGCACGGGACTGACCCTGGTTTTGTCTGCTCTGTGCTGGCTGTGCTGGCGGCGGAACGCTGTTCAGAAAAGGTAAGGCAGGCATATTCCGGATGATGGCCGAAGAAACAGCGCAAAGCTTTCCGAGAAAACATAACGCTTTCTAATATTGACAAAACTAATGCTTATGTATATAATAATAAACATTAAAAGGGGTGGCGGATGTGAATGAAGAAAGCTGCATATAATATATTACCGGGAACAGAAGAAATTTTAATAACTATGGGAGAACAGATTAAGCTTGCAAGGCTCAGACGAAGCTTGTCCGCTGAACTGGTGGCAGAGCGCGCCGGAATCAGCCGCGCTTCTCTCTGGAAGGTTGAAAAGGGAGATCCTTCTGTAGCCATGGGCATTTATGCGGCTGTTCTGCATGCCTTAAATAACCTGGACAAGGATCTGCTTCTTGTGGCCAGGGATGATGAAATGGGCCGGCAACTGCAGGATTTGAATCTGATCACAAGAAAACGTGCACCGAGGAGGGTCTGAATAGTGGCAGCAAATCAGAAAACTATCTTCGTTTATGATGATTTCAGCGCTGATCAGCCTGTCCTTATGGGCAGTCTTTATGTGAATGTTATCAAGGGCGGGGAATCCTATTCCTTTGAGTACGATAGGGAATGGCTGAAAAAAACCGGCCTCGCTTTGACTTTAGATCCTGAGTTAATGCCGTATTCCGGCAGGCAGTATCCGGCCGGGAAGAATATCTTCGGTCTGTTTGCGGATGCTTCTCCGGATCGCTGGGGCCGGGTTCTCATGAATAAACGTGAAAGAATTCTTGCTGAAAAGGAAGGCCGTAAGCCTTCTAAGCTTTATGACAGTGATTACCTGCTTGGCGTATATGATGAAACGAGAATGGGAGGCATCCGCTTTAAATCTGAGCCGGACGGCCCGTTCCTTTCTGATGATAAGGAAACCGCAGCGCCGCCCTGGACTATGCTTCGCACACTGGAGGAAGCGTCCAGAAACTTTGAAAATGACGAGACGGGATTGCCTGAAAAATGGCTGAACCAACTGTTAAAACCCGGTTCTTCTTTGGGTGGTGCAAGACCTAAGGCAACTGTAGCAGATACAAAGAATCAGCTTTGGATCGCAAAATTTCCGTCCAGGAATGATGAAAATGATACCGGGGCCTGGGAAATGGTGGCACATGACCTTGCAGCGCTTTGCGGATTAAATGTCCCGGAGGCAAAGCTGGAGAAGTTTTCGCCTCTCGGAAGTACCTTTCTGATAAAGCGTTTTGATCGTCTGGGAAGCAGGCGAGTACACTTCGCATCTGCCATGACACTTCTCGGAAAAACAGACGGCGCATCTGCTGCAGATGGAAGCAGCTATCTGGATATCGCGGCTCTCATCAAGTCCTGTGGTGCACAGCCCAGGAAGGATCTGATCGAACTCTGGAAGCGTGTCGTTTTCAGCATGGCAGTTACCAATACCGATGATCATCTGCGAAATCATGCGTTTATTCTCACAGACAGGGGATGGATCCTTTCTCCTCTATATGATGTAAATCCGGTTCCTTACGGCGATGAGCTGTCCCTCAATGTAAATGAGGAAGACAACAGCATCCGTATCGAGCTGGCTGTGCAGACTGCGGTGAAATTTGGTATTTCACAATCTGATGCGGAAGCTTATGCAGAAGACATCCTGAAAATCGTCAGAGATAACTGGGAAAAATTAGCTGCCAGATATGGTCTGACACGCAGACAGGTTGAAGAAATGAGGCCTGCGTTCAGTGCATGTTACGAATAGAATGTCTTAAAGGTATATTTGCTTGAAAGGGAAAAGAAGGTTATACAGCTGGCATATTTCACACTTTTTTGAACAGGATTTATATTTCCCAGGCGTTGACAACAATTTCAATTTCTGCTACAATACAGAAGTTAGATAAAGCTAACCAATAAGGCCGGAAGGCTTCTTTTTTGGACATGTAGTTAGTGATTTCTAACTATCGGGAAGGAGGTTCAGAATTGAGTGTTACGATTATAGGCGGAAATGAGTGCATGGTCTGTCAGTACGAAAAGATCTGCAGGGAACACGGGTGCAAGGCAAAAATATTTGTAAAGGAGAGGGGCTGCATAAAGAAGAAGATGGGCTGCCCGGATCTGATGATCATATTTGTAAATACAGTGTCTCACAAGATGGCGATCAGCGCCGCTGCGGAAGCCCGGCGGAACGGAGTCCGGGTGGAGCGGATTCATTCGAGCAGCTGCGCCGCGCTCGAAGGCGTGCTGCGGGATATCGGAGGAAAACAGGGGTGAGCATGGAAATGGATAAGGAACTGCGGGCGTCCGGGGAGGACTATCTGGAGGCAGTCCTGATTCTGGGACAGCGAATGGGGCAGGTACGCGCCATTGATGTCGCGCAGTATCTGGGTTACGCCAAGACCAGCGTCAGCCACGGCCTGCGGCTTTTGCGTGAGGGCGGTTTTCTGACCAGAGACGCGGACGGCTATCTGTATCTGACTGAGGCCGGCAGGGGGACAGCGGAGAAGATCTACGCAAAACACCGCTTTTTTGCAAGATGGCTGATCGAGGCAGGCGTTGCGCCGGACGTTGCTGAGAAAGATGCCTGCCGCATGGAGCATGCGATCAGTGAAGAAAGCTTTCAGCGTCTGATGCAGGCACTGGAGCAGCCGCTGAAAACTTTGACAGACGGTTCGTCTAAACTATCGAAAGTTTGACGGAACAAAACCAAATCAACGGAGCATTCTCAGGAAACTTCTGCGGGCAGCGGGGACAGCTGCGCGCTGCTGTTCAGACCAGGCCGAAGCACTTGCTGCTGAGGCCGTAAGAAAGTGATTCAGTCTGGGCTTCGCGTCGCTGGTCACGGAATGGACAGTAACAGCTGCGCCGGGGAGGACGAAAAAGCGGACGGTTTGCCTTGACTCCCCGGATTTTCGTCGGATAAAATTCAGTTAACAATGTCAGGATCAGAGGTGGTCAGCTGCAATGCGCCGGCGGCGTTAAGCGAAATGGCGCTGTGCCGAATGGAGGTGATTCCAGTGAAGCAGCATCGGTTTTGGGCATGGTGTGCAGTCTTCTGCATGGTTATGGTAATGTTCACAGGGTACAAACATAAGTAAAAATGACGTTACTGTCCAGACCAGGCCGAAGCACTTGCTGCTGAGGCCGTAAGAAAGTGATTCAAAATGACAGAAAAAGAGAACGGGAGGATACGCTATGAATTATGAAAAGTGCTTGAAAAGTCTTGCTGTATTTGCGGGAGGAATTTTGTTTGGCTCTGCCGGACTGAAGCTGCTGTCCGGTCGGGACGCAAAAAAGGTCTATACCCACGCTACTGCCGCGGCCCTGCGTGTGAAGGAATCGGTCATGGAGACCGTGACCACTGTGGAAGAAAATGCTGCGGATATCCTGGCTTCAGCAAAGGATCTGAATGCCCGGCGGGCGGAACAGGAGGCGGCAGAAGCTTCCGGTTATGAGGAAGAGGAAGCCGGGGATGTTCCTGAACAGGAGGAGAACTGACCGGTATGAATGTAACTGTGAAACACCGCAGCCGGGGCCGCATCCGCGTCCGGATGGCACAGCCAGGGATGTCCCTGGAGCAGGCTGACCTGCTGGAATGCTATCTTCAGAAGCTTCCGGGGGTCACAAGGGCTGTCGTCCATGAGCGGACCTGTTGTGCCATCGTGGAATACCGGGGCTGTGAGACAGACATTTTAAGGGCATTCAGGAGCTTTTCCTATGAAATGGAGGATCTTTGCCCGCCGCTCAACAGCAGCCGGACGCTGAATCGGACCTATGAGGAGAAGCTGGTGGGCATGGTTGCCGCAAAAACCGCGGCTACGATCTTCCTTCCCATGCCCCTGCGGGCTGTCTGTACCGTCTGGAAATCCATCCCTTACTTATATCGCGGTATACGGTGTATTCTGCGCAGGCAGATGTATGTGGAGGTGCTGGACGCCCTTTCAATCGGGATATCCCTGATCCGCGGCGATTTTGCCACTGCATCTTCGGTGCGCTTCCTTCTCAGGCTGGGTGAGCTTCTGGAGGAGTGGACCCGCAAGAAGTCAGTCAGTGACCTGGCGCAGTGCATGGCTCTGAATGTTGAACGGGTCTGGCTGAAGACGCCGCAGGGAGATGTTCTTGTGCCGCTGTCCCGGATTCGGGAGGGCGATCAGGTGCGGGTTCGGCTGGGAGGGCTGATCCCGCTGGACGGCGTGATCACGGAGGGTGAGGTCATGGTCAATCAGGCGTCTCTCACGGGGGAGTCCATTCCGGTTCCCAAACGCGCAGGCATGACAGTCTATGCGGGAACGGTGGTGGAGGAAGGCGAATGCGTCCTTCAGGCTGCAGGCCAGTCGGGAAGCAGCCGCTACGATAAAATTGTGGCCATGATCGAACAGTCGGAGTCGCTGAAATCCACGGCAGAGAACCGTGCGGCAAATCTGGCGGACCGGCTGGTGCCTTACACTCTGACGGGCAGCCTGCTCACGTATCTGCTGACCAGGAACGTGTCCCGCGCCCTGTCTGTACTCATGGTGGACTTCTCCTGCGCACTGAAGCTCTCCATGCCCCTGGCGGTTCTTTCCGCGATGCGGGAGGCAGGCAGCTTCCATGTGACGGTGAAGGGCGGCAAATATCTGGAGAAGGCTGCGCTGGCGGATACGGTGGTCTTTGATAAGACCGGCACTCTGACGCACGCCTGCCCGGTGGTCGCGGAGGTCGTACCGTTCGGCGGGCGTGACCGGACGGATATGCTCCGGCTGGCCGCCTGTCTGGAAGAACATTTTCCGCATTCTATGGCAAATGCTGTTGTCCAGGCCGCGCGGGAACAGGGACTGTCCCATGAGGAAATGCACTCGGAGGTGGAGTACATCGTGGCGCATGGCATTGCCAGCGAGGTGAATGGCAGACGAATCGTCATCGGGAGCGCGCATTTTGTCTTTGAGGATGAACACTGCGTCATCCCGGAGGGCGACCAGGCGCGTTTCGATTCCCTGCCGGATCGATATTCCCACCTGTATCTGGCGATCAGCGGCGTGCTGTCCGCTGTGGTCTGTATCTCGGATCCCCTGCGGCAGGAGGCCGCTTCGGTGATCCAAAGCCTGCGCGATCTGGGGATTCGCCGGGTTGTCATGCTCACCGGGGACAGCGAGCGGACCGCCGCAGCGATCGCCGCCGAGGTGGGCGCAGACGAATATCACGCGGAAATCCTGCCTGCGGATAAGGCCGCTTTTGTGGAGGCCGAGCGCGCAAAGGGGCATACCGTGATCATGATCGGAGACGGCATCAATGATTCCCCGGCGTTGTCCAGAGCCGACGTGGGCATTGCCATCAGCGACGGGGCGGCGATTGCAAGAGAAATCGCGGACATCACCATTGCCGCGGACAGCCTGTTTGAGCTGGTCAGCCTGCGGAGGATTGCTAGCCGGCTGACCGGACGCATCCGCTCCAACTACCGTTTTGTCATCGGGTTCAACGGCTCCCTGATCGCGCTGGGAGTCATGGGCGTACTGGCTCCGGCGACGTCCGCCATGCTGCACAACCTTTCTACGCTGGGCGTCAGCCTGCGGAGCATGACCAACCTGCTGGAAACGGATGAAAGCGGAAACCGCATTTTGATTTAAAAAGTATACCCACAGGGCACACCGCAACTCAAATCCCTGCGGGATGGGGAAACAGCTTCGCTGTTTCATAAAGTATAGCCGCTTTGCGGAGCGGCTTTCTTTAAGGGTAGTAGTTAGATAGTGCTAACTCATGCACGATTTCAAATGAATGGATGGATGATTGAATATGAAAACAAACGCGGAACGGGCACGGGAGCAGCTGACCCTGGTGCCGGAAATCGAATTTACATTGGAAAAAGACGGCTTTATCGGCGCGCTGTACCGGCCGGAGCGGGACGAATATCCGGGAAAAGCTATTATCATGTTCGGCGGCAGCGACGGGATTTACAACCTCACGAAAATGATTGCGGAGCAGTATGTAAAACGCGGCATGACAGTCCTTGCGCTGGCGTACTGGAACGAACCCGGCCTGCCGGGCGGCTTTGAAAAAGTCCCGGTAGATCTGGTAGAAAAAGCCGTTTTGTGGCTGCGCAGGCAGGGCTTTGAGAAAGTCGGTCTGTGGGGAATCTCCATGGGCGCGGAGCTGGCGCTGCTGGCCGGGAGCCTGATGCCGGAACTGATCTCCTGCGTAACGGCGGTGTGCCCGACGAACATCTGCTCTCAGGGCTTTGTGAAGAAAAAAGGCATCCGGCAGCTGGAGTGTTCTGCCTTTAGCTGGCATGGAAAAGATCTGCCCTGGGCCCGGCTGAAGCTCTCCAAGGCTGCCATTCTCCGGGACAGCCTGCGGGAACGGAGCGTCTGCCTGCGCTCCTGCTATGAGGACGCGGTACGGAACGCGCCGGAGGAGGCGCAGATCAGGGTCGAAAATATTGGCGGCCCGGTGCTGCTCATTTACCCGGAATATGATGCCATGTGGCCCTCCGAGCTGTCGGCACAGAAAATCAGGACGCGGATGGAGGAGAAGAACTTCGCCCACCCCTTCAAGTGCGTCAGCTACAAATATGCCAGCCATATGCTGATTCCGGTGAGATCCCGGTCCACGGTCATGTTCCGGGTAGAAAGGAAATACCCGGAACAGTGCCGGGAGAGCGACATGGACGCCTTTGAAAAGACGCTGGCGTTCTGGAAAGAGGTGTGGTGAGATGAAAAAAGGCTTTTCGCTGTTTCACAGATAGGAAAGGAATGGTTTCATATATGTCAGAGCAGGAAAAAAATTTTTTAGAGATCGTTGACCTCACAAAATCCTTCGGCAGCGGAGATACCAGACAGGAGGTGCTTCGGGGGCTCAGCTTCTCTGTGGCAAAGGGAGAATTCTGCGTGCTTCTCGGACCTTCCGGTTCGGGTAAATCCACACTGCTGAACATCATCGGCGGGATAGACAGCGCTGATTCCGGATATATCTCTATTAACGGCGATAAATTGAAGGAACTGGGAGAAAAACGCCTGACGCAGTACCGCCGCCG
>CANRBX010000133.1 GCA_947628955.1 uncultured Lachnospiraceae bacterium | reverse complement strand
CTAATAAGCCATACAGGCAGAAAGGCTCTAACCCGCATATTTACTGGGTTAGAGCCTACTTTACTTCGGAACTTGAGGGATCTCCCTGCATAAAAAATATACAGGATGGCCCCTGAAAAAGATTCCAGTGGATTGTCTTTTTTGAATGTTTTTTCCTTCTGTTTTCGGGCCGGTCAGGAGACCTGCGCACTCGGAGAACAAAAATAACTGCTTTTTTGTTGTCCTGAGAATAAAATATGGCAGGAGTTCTCCCGAAGCACAAAAAAACTGCTGAAATGTGACGCGCACATTCCAACAGTCCTTTTATCTGTCCACACATAGCCGGCCCGCACTGCCTTATGACTTTTCCTCTTCTATCTGCAGGGCGCTGTCCATCAGCTTGATCAGCTCCAGCGCGCTCCTGAACTTCTGAGTAATGTTCTTCTCGGTCCAGAGTATTGTCCCCTGCCATGTCGCATTCTCACAATGTTCTATCTGAACCATAAATCTTCCCATTGATCCCTTCTTATCCATCAATGTTCTCCCTTACTTTTATTTTTCAGCCTCATTTCGCTTTCCCACGGTTCTGATGTCCTGTCGCCCCGGTCGGAAAACTATAATGCAAATTTCACAGAGCTCATGTTGCTGCCCTGCTCCGTCTGTGCGGTAACATCCTCTACTTCGGTCTCATCAATATGAAGAACACTCTGACTCTCCATGGAATGGTCTACCTTAATGGTCTTAAACTCAACCTCCAGATACATCTCGTCGTCTGCCAGCTCAATCTCAGCTCCATCCAGCAGGAAAGCTACTGTGTAGAACTTATACTCGGCTCTGGCGTCCGCGCCGCAGCTGCTTTCTGCCGCTGCCTTCGCCGCCTCAAACTCAGCGCTGCCTTCCTCAAGCTTCAGCACCTGCATCTTTACATTCTCCGGAAGCTCCTTCTTCGCGGCGGCCTTGATGACCACTTCGTCATTCTCAAAGAAAAAGCTCTTCACCGTGGTCTCAACCGCATTGAACTCGGTCTCCATACCCGCGGCGGCCTGCGCGACCTCCTTCGGGATCTCTACGGCGTCAACCGTCTCGATCTCGATCAGTCCGACCTGCTCTTCGCTCTCTGCTTCTGCTCCCGGTACCGCAGCTTCTGCTGCAAAGGTCTCATCAAGAATGATATCTTCTTCTGCCATTGCCGGAGCGCATGCCACAAATGCTGCCGCTACCGTTGTCAATACCATTTTTCTGAGATTCATCTTAAACATTATCCTTTCCCTCCGCTTTATTGCTGTCCTGTTCACAAATTCTTTATTTTCTGTTTTCTGAGACTATTATAACACGCAAACTCTTTCGTAAATTATTTCGTAAAATTGAATTCATGTTTTTTTTCGGAAAAAAAGAAATAACTATTTGGCTGTTTTTTTCCCTTTTTTTAGTGATAATCACGATTTACCCGATTTTTCCGCTATGCTAAAATCTGTTTGATAAAAATCCAGAAAGGGGGAACCTGTTTGCTTCAGACAATTTTAAAAGAAGTAAAACAATACAAATGGGCGTCCATTGTCACACCCGTTTTCATGCTGCTTGAGGTGCTGATGGAAACTCTGATCCCGTATCTGATGGCATCCATCATCGACAACGGCGTCAACACCGGGGACATCGGACACATTTACCGCACCGGCGGCCTGATGATCGTCGTAGCGGCTGTCGGCCTGTTTGCCGGTCTCGGAGGAGGACGCTTCGGCGCGATGGCCTCCACCGGTCTTGCGCGGAACCTGCGCTCTTCGATGTTCCGCCATATCCAGACATTTTCATTTTCAAATATCGACAAGTTCAGCACAGCCGGACTTGTGACCCGTCTGACGACAGACGTCACCAACGTCCAGAATGCCTACCAGATGATCCTGCGCATGGCGATGCGCTCACCGGCCAGCATGATCTGCGCGCTCACAATGGCGTTCACGATCAATGCCCGTCTGTCCCTGATCTACCTCGTGGCGGTCATCCTCCTGGCGTTCGTCCTGTTCTTCATCCTCCGTCACGCGACGCGCTACTTCCGCATGGCGTTTCCGAAGTATGACGAGCTCAACGCATCAATTCAGGAGAACGTGTCCGCGATCCGTGTCGTCAAGGCCTACGTGCGTGAGGACCACGAGACGGAGAAGCTCAACAGGGCCAGCGAGAATATCTACAAAATCTTCGTAAAGGCCGAGCGCAACATCGTCTTCAATTCCCCGATCATGCAGGCCACCGTCTACACCTGCATTCTGCTGATCAGCTGGATCGGCGCAAAGATGATCGTCACTTCCTCCCTGACCACGGGAGAGCTGATGAGCCTGCTCGCCTACTGTATGAATATCCTGATGAGCCTGATGATGCTTTCGATGGTCTTTGTCATGATCACGATGAGCATGGCCAGCATCGAGCGTATCTCCGAGGTGCTGAACGAAGAGAGCGACCTGCGCAATCCGGAGCATCCGGTCATGGAGGTGCCGGACGGAAGCATCACGTTCCGCGACGTAGAATTTTCCTATCATAAAGACAGCCAGGAACCGGTGCTGAAGGATATCGACCTTGAGATCCGTTCCGGGGAGACGATTGGGATCATCGGCGGTACGGGCAGCGCGAAGACGAGCCTCGTCAATCTGATCAGCCGCCTCTACGATGTGACCTCCGGGGAGATCCTCGTCGGCGGCCGCAATGTTAAGGATTACGATATGGAGGTCCTGCGCAACCAGGTTGCGGTCGTGCTGCAGAACAATGTCCTGTTCTCCGGCACGATCT
>CANRBX010000132.1 GCA_947628955.1 uncultured Lachnospiraceae bacterium | reverse complement strand
CCGTCCTGTTTCAGCCGCATCGCGCTGCGGCCCGCGCCGCCGTCTTTCTCTGCCGCACTTCGCTTGCGGCCCGGCGCCGCCAGGCGTCATCCTCTCTCCCGGTTCATCCTGGCCGCCCTGCCGAACAACAGGAATCCAAGCACGAACATGACCGTCAGCATGGAAACCCCGGCGTTCGCGCGCCCTGTCAGCTGCGCGACGAGGCCGACCAGCGTCGTGCCGACAAAGGACGCGCCCTTGCCGCAGATATCATAGATGCCAAAATATTCTCCTGATTTCTCGGGCGGGATGATGCGCGCAAAGTACGAGCGCGAAAGCGCCTGGATCGCCCCCTGGAACATGCCGGCGAGCACGGCCAGCAGCCAGAACTCCCACTGTTTGTCGAGCTGGATCGCAAAGACGGCGATCCCGGTATACGCGAGGATGCACACCTTGATCAGCGTGTCCGTCGGATATTTCCGGGACAGGCGCGAAAAGATCAGCGCGCACGGAAACGCCACGATCTGTGTCACCAGCAGCGCGAGCAGCAGCCCCTGGGAATCCAGTCCGAGCGCGCTCCCATAGGCGGTCGCCATCTCGATGATCGTGTACACGCCGTCAATAAAACAGAAAAACGCCAGCAGGTACATGAAAATATGCTTCTGCCCGCGGATGTCCTTCAGCGTTGACAAGAGACGCGAAAAGCTGCTGCGCACCGGATGCTCCGGCAGGTCTATGTAGTATTTCTGCCTGTAATTTTTCAGGAGCGGAAGGCTCACGAACAGCCACCACCCTGCATTCAGGAAAAACGCGATCGTCATCGCCGTGCCCATGCTGATGCCCAGCTTCTCGTTCATCAGCACAAAGACAAGCGAGAGAACGAAGGGGATGCAGCTGCCGATGTAGCCCCACGCGAACCCGTTGGAAGAGACCGCATCGAGCCGCTCCGGCTCCGTCACATCCACGAGCATGGAATCATAGAAGACCAGGCTCGAGCTGTAGCCCACCTTTGCGATCACGAAAACCGCCAGGAAGACCACCCACGAGGTCGGGAAGGAGAGCGCGGCGCAGCCGATCACGCCCACCATCATGCTGATCGTAAAAAGCGGCTTTTTGAAATTCTGCGTATCCGCGATCGTCCCGAAGACCGGCCCGATCACCGCCACGATCACCGTCGACACAGACGCCGCGTATCCCCAGTATGCCAGATAATCGACCTCCGAGATGCCTGCGCCGCCCGCCAGCGCATTGAAATAGATCGGTATGATCGTCGCGATCAGCATCGTAAACGCAGAATTGCCCACGTCATAGAGAATCCAGTATTTTTCCAGCTTCGTCAGTTTCATTTCCATCCCTCCCTGCTTTTTTCCGGCGCAAAATTTTCATAGGCTGCCTGTCGCTGCCCTTTTCAGATAATGTTTAGGTCACATGAGCTTTCACTCGAACGTCCGGTCAAAGCGTTCGCTCAGCGGCTCCCCGGTCTGCAGGCTCTCGTCAAAGCTGTGAATCATCTCCACCGCGACGCCGATCGCCGCATCAAAGCGCAGCAGCAGTCCCCGGCTGCTCTCCTGGCACAGCGGGTTGTCCGTCCGCTGGTTCATCAGGCCTTTCATGCGGTCATACTGCCGCAAAGCTTTCATCACGCCGTTGATGCAGCCCTGCTTGAACGCGCCCGGCGCGCGGAACAGTTCCTTCACCGTCCGCAGATCCTTCAGCGACTGCTTCACCGTCCCAAGATCGATTCCGTCGTAAAACGGAACGATCGCAGCCGCGGTCGCCTCGTCCGTCGGCACGAGCCGCGCCATGGGAAACGCCAGCGCGTCCCGCCCGTCCATGCGCAGCAGCATTTTTTCAAATTCTTCCTCAATCTCCAGATGCTGCACGCCTGTCTCCTCGATCATCTGTCCCACGTACGGATGGCACTCGCTGTCCAGGATAAAATGACAGATGAAGCCCATCAGATACGCATATTCCCGGCTGTCCCGGCCCCGCTCCCGGACGACCTCGCGCGCATGTTCAAAAAAGGGCAGCGCCGAGATCTTATGCAGATGCGATCCATACTGGTTCACCCGGTTTTTCGACCACGGGCGATAAAAGAAAAACAGATCCGGCCCTTGCAGGCCGATCGCGTACGGCGCCGGATATTTTTCCGTGAACCCCCTCAGTTCCTGATCCAGCCGCTCGGCCGTCTCAATGCCGAAGCGGTCATGTGCATAAATTGCAGGCATAAAAAAACCACCTTTCGTTCTTTTCGGGAAAGACCGCCCGGAGGCATCCGAAAACCGCAGCAACGCGGCCGGCTGTTCCCAGAGCAGTCCTCAAATCTTCACAGTTTCATTATAAGTCCGCAGCGCCCTTCTTTCAACCATATAAAAGCAATTCCTGTCACACAAAAAGCCGGGGCTGCTGCGGTTTTCCCACAACTCCCCGACCGGGTCTGTCCTGTCAGATATATAAGTTTTTCCTGCCGGCTGCTTTCGTTCAGCCTTCCTGCTCATCCTTCTTCTGCATCCCGACCGCGCTGTCCATCAGCTTGATCAGCTCCAGTGCGCTCCGAAACTTCTGTGTGATGTCCTTCTCTATCCAGTGCACCGTGCCCTGCCATGTCGCGTTCTCACAATGATCTATCTGAATTAAAAATTTTCCCATCGTTTTACCTCTTTCTGATATTTTCTCGTCCGCTGTCGTTTTGTTTTTATCTGCCCTTTTTTATCAGATCGCGAAGTTTGCTGCGGTGCCGTTCTGTGCCGTCACTTCTCCGTCCTCGATCTCCATTACGCTCTGCTGTCCGTTCGCTGCCGTCTTGAACTCAACCTGAAGGTTTACGCTGTCCTCTGCCGTCTCAACCTCTGCCCCATTTGCCACGAAGATCACATCGT
>CANRBX010000131.1 GCA_947628955.1 uncultured Lachnospiraceae bacterium | reverse complement strand
CGCTTCTGGCGGACTGGGTGACGGCCCACATCGGCGACGAGTGGATCACCGACCTGCCGCAGATCGCGAAGATGAAGCTGTACGCAGACGACAAGAAGGCGCAGCAGGAGTTCATGAACATCAAGTATCAGAACAAGCTCCGCCTTGCAAAATACATCAAGGAGCACAACGGCATCGACGTCGATCCGCGCTCGATCTTCGACGTGCAGGTCAAGAGGCTGCATGAGTACAAGCGCCAGCTGCTCAACATCCTGCATGTGATGTACCTCTACAACAAGATCAAGGATCACCCGGAGATGGAGTTCTATCCGAGAACCTTTATCTTCGGCGCGAAGGCGGCCGCGGGTTACCGCCGCGCGAAGCTGACGATCAAACTGATCAACAGCGTGGCTGACGTGGTGAACAACGACAAGTCCATCGGCGGCAAGCTGAAGATCGTCTTCATCGAGGATTACCGCGTGTCCAACGCAGAGCTGATCTTTGCCGCGGCGGATGTGTCTGAGCAGATCTCGACCGCCAGCAAGGAGGCGTCCGGCACCGGCAACATGAAGTTCATGCTGAACGGCGCTCCGACGCTCGGCACGATGGACGGCGCGAACGTGGAGATCGTGGAGGAAGTCGGCGAAGAGAACGCGTTCATCTTCGGACTTTCCGCAGACGAGGTCATCCGCTACGAGAACGAGGGCGGCTACCGTCCGACCGACTACTTCAACAACGACCAGGATATCCGCCGCGTGCTGATGCAGCTGATCAACGGCGAGTATTCCCGCGAGCCGGAAATGTTCCGCGACATCTATGATTCGCTCCTGAACACGAACAGCAGCGACCGCCCGGATACGTATTTCATCCTCGCAGACTTCAAGTCCTACGCGGCGGCGCAGGACCGCGTCGAGGAGGCATACCGTGATGAGGCGCGCTGGGCGAAGATGGCGATCCTGAACATGGCCAGCAGCGGCAAGTTCACATCCGACCGCACCATCCAGCAGTACGTCGATGAGATCTGGCATCTGGACAAAGTGGAAGTAAAAGTAGATCCGGAATCATTTGAGATTTAAAGATATTTAAAGATAAATGATGCCGGGGTCATTAAGTCATAAAACTATTTTTGCGCAGGCGCATCGTGGTTTATGGCTCTGACCCCGGCATTATTTTATTTTTTTAGTCGAAATCTCATAAAACTGAATAAGAAAATTCATTTTGTGACCGAAATGTTACCGACGAAGTGTATAATATAATAATATCAAAGATATTTATTGTTATACATAAAAGAAGGTTTTCCTTTTTTATTGTTTTTGCAGCCGAAGGGGGAAAGGAAACGTCTATGGGCAAACAGAGATTCATCCTTGAAGTGGATAACAGCAAAAACCGGAGCTGGCATGGCACCCTAGAATGGGTGGACGGCCACAGGAAGGAATCCTTTCGCAGCATGCTTGAGCTGCTGCGTCTGATCGATTCCGCAGTCAGTGAGGGAGTTATGGATAAGGAAGCTTCGCATTGGAAACTGTAACGGCAGAATGGGAAAGAAAAGATAGAAGGAAAGGCAAAAGGAGGCAGGCATTATGAGGAATCGTACAAGAAAAATGTTAGCGGAATTACTGACAGCGGCAATGGCAGTCACATTTATTCCCGGCACAGCGTCGGCAAGTGTTGTAGGAATGATAACGGCGCCGACCGAGGCGCAGACAGAGGTGCAGACAGCACCCGCAGATGTGCTCGAGAGTGCGATTGAGGGCATCAGCCCGGCGGAAGCCGGCGCACAGGGTGTCCTGACGATCCTGCCCGGAACATATACGGTAAAAGTGCAGGCACAGGCGGGCGAGGTCGCGCTCGATGCGCCGGGACTCACCATAGAAGCCTCCGAAGACGCGGAAACAGTCACAGAGCTAAAGGACAGACTGTACTACGTTCCGCGGGAAGCCATCACAGAGGGCAGCTGCGCGGCAGACGCAGCGGCCGCGGTCACACATTTCGTCCTGGCAGCCGCCGAGGACGGGACCACCGTGCTGAAAGTATTCGCAGGCGAGCAGGAGCTGAAGCCGGGCGAAGCTGCACTGCTTCTTATTATAAAAGGAATGGAAAATGAGAGCGAGCTGTCCGGGACGGCCATCGGCGAGACCGCCGGGGAGCCGGCCGCGGAAACAGCAGCAGAGACCGAGTCGGTCACAGGAGAGGTAACAGGAGAAGGAGCCGGGGCTGGGACAGAGCCAGAAGAGCTCACAGAAGCGGCGACAGGGGCCGAGCCGGTCACAGGAGAGGTAACAGGGGAAGAAACCGGAAGCGAGACAGAGGCTGGGATGGAAGCGCTCACAGAGGCAGCGCCGGAGACCGAGGCGGTCACAGGAGCGGTAACAGGAGAAGAAACCGGAAGCGAGACTGGGGCGGAAGTACTCACGGAAGCGGCGCCAGAGACTGAGTTGGTCACAGGAGAGGTAACAGGAGAGCAAGCTGAAACCGGGACAGAGACAGAAGTACTCACGGAAGCGGCGCCAGAGGCTGAGCTGGTCACAGGAGAGGTAACAGGAGAGGAAGCCGGAACCGGGACTGCGGTTGAGACAGAGACAGAAGTACTCACGAAAGCGGCGCCAGAGACTGAGCCGGTCACAGGAGAGGTAACAGGGGAAGAAACCGGAACCGAGACCGAGGCTGGGACAGGGACAGAAGTACTCACGGAAGCGGCACCAGAGACTGAGGTTAGGACAGAGACAGAAGTACTCACGGAAGCGGCGCCAGAGACTGAGCTGGTCACAGGAGAGGTAACAGGAGAGGAAGCCGGAACCGAGACCGAGGCTGGGACGGAAGTATTCACAGAGGCAGCCGAGACAGCAACCGAGGGAACGACGGAGACCGAGCAGGAGACAGAAGTACTCACAGAGGCAGCCGAGACAGCGACCGAAGGAATGACAGAGACCGAACCAGAGACAGAAGTACTCGCAGAGACAGCAACCGAAGGAATGACGGAGACCGAGCCGGCAGATGAAACCGAAACGGAAACCGAGCCGGTCACGGAAATAATAACAGAAACAGATACAGAATTAGAAACAGAAATTGAGACCGAGGCTGAACCAGAGACCGAACCAGTCACAGAAGAGCTCACGGAAGCGGAGACAGAATCCGAGACAGAGCTTCCGGAAGAATTTCTGACCGACCTCTTCTTTGAAAACGATGAGGTGACAGTTACTGTGACGGCGACAGCAGAGGCGCAGCTTCCGATGAATACGGTACTGATAGCAGAGAAGCTCTCCGAAGACAGCGAGGCATATCTGGAGGCGAAAGCAGCGGCGGACGAGGAATCCGGAGCGGATCCGGCGGCAATGAGCTATACCTTCTACAGGATAAAGCTCATGTCGGACGGAGAAGAACTGCATCCTGCGGCCGGAACCCTGACCGCGCAGATAGAATTCAAGAATATTGAAGCGGCGGAGGACAGCGAGCAGAACATCTTCCACGTCAAAGACACCGGGAGCGGCAAAGTGGCAGAAAAGGTGGACGCAGACGAAGAAGGAAACAGTCTGAGCTCTGAAGACTTTGAGATATGATTACCGGAATGTCCCGAAAGGGACGGCAGTGAGGGAGAACTGCTTCCGGATATGGGGAAGGGCAGGAAAGAAAGGAGAGCGTTATGAAGACGAGAAGCAGATGGAGCAGACTGACAGCGATGGTACTGGCGATCGCGATGATACTCACGAGCCAGCCGGTGTCCGCCGCAGAGATAATTTTGGGTTTTGGGACAGAGTCCGGAAACACGAATATAAATAAAGAAGAGTACATGACAGAAACAACAGAGTCCGAGTCCGGGACTGACGGGACAGCGGCAGAGCCGGAAACTGAGCCGGAGACGGAGATCGGAACGCCGACACCCGCAGAGCTGGCGGGGATTAACCTGGATGCGCCGGTGCCCATCGACTTGCCTGACGAGGTACTCATTGACGAGGAGGCTGCCCCGACTTATGACCTGACTCGTGATGAGTATTCCGATTGGTTTCAGCTATGGGATCCAGAGACCCAAAAGGGTTCTTATGTGAAAATAAAAAACGGCGATACAAAGCAGAAAAAAATGTTTCTGCCGGAAGAAAAAGTAGAAGTTTCTGACGACTTTAAAGTCGGGGACGGCTATGGGACAGAGGTGGAGATATACTGGAGTGTACCAGAGGACCCTAAATATTCTCCGGTAAAAAATGGCACGAAATTCACGTATAAACTTCCGCCCGATATTACGTTCGCTGTTAATGAGATGTTTGCAGTGAAAAATGAAGTGGGCGAGAACATAGGAACGGGAACTGTCGATAGCAATGGCCTGGTCACAATTGAAATTAAAATTCCAGAGGGGACAGAGTTGCACGACTTCAACGCACATTTTGGGCTTACGGGCACTCTGAACCTTAAAGACCGAAAAGAAAAGGATAAAGTTGAACTGGATTTTCCGGGCCTTGGAAAGCGCAACGTAACTGTTTTTGAAGAAGTTTCCAGCAACCCGCTCGGATTCACAGTCGGTAAGGGATTAAAGAATGTTGCCACTCCTAACAGGGACTGGGGCGCGAATTCTTTTGAGGATGCGGTCGAATATGATAAAGAGACAGGTCTGATTAAAAGGATCTGGTACATGTTCAGCGTAACAGCAAATGAGACGAACACAGAGAATTTGACAAAGCTGATCATCGACGACAAGATGGAGGGAATAGAAGGCGGAGAAGGCGACCTGAATGAGTACTTCCATATCAAAGCCAGTGAAGCTACAGCTGTGACGATTCAGAGAGTTGTTGACTCGTCAGTTGTATATATTGCTGTAGATCTGAAAGCTGAAGATATCAGCGACGACGAAAAAAGTGAAACACACTTTAAATTTGATTTATCAAATTTGTATTTTTATGATTCGAAGTATCAGACTGAAGGTCTGCTGCCGGGCGACAAACTTATCATTCTTTATCCTGTGGATGTTGATCCGGGATTCTGGCTGAAAATCCCAGGCGGGAAGACAGCGGAGAGTGCGGTAGAACTGTCGGGCGTTTACTCGGCCAAAAATACCATCACTGTTAAGAACGAAGCGGGGACAGAGCAGGAGGCTAAGAACAGCTGGTCGATACAGAAGGAGTGGCTTAACAAAAAGGGTACGGTAAAGATGATCGGTGGTAAGCCATATATCCACTATGAGATTTATGTGTACCCGACCGTGTCAAAGTCTTTGCGGCGTTGGACGCTTGCAGACGCTATGGAAGGCGGAAATGAAGATGAGGAATATACCTACTACGATAATATCCATTTTGATTTGTACGCCAAAGGAGCTAAGAGCCCGAAAGGGATGATGACAGTTCCGGTTAATGCTAACGGAGTGTGGACGTATACAGTAGGGGATAAAATTGGCGAAGCGGAGGTAGCAGATGGAGATTACATCCTGATCTCCTATGATGTTCTCTACGAAGAAGGAGCCAACCCGGAAAAGGACAGACTGCGAAACAAAATTCAGATGACGATTGATGGCACCGGTCCGGATCCGGTCGGAATCGAGAGCTCATACTATTCGCTTGATAAAAAGTGCCTGAGCAAGGCGGAAGATGTGGCGAAAGCAGCCTTCTCAGGGAAAGAAAGTCCGCTCAGCTGGGAGACGGTCGTTGGCAGTGTTAAGAATGCTTCCTCTGAGGAGGCTGCCAGCGAGGGAGGTTCGGTGATCGAAGCAGGAAGCAAGTTCCTGGATATACTGACCTGCTCGGACGGAGTAAATCACTATTTCACACAGGAAGATATTAATGGTATTACGCTGTGGAGTGGGGAAAACGCCGAGAATCGAGTTAATAAAAAAGCGTATAGTGTAACTGCGGTGAGTGGGGAAGATGAAACGCTGTGTATGCCTGGCGGGAACTGTCATGGATTTCTCATCAAATTTAATAAGAGTGTTCCGGCCCCGGTGACAGTGAGATATACTTCGCACGGTTCTCACCGGTGGGCCGTGGATGCAGCTGTCTATACAAATGAGAGCCGGTTTGTGCCGCCTACAGGCAGCCTGATGTCCGACACGGCTTCGCTGACGTACACAAAACAGGACTATCTGCAGAAGTGGCCGCATGGAGTCGAGGCGAAAAACGGTCTGGCAAAATGGATGATACCTCTGAATATAAAGAACAATCTGGAATTTGGATTTAAGGAAGGGGAAAATTACACAGTCATAGATACAATACCAGAAGATCAGACATTTGCTGAAGCGTATATGCTTCCTTATCGGAACAGTATAATACCGGTGGGGACTGACGAGTGGGGACAGTATCGCGTGCCTGCTGAGAAGATTAAGGAGTCTCCTGATGGCCGGACGGTCGAGATCGACGTCACGGAATATCTGAAAAAGAGACAGGGAGGAGATTTTACCGGGGTTCTTGAAGGTTTCTCAGCGGATGACAGCCTGGTTATCTATGTTCTGACGAAAATAGACAGAGATGTCCTGTTTGGAAATGATGAAAAAGACGGCGGAGCCTATACACCGAGCCATACACTGAAAAATACAGCCGAGCTTTTGTGCAATGGAGCTACGCTGAGCAATGCAACAACGACGCAGGAACTTAACCGGAATGCCCTCGACAAGACCCACACGGATGCCGATCCCGATACCCGGATCATGAGCTACACCGTGACGGTGAACGAGCAGGGGGCGGTCCTGACTGACGGTTCAGCTAAAGTTGAATCATTTGAGATTGTGGATACCCTGCAATACGGCCTGAAGTTTGCAGATACCGTGCCGAATAGTGTGAAAGTATCTGTGAATAAGGGAAGCGGATGGGTAGATGCACAGCCGTCGGAGGTAACGGTTAAGATCACGAATAATAATACTCTGACCGTTACATGCCCTGCTGCTTGGGCTTCTAACGGATGGGGAATACGCTTCACTTATGATACTGTGCTTGATGGTACCGGCAAAAGTGTCGATGTCGAGAATGATGTATCTGTGAAGGTGAACGGAAGAGGTATCATAGAGAGATCCTACCCGGACAATGTCACGATTGTAGATATCTGGGGCGGCGCGGACGGTGACACTCTGATCAACATCAGGAAGATATCCGCTGACAACCCGGAAAAAGGATTGTCCGGAGCAAAATTTGATCTGTACAGGTATGCTGCGGATACGACCGGAAAATGGAGTTGGGAAAAATTCGACGGCTTCTCCACAAAAGAAGACGGAATCTGGAACGAATGCAGGTTCACACCGGGTATTCTTTACAAACTGGTGGAGACAGAAGCACCTTCGTGTTATCAGAAAGTGGCGGACACGTACTTTGTCGTGAAGGGAACGAATATTGCCAACCTTGAAGAGAATGTACAGGCGGAATATAACTGGCTCACGGAAAAAGGAATAGTATTTTACCCGGCTGACCCGGCGGAGGGAATCATTATCAAAGATCCGCCGAACAAGCTGACAATTACCAAAGTAGTGACGGGCGCGAGCGCGCCGACAGATGAGAGACTGTATTCTGTGACTGTCACGGGCCCGGAAGGCATGACATTTAACGCAGATCAGTTTTCCGGACTGCCGGCAGACACAAAGCTGACCTGTGAGGGGAATACTGCGACCTTCTTCGTCGAGGATAAGAGCAAGGTAGTGATCAGTACCATCCCGCTCGGTACGTATACCGTTACAGAATCCGATGCTGAAGAAGGAGAGAAAGAATATGAGATCTCCTATGAGGCAGTAGTTGGAGAAACTACTACAACGAAGGGTGAAGTAACTTTAACAGATACAAACGGTGAAGGTAGGGTAACGATCACCAACAACTATCCGGAGGATAAGAAGGGCAGTCTGTCTGTGAAGAAGGTTGTTGTGAACAACGACGAGGATACGAGTGAATACAAGATTGCCGTTGTACCTGTTGGAGGAGTAGCTGTTGATTGGGAAAAAGTTGGAGTTACAGTTATACCTGAAGGCAGGGAAATAGCCCTGGATGGGGACCATCAGTTTACTATTAAGAAAAACGAGACTGTTACACTGTCCGGCCTGCCGGAAGGCGATTATACGATAAGTGAAGTGACGGGTGAAGGAAGCCTGTACACGCCGTTCTTTGATCAAGTTACGAGCGGTGAGATTGTGAACGACGGAAAAGGTGCGACACTTCATGTAGAGGCGGGCGTTGATGCGGCTGCAGGCGTCACTGTGACAAATACTTATCAGAGTAAGGGTTCCGTAACGGTAGAGAAGGTGGTGAAAGGAACTCCGCCGGAAGGGGCTACAGAATCTTATGAAATCAGGATAACCGGAAATTCCGGAAGCTTCTGGTTTGCAAGGTTGTTGATTAATGGGAGAACATCATCAGCTACATTTGAAGGGGGTCGATGGGGTAAGCTGGATGCCAATGAAATGGTATTTTCTCTGAAAGCCGGTGAAAAAGCTGAGATAACGGATCTAATCAAGGGAGAAATCTATACAATTGAGGAAATAACCGGAACGGATCATGACTATGAATCGACGCTCTCATTCGGTGGAACGGGAAGAGTTGAAAATAGCGATGGAAAAATGCAGTTTAAAGTTGGCGAAAGTGATAAATGGGTTTGGGATAGGCCGCTTATTGGACATTGGGAAGCAGGAGAGAAGCATAGTCCTAGTATTACGGTAACCAACACGTATCCTTCTGAAACAAATGTGCAGTTCCAGGCGGAGAAGAAGGTAGAGGGCATCAGCGACGCGGGAGCGGAGGGAAAGACATTCACTTTCGGCCTGTACAAAGCAAATAATGAGTATACGACAACGGGCGAGCCGATCAGGACCGGAACGGTTACATACAATGGAACCGGAACCGGGAATATTGCAGACCTTGGAAAGCTCATCTATTCCACGGATAAGGATGCGGTTGATGCTGAAGGCGGCGTTGGAACTTATTATTACGTAGTGAAGGAGACAAAGGTTCCGGAAGGCTACACGAACAAGGATGAGAAGGAATATCACATCCGGGTAGAGATCACGCTGGATGACAAGAACGGAACACTGCAGAAGAAAGTGTTCGTGGATGAAGTACAGACAAAAGATGACGCAGCATTAACGTTTGAGTTTGTCAACACCTACAACACGAAGGCGACGAAAGGCCTTGATGTAACAAAGAGGCTGACGGGCAGGCAGCTGAAGGCGGGCGAGTTCATCTTCACGCTGTCGGAGAGCAGTCCGCAGGATACGGTGGATGTGGCGAACGCGATGGCGCTGAACGCAGCGGACGGCACGGTGAAGTTCAGGGACGGCACAATCGAAATCACGCTGGATGATATGAAAGGTGCAACTGAGACAGCAGTGGACAGTGGCGTTTATAAGAAGCAGTTCACATATACGCTGACCGAGGCGCCGACGAGAACGGAGGGCGTGACGAACGACCCGGTGCGCACGCGTACGCTGACGCTGGAGGCGGCATATGATGAGAGCACCGGCAGCCTGACGCTTGAATGGCTGGGCGACGCAGAGAACCAGACGTTCACGAACACCTATGATACGAAGGCGACGACGGGCGTGGAGCTCACGAAGGAGCTGACCGGCCTGAACCTGAATGAGGGCAAGTTCATGTTCAAGCTGGAGAAGCAGACGGGCGTGAACGGCAGGTTCAGCTCATGGGAGACGATCGCCACGGCGGTGAACGACAGGGACGGCAGGGCAAGCTTTGCGGACGCGATCGAGATCAGGCTGGATGACCTGAAGGCGGATGACAATAACAATGCGGCAAGCTACCCGGATAAGACGTTCACCTACCGCGTGAGCGAGGAGAAGCCGGCAGACGCCGATGAGGCGATGATCTATGACGACACGGTGCACACGTTCACAGTGAAAGCGCACTATGACTTTGCGACGGGCAGGCTGACGCTGGAGAACACAGCGCCGGAAAGCGGCTATACGTTTGAGAACGAGTGGACGGCGGAGGACAGCGTGCCGCTCTCCGGAGCCAAGGTACAGGAGCACCTGAAGCTTAAGGGGGACGATTACAGCTTTGCGGTGTACAACGAGGGTGATGTGGCAGTAGCGGCGGACGGCACAGTCACAGTAGCGGAAAACGCGGAGCCGGTACTTGGGCCGGTGACGAATGCAGCCAACGGAAGCATCACGTTCGGCACCCTGAAGTACAGCCTTGACGATATCAGGGTCATGGAGGGAGGCGTGGATACCTATCCGGATAAGACCTTCACGTACAAGATCGTTGAGCTGACAAAAGACCACGATACCGAACACGGAACCATCACCTGCGACAAGACTGTGAAGACAGTCAAAGTGAAGGTGACGTACGACAAGGATACCGGCGTGCTGAAGGCGGACCTGGCGGACGGCACAGGCTCCACGGTATTCACGAACGAGTATGACACGGAAGCGGAGACCGGCCTGACGGCGGAGAAGGAGCTGAAGGGCAGGGACCTGAAGGCGGGCGAGTTCATCTTCACGCTGTCGGAGGACAGCACGCAGGATACGCTGAACATAGGCAAGGCGAGCGTGACGAACGCAGCGGACGGCACGGTGAAGTTCGCGGACGACGTGATCAAAGTGACGCTGGATGATATGGCCGGCATGACGCAGACCGCGGAGGGCAGCGGGATCTACAGGAAGGAGTTCCGGTACACGCTGACCGAGGCGCTGGCGGCAGCGAAGGGCGTGACGAACGACCCGGACAACACACGTGAGCTGACACTCGCAGCGACTTATGACAGGAACAGTGGTGTCCTGACGCTCGAATGGACGACGGAGGAGAACCTGACCTTTGTCAACACCTATACGGCAGCTGGCACAGGTGAGATAAGCGGCACGAAGAAGCTGACCGGGCGCGATCTGCAGGCAGGCGAGTTCATCTTCGAGGTGAAGAACGCAGACGGTGAGGTAGTCGGCACAGCGACGAATGATGCAGACGGCAACTTCAAGGTCGAAGGCATCGGTAAGAAACTGGGTGTAGACGGCAAGGTACTTCCATTCACGGAAGCAGACGCGGGCCAGACATATGAAGGCTTCACCCTGAGCGAGGTGAAGGGCAGCCTGCCTGGCATGAGCTACAGCGGGGAGATCTATGACCTGACGGCAGCGGTAACGGACAACGGCGACGGCACGCTGGCTATAGCTGTGACCGTGGCGGACGGAGCGGACGCGGTGTTCACCAACACCTACACCGCATCCGGCAGCGCGGAGATCGCTACGACGAAGACCCTGACCGGGCGCGCCCTGAGCGCAGGCGAGTTCACATTTGAGCTGTGGGCGGCAGACGCGGACGGCAGCGTGACCGGCACGGCGGCGCTGCAGACCGTGAAGAACGGCGAGGGCGCAGATCCGGGCGCTGTGAGATTCGCACCGGTGGAGTACACGCTTGAGGATGTTGGCACACACCACTACGTGATCCGTGAGCAGGCCCCGGCGGAGGACGCAGGCGGCATCGCTTACGACCGCGAGCCGGTGCAGGTGACCGTGGAAGTGACAGATAACGGCGACGGCACGCTGGGCACAGCGGTGACGCTGGACGGCGAACATACGGCATTCATCAATACCTACACGGCGGACGGCACGTTCAAGATGAACGGCAGCAAGACCCTGACCGGCAGCCGTGCGGCGGCAGTCGGTGCAGACGAGTTCCGCTTCCTTGTGGAAGAGGTGACGACGGCTGCAGACGGGACCGAGACCAGGACGCAGGCGGCGACGGGCACGACCCTTGCGGGCGGCATGATCGACTTCACGGAGATCGCCTACACGCTTGAGGACGTTGGAACGCACACCTATGTGGTGAGCGAGACCGTACCGGCCGAGGCGGACAGGAACCCGTCCATCACCTACAGCACGCAGACCTTCACCGTGACGGTGACGGTCGCGGACGGCGGACAGGGGAACCTGACCGTGACCCCGGCATACCCGGAGGGCGGCGTGGCATTCGTGAATGACTACACCGCAAACGGCACATTTACAATCAATAACGTACAGAAGACGCTCACGGGTGCGGCGCTGGCCGCGGGCCAGTTCTCCTTCCAGCTGAGGGATGCGGCCGGGACAGTGCTCCAGACGAAGACGAACGCGGCGGACGGCAGCGTGGCCTTCGACCCGATCGCCTACACGCAGGCGGATATCGGTAAGGACTTCGTCTACACGGTAGCCGAGGTGAACGCAGGCGCGGCGGGGATCACATACGACGCGGCCGCCTACACAGTCACGGTACACGTGGCGGATGCAGGAAACGGCGCCCTGAATGTGACGGCCCAGACCACGCGTGACGGCCGGCCGGCGGCGACGGCAGCCTTTGCGAACGCCTTCGCAGGCTCCGTGACACTGACGAAGACCAGCACGAACGGGAACCTTCTCCCGGGTGCGGCCTTCCAGCTCTACGCACGCGGCGCGGACGGATGGTACATTTACAACGCGGCCTACGCGGACGGCACCTACACGACGGGCATTGACGGCACGCTGACCGTGGCGGGGCTGCCTGCGAACGACTACTACTTCATCGAGACGCAGGCCCCGGCAGGGCACGTGATCACCACGAACGCGGACGGCACGCCGGTGCAGTACCCGTTCACGATCGCGCCGGAGGGCAGCGGCATTGCGGGAGCCCAGGTGAACGCGGCGCTGGCGGTGACGAACCAGCCGCAGCCGGTCGACACGACGCTGGTGGTGACGAAGCAGCTGACCTACCTTGA
>CANRBX010000130.1 GCA_947628955.1 uncultured Lachnospiraceae bacterium | reverse complement strand
GGGGTGAAGCCCTGGCCCTCCGCCTCGACGCCCGGCTGCAGCACCGCGCCCTCCGCGGTCGTCTCTGCCACGTAGTACGTCCTCCCCGCCTCGAGGCCCGTGAACTGCGCGGTCTGCGAGGACGCGTTCTCATATACCAGCGGCGTGATGTCCGATACGCGCTGCGTGCATGCCGCGTCGCTGTACAGGGCCACATGGAAGGTCGCGCTCGCCGTGTTCAGCGGCTCTCCCTCGTAGGTCAGCTGCTTCGTCACCTGGACGGCTGCAGCCGCCGGGGCCGGGGTGTAGGTGTTGGTAAACGCCATCTCCTGCACCGCCGCGCCGGTCGCGCGGTTCTGTATAGCCTGTGTGACATTCAATGTGCCGTCGCCGTTGTCCGCGACTGTGATCGTCACCGCATAGGCAGTCGTATCATAGGTAATGTCCGCCGCGGTCCCTGCCGCCTCGGCCACCGTGTAGTGGAGCTCGCTCCCCGCGTCGGCCTGCGTGAAGCGGAACGGCGTGAAGACCACGCTCCCGTCCGCCGCGTTCGCCACGGTCTCCGTGTAGGCTGCCGCACCTGTAAGGGCATTGCCCGCCGCATCCGTCGCCGTCAGCGTGAAGGAGAACTGGCCCGCCGCCAGCGTCCCGCCGGCCAGCGTCTTCCTCGCGGTGACCACGGCCTGGCCGGCCGCCGCATAGGTGTTCGCGAAGGTGATGGCGTCCGCCGCAGCTCCGTCCTTCGTGATGGTCCGTGCAAGACCCAGCGTCCCGTCGCCGTTATCGGTCACGGCCACTGCCACGGTGTAGACAGAGCTGTCATACGTGTAGCCCGCCGCGCCTGCGTTGGTCTCTGCCACCTGGTAGTAATAGGTCTTGCCTGCATCCGCCTCGGTGTAACCGATCGCCTTGAAGGATACCTTTCCGTCCGCCGCGTTCGCCGCGGTGTCCGTGTAGGCCGCCGCCCCCGTCAGGGCCTTGCCGTCCGCATCCACCGCAGTCAGCGTGAACGAGAACTGGCCTGCTGCCAGCGCATGGCCAGCCAGCGTCTTCTGCGCCTCGATGGCCAGGCTGCCCTCCGCCGCGTAGGTATCCGTATAGGTGTTCGCGAAGGTAATGGCATCCGCCGCAGTTCCGTCCTTCGTGACAGCCTGCGCCAGATCCAGCGTTCCGTCGCCGTTGTCCGTTACAGTCACTGCCACGGTGTATACGGAGGCATCATACGTGTAGCCTTCCTCACCGGCGTTGACCTCTGTTACCTGGTAATAGTACGTCTTGCCTGCATCCGCCTCGGTGTAACCAAGGGCCTTGAAGGACACCTTGCCGTCCGCCGCGTTTGTTGCGGTCTCCGTGTAGGCCGCATCGCCTGTCAGGGCTTTTCCGTCCGCATCCACCGCTGTCAGCGTGAACGAGAACTGCCCTGCTGCCAGCGCATGACCAGCTAGCGTCTTCTGCGCCTCGATGGCCAGGCTGCCCTCCGCCGCGTAAGTGTTCGCGAAGGTGATGGCATCCGCCGCCGTTCCATCCTTCGTGATGACCTGTGACGTGCTCATCGTACCATTGCCGTTATCCGTTACAGTTACCGCTACTGTGTAAACAGAATCATCATACGTGTAGCCCGCCGCTCCCGTATCAGTCTCTGCCACCTGGTAGTAATAAGTCTTGCCTGCGTCCGCCTCGCTATAATCAATGGCTTTGAACTCCACCTTGCCGTCCGCCGCGTTTACTGCGGTATCTGTGTAGGCCACATCGCCTGTCAGGGCCTTCCCGTTTTCATCCACCGCTGTCAGCGTGAACGAGAACTGGTCTGCTGCCAGGTCATGGCCGGTCAGCGTCTTCTGCGCCTCAAGGGCCAGGCTGCCCTTCGCCGCGTAGGTATTCGCGAAGGTGATGGTATCCGCCGCAGCTCCATCCTTCGTGATAACCTGCGCCAGATCCAGCGTTCCGTCGCCGTTGTCAGTTACGGTCACCGCCACGGTGTATACGGACTTGTCATACGTGTAGCCCGCCGCCCCCGCGTCAGTCTCTGCTATCTGATAATAATAAGTGTTTCCGTCATCCGCTTCGGTGTAATCAAGGGCCTCAAACTCCACCTTGCCGTCTGCCGCGTTCGTCACGTTCTCTGTATAGGCCGCATCGCCTGTCAGGGCCTTTCCGTCCGCGTCCACAGCCGTCAGCGTGAACGAGAACTGATCTGCTGCAAGCGCATGGCCGGTCAGCGTCTTCTGCGCCTTAAGGGACAGGCTGCCCTCCGCCGCGTAGGTGTTCGCGAAGGTGATGGCATCCGCTGCCGCTCCATCCTTCGTGATAACCTGTGACGTGCTCATCGTGCCGTCGCCATTGTCAGTTACGGTCACTGCCACGGTGTAGACAGAATCGTCATACGTGTAACCCGCCGCGCCTGCGTTGGCCTCAGTCACCTGGTAATAATAGGTCTCGCCTGCATCCGCCTCGGTGTAATCAATCGCCTTGAATTCCACCTTGCCGTCCGCCGCGTTCGTCACGGTATCCATGTAGGCCGCATCACCTGTCAGGGCATTGCCGTCCGCATCCACTGCAGTCAGCGTGAACGAGAACTGATCCGCTGCAAGCGCGTGGCCGGTCAGCGTCTTCTCCGCAGTGACCGTCGTCTGGCCAAAGGCGTGGTAGTGGTTCGTGAATGTCATCTCATCCACAGTCTTGTCTCCGAGCTGCTTCGTCACTGTGATTTTCAGGTTACCGTCATTGGTTTCGCTGTCCTCCACATTTACCTTAACCGTGTAAACGGTATCGTCATACTCGACTCCTCCGCCATTGCTGTCTACCTCAGACACGGTATAAAGATACTCTTTTCCAATGTCCTCTTCTGTGTACTGCAGCAGTTCAAACTTCACACTGCCGTCCGCCGCGTTCGTCGCCGTCTGCAGGACATTCCCTGCTTCATCCTTCAGCTCAAACGTGAACCTTCCCCCTGTCAGATCCACCTCCGGAAGAATCTTCTTAGCTTCGAGCGAAGCCGTACCATTCGCACGGTAATGGTTGCTGAACTTGACCTGGCTGACCGGTTCTGACGAGCCCTTCACCGTCACATCCACAATATAGGCTCCCAGCCCGACCACTTCATCCTCAACGACCTTTACAGTGATCTCAAACACAGTAGGATCCTTCTCGACAGCCGGGATCGTTGAATTCAGCTCGCGCAGCTCATATACATAAGTTCCTGCTTCCTTGAATTCATCCGTCTTGAGGGAGAACGTTCTGTGATCCTTATCCGCCGTCGCAGTCTGTATATCTTCGTCAGTGACAGGCTCTCCATCCTTGCTCACTCGCTTCAGCTCAAATTCAAACTTGTCTCCGTTCTTCCACTCACGTCCAAGCAGCTCCTTCTCAAAATCAACGGTGACTCTCGGCCCTTCCTCGCCAAACTGTACATAGCCATTGCTTCCGATACCGCCGCCGCGTACGCCAGATGAATTGTCTGTGATCATGACCGGCGCTTTAGTCGGATATCCTGACTCCGGATTGTTCCCAAGCCTGCGCTCTCCGCCGGTATTGTATTCTATCAGTTTGACATCAAACGGCTTGCCTTCCTCATCCATCCAGTTATATGCATACCCGCCAAGCAGGAATTTGGAAATATAGGTTTTTCCTTCGCTCGCAACCAGGATCTGATCGGCATTGGAACTGCCGTTATCAACAATCGCACATCCGCTGGTCAGGTAGATCCTCGTCTCAGACGTTCCGCAGCCTGCGAATCCCTGGCCACCCAGTACGGCAGTGTTTCCACTCAGGACGGCCTTCTCCAGGTACAGCTCTCCCATCTTGTAGACGCCGTTCGACCCGGTACGGCTTCCGTTGACATAGATACCGCCGCCGCCGTAAGCGCCGCTGCCCATGGCATTTCCTTTGCAGTAGTTCCCGCTGATCGTACCACTGATAATATGAGCCTGCGTACTGCTCTGTACGAAAATGCCGCCGCCGGTCTGTCCTGCATTGTTGTTGGAAACGGTTCCTCCTTTCATGTACAGACACGTACTGGTTCCGACCGTATTTTCCCCCGGAGCTCCGACAGCGATTCCGCCGCCATTATATGAACTGTCGTTGCCGGTGATGTTTCCTCCGTTCATATTCATGGTGGAATCATACAGCACTGCAACACCGCCTCCGGCCGGTGACTCATTGGTAACGACCGCCCTGTTGCTCTCGATCGTACCACCGTTCATCGTCAGTTCAGCGCCGCTGCCCCACAGCTCAATACCGCCGCCGTAGCATGCCTGATTACCGCGGATCGTGCCGCCGTTCATGACCACCTTGCCGTTGCTGTACACCGCACCGCCACTGTGGGTATAGTTTCCGCCTGTCAGTATATTCTGGTTGTTCTGCAGAACAGTTCCATCATTGATCACCAGTTCTGCATTGCCGTCTACCCAGATCAGCGTATCATCCGTCGGGAAGGAATATCCGTCTAGCGTGATATCCTTCAATGAAAGTGTAGCGCCGGTCACCTGCACCAGAATCCCATCATAGGACGGATATCTTACCAGAGAAGCCCCCGGAATTTCAGACAGACTCCACTCTTCCGCGTCATTCACCAAGAGCGTTCCCATCACATAGATATTTGCCTCGCTCAGCGGACTCTCGCTTTCCTGAATTTCCTTCAGAAGCTGTTTTGCCGCCTTAAAGGTCTTCAGCGGAGCTTCCGGGGTCAGTCCGCGATTCTGATCATCGACACCGTTTTTGCCGTCGACATAGATACCAATCAGCTCCGGGCTGTCCGCATAAATTTCCATCCCGTCTTCCTTCCGGCTGATCTTCACCTGCCTGTTCGCTCCGCTCAGGCTCACACGGCTGCGGAACTCCTCCGTCAGCGCACCTGAGCTGCTGCGGAACAGAGTCACCGTGCTCTTTCCGACATTCACATCTGCAAGGACGTCTTCCTCCACTTTGACCTCAATCGGATTCAGGTTCGTCCCGTTATCACCAGTCACCTGGATTACATTCCCTCTGGCAAGGGAAACACGGTTGAGATCCGTCCCGGCGTCAATGATGAGCTGGCTGCCATCCGATGCGTTATCCTCATTGGGATTCAGAGCGATCGTCGCTGCGCCGCCAGATGCCACAGTATTCATTACCGACAGGGAAATCGACTTCTCCACCGTCAAAGTCCCCGCGTTCTCTACCGCATAGTCCTTTTTGGTAGAAAGTATCGCGGACATCTCCTTCCCGGGCTTCGTGTCAGTAACCGTAAGTCCGGCGCCTTTTTCAATCTTCAGCTGATTTCCGAGTCTCAGCGTACAGCCGTTCATGTCAAGCTTTACAGTTCCCGCCTCGGCAGGAATTGTAACAACTCCTTCAGTAATGACATTTCCGTTGTCATTCGGAATGAGCTGAATCGTACAATCCGCGACTTTATTTTGCACCAGATAATCGATCGCGTCCTGTACTTTAGTAAAGCTCATTGGTTCATTACCCTGCCCTACATGATTTCCATCACTGTCTATAAGTCCGGCAACAGCGTACGAATTTGCCGCTACCAGAGCCAGCGATCCATTCAGCGAAATATCCAAACCATCAGATATCTGTTCTTCAATCTCAGCTGTATTTCCTCCATATCTGTAATTAACCTTCCATATCCCATACAGATCACCCGACATATCCAAAGCCGATGCAAGCTTTATATTGGAGGCCTCTGTAGTGTTCTCAAAAAACAGGTCACCTCCTGCGCCATTTGCTTCACCTGCAACAACTCCATTATCATAAATCTGATTGCTCGCATCCGCATCCAGATTGCATGTCTGGAGATACATAGCACCACCCTTCGCGTGCAGCGCCTTGTTGGTAACTACATTGCCGGTTATGAGTGTATCTTTTAAAGTAATTGTTCCCTGGACTCCGTCTATTCCTCCTCCGTCTCCTGCCGTATTCCCTTCAATCCGACAATTATGAACTGCCAGATCCAGCTTGTATAACAGAATTGTACCACGGGATGAAGTATTTTCGTGAATATAGCAGTTTTCCAGTGTTGCTCCCTTTATGTTATAGAATCCCAGCGCATTTTTACCATTATTCCCTGAAATTTCCACTCCCTGAATGGAAACCGGAACATCCATTGGGGGCGATGTTGCGAATGCCCCTGAATTGTAAATGGAAATAGCGCTGCCGCTGTAGGTTCCTCCTGCGGCTTCCGAATTATTTTTGATCGATCCGCCTGTGACAGAGAGCGAAGACCAGCCCATGGTTGTTCCTATATAGATGGCGCCGCCGCCATCCCTGTCATTGTTCCCTGGATTATTCGCCCTGTTTTCTTCCACCGTACAGCCAGACAGATTTACCGTACATCCTTCTGCACAAATGCCGCCGCCATTCTGCGCCGTGTTCCCAGACACACTGACATTCGTTAAGTTTATAACGGCTTCGTGGACGCCGTTGAAATTCGTATCCGCATAGATGGCGCCGCCGTTCATTCCCGCGTTATTGTTGCTAATCCTGCCTCCGGTTATTGTGACAGCACTCTCCTGCGCACAGATGGCGCCTCCATATCTTTGCGTGGAATTGCCGACGATTTCAACTCCGGTCAGGACAGCCTTGCTGGGGTCAGGTATACTCTCAGTTGACGCATCATATTCGCTGTCAAGGTAAATGGCTCCGCCACCGCCATAGTTGACACCTTTAGCTTTATTATTTCTGATCGCCCCTCCTGTCATAAACAGCGCACTGCCCTTTGTTATATTAACACCAGCGCCGTTATTATTTGTATTTTCAATATCGGATATTACACAGTCTTTCAAAATTGCTTTAGAGCCGTTTGTCAGGCTAAGACCCTGCCCACTGGATCCAACCGCATTTGTAATGGCTAAATTCTCCGCTTTCAGTGTTGCCCCATCAACACTTATAATTTTTTTATTTCCTCCATTGGCAGAGATTGTACCATTCTTTATCGTAACTGTAACAGGCGACCCCGAGGATCCCATGACCGTAATTACACTGCCGCTATAAGTGCTGATTAAAGTATGTCCCTGAAGGTCAAACGTACAGTCTGTTCCCCAAACTGCGCCTCTTGCCATGAAATCAAAGCCAATCGTCTGATTTGCAGTTGCATCAGTCAGCAGTTTTATGGTCAGATTTTTCTTTCCGTTGTTTTTAAAAAGAGCAGTAAAGCAGTTGGTATAATATTGCGGCTTTTCTCCCGGCGCAGTAACTTCCA
The DNA here is from genome assembly GCA_947628955.1 of uncultured Lachnospiraceae bacterium. GTDB lineage: Bacteria > Bacillota > Clostridia > Lachnospirales > Lachnospiraceae > Choladousia. Next base: position 5,257 of record CANRBX010000130.1, on the reverse strand, counting down.
GCACATTTGTTCCGTTCGCTGCCACCCACACATCCGTATTTCCTGTGACGACATATCCGCTGCCCAGGTTCCATGCTGTTTCTTCCGTATATTCATCATCCGGAGACATTTCCACGACCTGCTCAATCAGCTCGGACAGAACCGTCCCATAGTCAACGCTTTCAAATTTCCCTATCGGTTCGACCGTTGTTCCGCCTTCCGGCTCTTTTGCCCAGAATGTCACCGTCGAAGGCTGAACCCAGACATTCAGGCTCTTCGCCCATCCGCCTTCCGCAGCGCCGATCAGTTTATTCTCTTCGACAGGTTTAATTCCATCTGTATCCCTGTATATCCAGGTAAGCCCTTCATATCCGGGATAAGCTGCTTCAAACTCTGTCCTCACTTGTCCGAAAGTCTTCCCCAGTTCGGCGGCAGGAGAACTGTTCCCTTCCCCTGCGCTTTCGGCATTCCCACTTGTCCCGGTTCCTTCTCCACCGTCAGCAGTCTCATCCGACACAGGGGCCGGTTCTGCTTTAATGACCGTGATCGTCCCGATTTTATTATTCTCGTCAGTTCCATGGACGCCGGGATCTGCTTTGTAAAACGTCACCGTAATGTCTCCGCTATTTTCCTCCGAAGATACGGAATCCCATTCCTCCTCCGGCGTTCCGAGGCTGTCCCCACTGATCTCAAGCGGTGTATCCCCATTGATCATCTCGGTCCCCGGCTTCGGGTTGGATATGATTGCCACCGTATCTGCCAGCGCCATGAATGACTGGCTGCTGACCATCATTGCCGCCGCCAGGACAAATACAATCAGTCTGTCAATGATCCTTCTTTTCTTCATAACAATCTCCTTTCCCGACTCACAGCTTAATATTCAAAGGTCAGGGAACTCTCGGAGATCCCTTCTTCTGCCTGTGCCGTCATATCGCTCACTATCCTGCCTTCCTGTGTGTCCTCAATACGCAGCACACTCTGCTCCATATCCTCGTCTGTCTCCAGATTCTTAAACTGCAGCTGGATGGAAACGGAACCCTCTTCTGTCTCAATCTCTGTCCCATCCGCCTCCAGCGTCACATCATAGAATGTGTAGACGGTCTCATCCGTCACGTCGGCATTTGCGGCGATAAGAGCCTTCGTCTCTTCATATTCCGGAGTCCCTTCTTCCAGTTTCTTCACGACGACGACTGTGCCCTCCGGGAGATCCACTCCCGCCGCCACTGTCACCTGAACGGCGACTTCGCTGTCTTCGTACTGGAGCTCTGTCCCCTCTGTCATGGCCTCTGTCTCGTTTTCGACTGGCTCCGACTCAGTTTCAGGCTCTGTCTCCGATTCGGCTCCTTCCGGCGCCGCGGCTTCACTGCCCGTTTCGGCTTCCGTCCCGGCAGACGCTGCTGCCTCGGTTTCAGATTCCGTCTCGGCGGGCTCTGCTGCCTCGGTTTCAGGTTCCATCTCAGATTCCATCCCGGCGGGCTCTGCTGCTTCGGTTTCAGATTCCGTCTCGGCAGGTTCTGCGGTTTCGTTTTCTGTTTCCACCTCTATCTCGATCGGGGCAGATGTCTCGCTCTCAAACTGCGACTCTGACTCGGTCCCGGAATCATCTGCGGTCTCGTTCCCGGACGAAAGTTCGGATTCGGTCTCAGCCGGCGCTGCGCTCTCGCTCTCCGGTTCGCTCTCAGAGGAAAGTTCGGATTCCGTCTCAACCGGCGCTGCGCTCTCACTCTCCGGCTCGCCCTCAGAGGAAAGTTCGGATTCCGTCTCAGCCGGTGCTGTGCTCTCGCTCTCCGGCTCGCTCTCAGAGGAAAGTTCGGATTCCGTCTCAGCCGGTGCTGTGCTCTCGCTCTCCGGTTCGCTCTCAGAGGAAAGCCCGGATCCGGTTTCAACCGGTGCTGTGCTCTCGCTCTCCGATTCGCTCTCAGAGGAAAGCCCGGATCCGGTCTCAGCCGGCGCTGCGTTCTCACTCTCCAGTTCGCTCTCAGAGGAAAGCCCGGATTCGGTTTCAGCCGGTGCTGTACCCTCACTCTCCGGCTCGCTCTCAGACTGGAACTCAGGTCCCGTCTCGGCTGGCACTATAGTCTCCGTCTCAGGCTCAGACTGAAGCTCCGTCTCAGATTCATTTTCAGCGGCTTCCGCAGTCTCGCTCTCCAATCCTGTCTGGAGCTCCGTCCCGGTCGGAATCACTGTCTCGCTTCCTGTCCCAGGCTCAGATTCTGTCCCAGCAGGCGATTCGGACTCTGTATCAGATCCGGTCTCAGCTGGCATCGTTATTTCACTTTCGGTCTCGGCCGAAGCCGTGCTCTCGCTCTGGCTGATCCGGGTCTCCCCTGTGACCAGAAGCAGATCTCCCTCGGAGAGATCCAGGGCCTGCTGTTCCCCCTGTCCTCCCGTGTAAGCGGCCAGCAGCGCAGCTCCGGTCTCGTCCGGCTCAAGTGCAAGGCCTGTGACTTCTGCTTTCATGGCTGCCGCACAGACATTCTCCACAAGAGCATCCTTCGGCACGTAGTACAGTCTTCCGCTCAGGTCGCCATTCAGCGCGGACAGATCAGGCGCTGTCTCGGACGCCTCGATTGAAATACCGCCCTCTGCACTCAGCGCGACTGCCCCTGCCGGAGCCTGAACCTTCATATTATAAACGCCATCCGTCACGGTCAGATTCCCTTCCGCGTCAACGGTCGCCGGGAGCACACCCTCAACGCTGATAAGCGTATTCACAGCCTGATCCCCGCCCTGGCTTTCATCTGTCCCAATATATCCTATGGTTACCCCTGCGGATACCTCGCTTGGAACGGTTCCGAAAACCACTGCCGCCGAAAACAGTCCCGCAAGAGTTTTTTTAACGAGTTTCTTCATGCCCTTTACCTCCTACTGATTTACTACTCTTCCTGCAATTTATTCTTTCATAAAACGGACGGATCCGTATTGCTTTTGCTGTACCTTCCCGGATAACTTCCCCGGTTTTATATGGTATGCCACATGCTTATCCGCCTTTCATCAATTCCTTCCATCCCGGTTCCTGCCGGGGATGGCTTTCTTCTTCCTGTGCTCCCACTGCCGAATCGATCAGATGCAGCAATTCCAGCATGCTTCGGAACGATTCCTTCCGGTGTCCGTCGACCCATTTCAGGGTTCCCTGCCAGCTCTCGTTTCTGGTGCCGTTTACTTCCAGAATAAATATCTGCTTTCCCATGAAAGCTCACCTCTTCCCTCTTGTTGCCATTCTTTCAGCTGATCCCGCCAGGATACTGCTCCCCACAGATAAGCAGAAATCCCAGATTTCCCGGAGATATGTGTTATATCCGTTTTTCCAATTCATTGTTCTATTATATTATATACTTTCGCGGTCACATTTCGGTCACAAAATGAATTTTCTGGTTTTTTTTCATCAGTTTTTTCCAAAACATCTGCAGCATGATAATCTTGCCAGCTTTTGCGTGCTCCCTGCCAGAAGCAGGGAAGAAGTGCGATCAGGGCTGCCGCAGCGGCCAGCAGGCCGATGTATAGTCCCAACGGCGTCTTGTCACCCATGGCTTGTAACATGTCTAATTGATATTCAATCAATACATTTAAGTGATATATTTATGAAGTTTATGTTGCGTTTTTCGGATGATAGTGATATACTAAACGCAAAGCAGGGATTCCAGTCCGTTTTCTGAGCGGTGCGCCGCATCTCAATTCATTTCTGCCGTCAGGCTTCGATTTGGAAACTTTCATGCTTTGAAACCAGAAAACCGTCAGCGAGCATGGAGGTGTGCAATGTCAGTGTCAAAAAGAAAAGCCGCGAAGAGAACTGCCCAAAGATCCGTGAAAAAAACTGCCCGGAAGGCCGCTCAGGGAAGCACAAAGAAAAACATCCAGAAGGCGATTCAGAAATCCCCACAGAAATATGCCAGGAAAAGTGCTCCTGAAGATACCCGGGGAAACGTTCAGAAAAATATCCGGGATATCCGGGAAAACACTCAGAGGACGCCCGGGGAACGTCCCGGCCCCAACCGTACCTACAAGGCCAGACTGTTTGCCATGATCTTCAGCGACAAGGAAAACCTGCTGGAGCTGTACAATGCCGTGAATGGAACACATTATGAAGACGCGCAGCTGCTGGAAATCAATACCCTGGAGAACGCGATCTATATGTCTATGCACAATGACCTTTCATTTGTCATCGATTCACGTCTCTCCCTTTATGAACACCAGTCGACCAGCAACCCAAACCTCCCGCTGCGCTTTCTGTTTTACATTGCGGATCTGTATTCCGGTATGATGCGCGGCGCGAACCTGTACGGGTCAAAGCAGATACAGCTGGACACACCCCATTTTCTGATCTTTTACAATGGCCAGGAGGAAATGCCGGAGCGGATGACGCTGCAGCTTTCAGATTTATTCAAGATTCCAGAAGAAAAACCACAGCTGGAGTTGACAGCGACGGTATGGAATATTAATATTGGAAATAACAAAAGGCTGATGGAAGCCAGCCGGACGCTGCGGGATTACGCCGAATACACCAGCCGTGTGCGGGAATACGTGCAGAAAATGCCGCTTGAGAAAGCGGTGGAACGCGCGGTGGACGAATGCATCCGGGACGGCGTGCTTGCTGACTTCCTGCGAAAGAACAGGGCGGAGGCGATCAAAATGAGTATCTATGAGTACGACGAAGAGGACCACAAGCGGATTCTGTTGGAGGAAGGCCGGGAAGAAGGCAAAATAGAGGGCAGGATTGAAGGCAAAATTCAGGGCAAGGCAGAATCTGTGCTTGAATTGCTCGAAGAACTCGGGCCGGTGCCTGCGGATCTGCGCGGGCAGATTATGCTTGAGCGAAACCTGGATACGCTGCGCCGCCTGCACATACTGGCTGCCCGTGCAAAAGACCTGGATGAGTTTGTACGGCTTTCCGGAGAACCGGATCAGCATTAACCGTACATTTCCCTATTTATTTTCAAGCCATTTATCAGAAACAGGGCCTGGCACCTTGATGGTGTCAGACCCCATTTTTGTATACATATCAGGTTTACGCCTGGTCCGGTGCCTGCTTTTTCCGTACCGGCAACCTGGCAGTCAAAACCTTATCTGCCTTTCCTGCGCCGGGTGCCAGCACTCCTGAACCTTACCCGTACTTCCTGCACCGGAATGTCGGCAACCTGAAGTTTACTGGTGCTCCCTGGCAGTCCTGCATCTTACCCGCGCTTCCTGCGCCGGAATACCAACAGCAGTGCGATCAGGGCTGCCGCAGCGGCCAGCAGGCCGATGTACAGTGCAAGAGGCGTCTCATCGCCTGTCTTCA
>CANRBX010000129.1 GCA_947628955.1 uncultured Lachnospiraceae bacterium | reverse complement strand
GCGATTAGCTCAGTTGGTAGAGCACCTGACTCTTAATCAGGGTGTCCAGGGTTCGAGCCCCTGATCGCGCACTGAAAGCACTGTTTTCGATGACGAAAGGGCACCGGGGACGGTGTTTTTTTTACGCGTCAGGCTAATTATTGCCATCTTATAAGTATGCAACTTAAAAGACCTCCGTCTCAGATGAGTTCAGAGGTCTTTTTTTCTGGCTGTCAGGCTGCCGTGTGCGGTTTTATTTGCTCTTTGAAGAAGATTAGTCGTCTTTCAGGCCGTCTATCAGGATGTAGCCGCCGGCTGTCCTCATCTCGATCATATATGGGCGGCTGTAGTTGCCGGATGCAGGAGTCATGTGGTGGTACAGCAGCGTTTCCAGTGTGATCGAGTTGTAGTAGGTCGGATTGTTCGGGCTGATGCAGATTGCGTGATCCTGCGCATCCACTCCGATGACGACGACCGCGTGATGAATGTTGGCAAGGCGCTTTCCGTTGTAGGTGTTGTTGTTGGCCTTGATGATCACCGGTTTTCCTGTTTTGAGATGCTCCCGGATCTGCTTGACTGCCTTTGCCCGGTCATAGCTGTAAACGGGCCGGTTTTCGATCCCCATATTCTTGAGAATCTGCGAGGCGGTTCTGACCGAGAGGGCCGCTTTTCCATAGTAGGCGTTTAATGCCCCGGCCTGGCCCATGTTGGTGACTGCGTAGCGTTCACTGTATTTCTGTTTCACGGAGCCTTCGTGAATTTGGACCGGTGTGTAGTGAAACCCATAGGCGGAGGCGATGATCGCGGTTGCCGTGGTGACGCAGCCATAGTTGCGGTAATAGCCGTATCCATAGTCCTTCTGGGCATATGCGTGATACGTTTTTACGCCCTCCGGCGTGCCGATTTTGACTGTTCTGCCGGAGAACTGGTACTGGATGACGCGGACGCTGCAAAATACCCGCAGGCCGTTTCTGGTGCGCGCGCTGACGACGGTCGTACCGGGCGCGACAAGTGTCAGGGTGCCGTTTTCATCGACAGTGACCACCTTTTTATTTCCGCTTTTCCAGTACACCTGCGTGCTCTGGGCCGCCTTTTTCGGTGTGATCTCCGCTTTCAGACGGATCGTCTGCCCCTGAAAACCGGTCACGGAGGTGGAATTCAGGGTGAGACGGAATGGCTTTGACGATGCGGCGCCTGCGCGCAGCGGAATCATTGCCGTGTAAATTCCTGCGAGCAGGCAAAATGAAAGTATGATTCTGTGCAATAATCTTTTCATGATGTTCTCCTTCTTGTTTTTCTTCCATATATTATTTTCATGACTGCCGGGAAGGCGCCCTCGACAGATGAAGCTTCGGTTTTTTCAAAATGACTGCCATAATTAATTGCTTCCCCAAAATGCGTCGGGCGGCGAAGCCGCTGTTGTTTTATACAAATACTGAGCTTGCATACAGGCTGTTTGTTATATCCATATTACTCCTGATTCCTATAATTTACCAGAATAAAATAAAAAAATATCTAAAAGGTTCAGTTTTGAAAGTTATGAAATAAAAAAATTGGCCTTTTTGACGGAAACAGAATGAAGCGAACCGGAAAAATGAAACGGAAACGAATGCCCTGAAAAGATCATGCTGCAGATGTTTTGGAAAAAACTGATGAAAAAAAACAAGAAATTTCATTTTGTGACCAAAATGTGACCATGGAAATATATAATATAATAAAAGAGCAGGCTGCAACACTGATGATTGCACATATCTCCGGCTGATCTGAGTTTTCCGTTCATCCGGGAGCAGTATCCTGACAGTATCAGCCGGAATAGCGGCGACAAAAAGGAAGAGGTGAGCTTTCGTGGGAAAGCAGGTATTTATTTTGGAAGTAAGCGGCACCAAAAACGGGAGCTGGCAGGGAACCCTGAAGTGGGTCGACGGGCGCCGGGAGGAATCGTTTAGAAGCATGCTGGAATTGCTGCACCTGATCGATTCAGCGATAGAGTTAAGCGAGGGAGAAGGCCCGCCGTGTCAGAACCCTGAGTGGGAGGAACTGCTGAAAGGCGGCTGAACAGGACGCATTTTGACAGGAAAGATCCGGGGAGCTGCCTGAAGAGATGCGGAGAAACAAATGCGGATCAGTCCGTTTTATAGGATAGATTGCAGGATAGTGAGTAAGGAGGTAAAGCTGATGATGAGGAAACATGTGAAAAAAGTTCTTGCGGGACTGCTTTCAGCCGCAATGGTTTTCGGAACTTTTCCGAGTGAAGCGTTCGCAGAAGTAACGATAGGATATGTAGAAATACCCGGGGAACAGGGCGGGGAGCAGGCTGCCAGTACGCTGGTCAGCGTTGAGGGCTTGCTTCCGGCATCTGTTGACGCGGAGGGAAATCTGACCGTTCTGGACGGTGTATATAATATGAAGGTTCAGGCTCCGGCGGGGGCGGTTGCGCTGAATGCCGAGGGAGGCGTCTCCATTGAAGCATCCGGGGCAGCTCCGGATATCTCCGCGCTGAACGGTGACCTGAGCGGCAGACTGTATTACGCGCCGAAAGATGCGCTTGTGGAAAACACCTGCGCAGCAGCTGTGAAAGCAGAGGTCACAGGCCTTGCGCTTGAGGCCGCGGACGAGAGCGGCGCTGCGGTGCTGGCCGCCTACACAGACGTGCAGGGTGAGCAGCAGGCCCTGGATCTCTCCGAGGGAGACCTTCTTCTGGTCGTAGGGGAGACACCGGCAGAGCAGACGGAGGGCGCAGCTCCGGCAGAGACCGAGAGTGAAACAGCAGCCCCGGCAGAGGGCGAATCCGAGGCCGAGCTTGAAAGTGAGCTTCAGGGTGAGGATGCGGCCCCGGCAGAGACTGAGAGTGAGGACGCGGCTCCGGCAGAGAGCGAGTCTGAGACCGAGCTTGAGAGTGAGATCGCTGCTCCTGTGGAGAGCGAATCCGAGGCAGAGAGTGAGCTTCAGAGCGAGGATGCGGTTCCTGCGGAGAGCGAATCCGAGGCAGAGAGTGAGCTTCAGAATGAGGATGCTGCCCCGGCAGAGAGCGAATCCGAGAGCGAGCTTCAGAGCGAGGACGCGGCTCCGATAGAGAGCGAGTCTGGGACCGGGCTTGGGAGTGAGCTCCAGAGCGAGGATGCGGCTCCTGTGGAGAGCGAATCCGAGACCGAGGCAGAAAGCGAGCTTCAGAGCGAGGACGCGGTTCCTGCAGAGAGCGAATCCGAGACCGAGGCAGAAAGCGAGCTTCAGAGCGAGGACGCGGCCCCTGTAGAGAGCGAATCCGGGATCGAGGCAGAAAGCGAGCTTCAGAATGAGGATGCGGCTCCTGCGGAGAGCGAATTTGAGACCGAAGTAGAGAGTGAGAGTGAGCTTCAGAGTGAAGATGCGGCCACGGCAGAGAGCGAATTCGAGACCGAGATAGAGAGTGAGCTTCAGAACGAGGACGCGGCTCCGGTAGAGAGCGAATCCGAGACCGAGGCAGAGAGTGAGCTTCAGAGTGAGGATGCGGCCACGGCAGAGAGCGAAATTGCGGCACCGGCTGGCACCAAGACTGAGATCGCAGCACCGGTTGAGACAGAGTCTGAAAGTGAGACAGAAGTATTGACGGAAGCTGAGACGGAATCCGAGAGTGAGACCGAGGCCGAGATTGTGACCACGACGCAGGATGTAGAAGGCACACTGATCGAGGTGTCCTACCCGGCGGATGCATTTGAAGAGGAAGTAACGCTGCAGGCAACAGCGATCACAGCGGGCGAGCAGTATGAGGAAGTCGAGGACGCTTTGAACGAGCTGCAGGAGAGCGACGAGTCCTTCAGCTACGGAACATTTGTCGCCTTTGACATTTCATTCCTGAGCGTGGCGACCGGAGAGGAAGTTGAGCCGCTGAAGGAAGTCTCTGTCAGCATCAAGCTGAACGGCGATCAGCAGCTGGAAGAAACCGAGAACACGAACCTGGTGCACATCCCGGAGGAGAGCGGAAAGGCGGAAGTCGTGGAGAACGCGCAGATCAGCGCGGACGCCACGGAGGTCAGGTTTCAGAACGATGAGTTTTCGACGTATGTAGTTACGGGCGGATCCGAGCCGATAGAGCTCGGGGCCGTGACGGTGACGTTTGAGGATGGGACAACGCAGGATTATGATGGGCCGGTAGAGGCAGTCGCGGCAGCTAAGGATGGTTCGGTGATTACGCTGAATCGGGATGTTCAGATTGCGGAAAAAATTAATTTTGACGAAAGACATATCGGGACCTACACACTGGATCTGGGCGGTCACACGATTGATGCAGCCGGGAAGGTCAGAGTCCTTCAGGTTATAGGCGGAAACGTCACTGTGAAAAACGGTACGCTTACCGGTGGAAACACTACCAGTAAAGGCGGCGGTGTCTACATCGGGAATGATAAATCTAAAAAACCGGTTGTCACACTGGAAGGCGTAAATATAGTAAACAATGCTTCTACAGACAACAGTTTCGGCGGCGGCGGACTGGCGGTTTACCATGAAGTGACAGTTACCCTGAAAAACTGCAAAATTTCCGGAAATACAGCGCCCATGGGCGGTGGTATCTCGGTTTATGGTTCACAAGGAAAAGCAAACGTTACGATCGAGGGATGTATAATTGAAAATAACCAGTCGACGAAAGCATCTGTAAATGGTGGCGGCGGCGGCGGTATTTATATTAATGGCACCACTAGCAGCAACGCAGCCAAGACGGTGAAGATCAGCAACACGACGATCAGCGGAAACACGGCAAATCGGTACGGTGCAGGAATTCTTTTTTACAATGCGGGATATTCAAATGTCACGTTAGATAACTGCCAGATCATTAATAATATTATGTCCGGCGGAAACGAGCGTTATAATACGCCTATAGGTGCAGGAATCTATTTTACTGCTTACAAATCGACACTGACAATTAAGGGTGGTTCCATAAGTGGGAATGCGATCACTGGCAATGCTTCCGGAAACAAATCTATGGGTGGCGGTATTGCTGTAGGTTCAAGCGGAACGCTTGCAATGACTGGGACGACTGTAGAGGGAAATGCGGCTGGGATGGGCGGCGGTATCTATGCCTCTGGCGACAGTATAACTCTGAGCAACGTATCACTTACGAATAATACGGCAGACGGCGTCACAGCATCAAAACCCGGGACAGCAGGCGAAGGCGGCGGCGGTATCTACGTTACATCTTCTGCGAAAGCTCTTGCGCTGAACAGTGTGACCATGAGCGGGAATAAGGCTTCCTCCGGCTTTGGCGCGGCCATTCTGTTCAATTCGAATACAGGAAAGGTAGTTACGATAGATTCATCCCTGACTATTACTCCGGCAGAGGGGTCGGAAAGCTCCGAGCTTGGCTTCGTGCTCTCCACGGCCGATTATAACAAACTGATCAATAATTTGGGCGAGGAGCTGCTAGTTCTTCCATTGAGCAACCAGGACGTGATATCCGATGAGATTCTTTCTTCCGTACAGGTGGCGGGAGCGTCCGAGCGGTTTACCGCGGCAAAGAAGGAAGGCGGTATTTATGTAAATGCGTCCCCGGCGGTTTATGTGGATGGCGCAAAAGGAAAGGATAACGGCGACGGAACCGAGACTGATCCGTTCAAGACGTATGAAGAAGCGGAAGCAGCATTGATAGAGAAAGATCCTGCAGGAAAGACTTCCGGGTATATCTTTGTAAAGGGTACACTGCAAATAAGCGGCGAAGAGACCTGGCCGACTAAAAGCTGGGGAAATCGGGCGGCGCCGGTGCTGAAGCGCTACGACAGCGATACAAACAGCAAAGACTTTAAAGACTATCTGGTAAGTATTCCAAGTGGAGCGACTCTTACGCTGAACAAGATTACGATTGACGGGAGTTCGCCGTCCATCACGGCAAATGCATCGCTTATTGATGTGAGTTCAGGTGGTACGCTGAACATCCGCGACGGCGCTGTGCTTCAGAACAATTACACGTATAACAGCAAAAATACTGCAGTGGGAGGCGGCGCGATCCACAGCGAAGGTAAGATTGATATGTCTGGCGGCCTCATCACCGGAAACAAAGCGGCACTGTACGGCGGCGGCATTGCGATGTATACAGGCGCGGAGATGGACCTCTCCGGAGGAATCATCGAGAAGAATGAGCTCACAGTCAGCCTGGATACGACTCCGGCTGAGACCGGCGGTTGGACTTATGTAAACGACACCGCGTCTGCGGGCGGCGGTATTGCAGTCCTTTATAATGCGAAGCTTACCATGAGCGGCGGCGAAGTACGGAATAATATTTCCAGGTGTGATGGCGGCGGCATCGCGCTTGGTTCTGCCAACACAGCTACGATGAAGAATCCTGTCCTCACCATGACGGGAGGTGTTGTCAGCGGCAACCAGGCACATGCGACCGGCGGCGGTATTTTTGTTGAGTGTACCGGTAAGGCGACGGTTTCCGGCGGACAGATTACAAACAACAGGGTTTCTACGCTAGGGAAACGAATTGCATGGTACGGTGGCGGCGGCATTTATGTCAACGGCAAGCCGGGTTATGAGGCCGGTGAATTACAGCTTTATAACGTAATCATCACAGACAACCAGGGAACCGGAATCAGCGGATGCTCGACCTCCTCCGTGAAAATCTACCTGACGGATGGCGGCGCAATCTATGGCAATAAGGCAAGCGGTCAGGTTACCATGGACTATGAATCCGCTAAAATTATGCAGATGTACATTTCTCCGTACATGCTGGGCGGCGGCGCGTACCGCTGGACAGATAAGAATGGGAAATTGCTTTCTCTGAATGAGATACAGAGCCTTGGGAGGACATACAAGGCCTTTGCGCTTGGAAATCAGCCGTCAGATGCGTCTATTAAAACAGCGCAGGCAATTGCAACAGAAAAGAAAGGCGTCTGGATTACCGGAAACTATTCTGAGGTTGCCGGAGCAGGTATCGGCACGAATGGCGACGTGATTATCGGAAGAGACGATAGTAAGACGGTTTCTGTCACAGCGAAGAAGGACTGGGCAGGAGATACGGGCACTTATAAGAAGCTTCTGGAGAATGTAAACATCTGGCTTCTGAGAGAGAAAGCCGGGACTGTCGAGTATGTCGGCTATCGTGAGTTGAAATTTGATAAAAGGTATGGTTCCAGTCGGCCTGAGACGGATGATATTTTCTGGGTGGATGAAGTTATCTTTACGGATCTTCCGGATGATAACTCCGTCTACACAGTCCTCGAGGAGTATATCCTGAAGGACGGCACACATGTCTGGTCAGCGGATAAGGACTGGACAAAGGAGCAGCGGTCAACGTATGAGGCTGTTGTCACGGAGATCACTGGCGGGGCGACTGTCAAGTGGTCTGACGATGTGGACGCGTATTATAGGACAGAGATCAACGGGACGACGATTACCAACATTCCGACCGCGAATGCCGCTTTCCAGGCGAAGAAGTCCTATAAGGTCGGCGAGACGCCGACAGGCCTTGAAGGCGGGGAATTCACCTTCAAGCTCACACAGGTCGAGAAGCAGGGCGACACATGGAAAGCCATGACAGAGGATGACGGCATAAGCCTGACCTACTGTGTAACGGCTCAGAATGACGAGGATGGGAACGTGTCCTTCCCGGCGATGCGCTATGAATATAATAAAGAGGGCATCAATAAATACTATTACAGAATTCAGGAAGTTCCTGGGTCGAATCCGGGGATTACTTATGACAAGAAGGAATATATCGTAGGCGTGGAGGTCTTCTTCGATGAGACGACGGGGAAGCTGACAGCTGAGAAGTTTAGTGTTGCTGAGGATGGCAAGGAGACCCCGCTGGCAGAAGAAAGTTTCGCTGCAAGCTTCGAGAACGTCTACAGAGCGAAAGGCAGTCTGGATCTCGATGCGCAGAAGACGCTGAGCGGCCATGCGCTGGCAGCAGATCAGTTCTCATTCACGCTGACTGCGGTGGACGCGGATGGCGAGGCCCTGACTGGCGATGCGGTCTACACAGATACCATGACGAACGCGGCGGACGGCAAGGTGGAGTTCAAAACCATTGATTATAGCGAGGCGGACGCAGGCAAGACTTATTACTACCAGGTGGCAGAGACTGATACGGGAGCGGCGGGCTACACGTATGACGATTCTGTTTACACTGTGGCAGTGACCGTAACTGACAACGGCAACGGCACGATGAGTACGTCACAGGTTATCACGAAGGATGGAGCTGCGGCGGATGCCATCACTTTCGCGAACACCTACGCGGCGAAGGGCAGCGTGGCCCTTGAGGCGCAGAAGACGCTGACCGGCCATGCGCTGGCAGCAGACCAGTTCTCGTTCACGCTGACAGAGGTGGATGCGGACGGAAAAGCCCTGACAGGCGATGCGGCCTACACAGATACCGCAGCGAACGCTGCGGACGGTAAGGTATCCTTCAAAGCGATTGATTACACCGAGGCGGATGCAGGCAAGACATACTATTACCAGGTGACAGAGACCGACGCAGGAGCGGCGGGTTACACGTATGACGATTCTGTCTATACTGTAGCGGTAACCGTGACGGACAACGGCGACGGCACGCTGGATCTGGCGCAGGCTGTCACGAAGGACGGAACGGCTGCGGACGCCATCACCTTTGCGAACACCTACGCGGCGGAGGGCAGCCTGGCCCTTGAGGCGCAGAAGACGCTGGCGGGCCACGACCTGGCAGCAGGGCAGTTCTCGTTCACGCTGACGGCTGTGGACGCGGACGGAGAGGCCCTGACCGGCGATGCGGCCTATACGGAGACCGTGACGAACGCGGCAGACGGCAAGGTGGAGTTCGAGGCCTTTGATTACACCGAAGCGGATGACGGAAACACTTATTATTATCAGATAGCAGAGACTGACGCGGGAGCGGCGGGCTACACGTATGACGATTCTGTCTACACCGTGGCAGTGACTGTGACCGACAACAGCGACGGAACGCTGGATCTGGCGCAGGCTGTCACGAAGGATGGAACGGCTGCGGACGCCATCACCTTTGCGAACACCTACGCGGCGGAGGGCAGCCTGGCCCTTGAGGCGCAGAAGACGCTGAGTGGCCATGACCTGGCAGCAGGGCAGTTCTCGTTCACACTGACTGCAGTGGATGAAAACGGGAAGGCCCTGACAGGCAATGCGGCCTACACGGACACCGCGGCGAATGCGGCGGACGGCAAGGTGTCCTTCAAGGCACTGGATTACACCGAGGCGGACGACGGAAACACCTACTATTATCAGATAGCAGAGACCGACGCGGGAGCGACGGGCTACACGTATGACGATTCTGTTTACACTGTGGCAGTGACTGTGACTGACAATGGCGACGGGACGCTGGATCTGGCGCAGGCCATCACGAAGGACGGAGCGGCGGCGGACGCCATCACCTTCGCGAACACCTACACGGCGGAGGGCAGCCTGGCCCTTGAGGCGCAGAAGACGCTGGCCGGCCACGCGCTGGCAGCGGGTCAGTTCTCGTTCACGCTGACGGCTGTGGACGCGGACGGAGAGGCTCTGACCGGCGATGCGGCCTATACGGAGACCGTGACGAATGCGGCGGACGGCAAGGTATCCTTCGAGGCGATCGGTTACACCGAGGCGGACGACGGAAACACCTATTATTATCAGATAGCAGAGACTGACGCGGGCGCGGCGGGCTACACGTATGACGATTCTGTCTACACCGTGGCAGTGACTGTGACTGACAATGGCGACGGGACGCTGGATCTGGCGCAGGCTGTCACGAAGGATGGAGTTGCGGCGGATGCCATCATCTTTGCGAACACCTACGCAGCGAAGGGCAGCCTGGCCCTTGAGGCGCAGAAGACGCTGAGCGGCCATGACCTGGCAGCAGACCAGTTCTCGTTCATGCTGACGGCGGTGGACGCGGATGGCAAGGCCCTGACCGGTGATGCGGCCTACACGGAGACCGCGGCGAACGCGGCGGACGGCAAAGTGACCTTCAAGGCACTGGATTACACTGAGGCGGATGCAGGCAAGACGTACTATTACCAGGTAACAGAGGTCAACGCCGGTGAGGAAGGCTACACGTATGATGCCTCCGTATACACCGTGGCAGTGACTGTAACGGACAACGGCGACGGAACGCTGGATCTGGCGCAGGCTGTCACGAAGGACGGAACTGCGGCGGATGCCATTACCTTCGCGAACACCTATACGGATACCTACGCGGCGGAGGGCAGCCTGGCCATCGAGGCGCAGAAGACGCTGGCTGGCCATGCGCTGGCAGCAGGCCAGTTCTCGTTCACGCTGACTGCGGTGGATGCGGACGGCAAGGCCCTGACGGGGGCGGCGGCCTACACGGACACCGCGGCGAACGCGGCGGACGGAAAGGTATCCTTCAAGGCGATCGGTTACACCGAGGCGGATGCAGGCAAGACCTATTACTACCAGGTGGCAGAGACCAACGCAGGCGCGGCGGGCTACACGTATGACAGCTCTGTCTACACCGTGGCAGTGGCCGTGACCGATAACGGCGACGGGACGCTGGGTCTTGCACGGACCATCACGAAGGACGGAGCTGCGGCGGACGCCATCACCTTCGCGAACACCTATGCGGCGGCCGGCCAGGCCGTGGTCACCGCGAGGAAGACGCTGGCCGGCGGGACGCTGGCGGCGGGCCAGTTCTCCTTCACGCTGACGGCGACGGATGCGGCGGGCAATGCCCTTACAGGTGCGGCAGCCTACACGGAGACCGTGGCGAACGCGGCGGACGGGAGCGTGGTCTTCACGCCGTTCCGCTTCACGCAGGCCGACGCGGGGAGCGAGCTCCACTACACGGTGGCCGAGGCGGCAGGGACCGCGGCGGACATTACC
The DNA here is from genome assembly GCA_947628955.1 of uncultured Lachnospiraceae bacterium. Lineage (GTDB taxonomy): Bacteria > Bacillota > Clostridia > Lachnospirales > Lachnospiraceae > Choladousia. Next base: position 241 of record CANRBX010000129.1, on the reverse strand, counting down.
TATGATACGACTGCCTATGCGGTGACGGTCACAGTCGCGGACAACGGTGACGGCACGCTGGCCGTCACACAGACCATACAGAACCGCGCGACCGGCGCGGCAGTGCAGGAGATGGCGTTTACCAACACCTATACCCCGGCCCCGGCGGCTGCAGCCGTCCAGGTGACGAAGCAGCTGACCTACGAGGGCGAGCCGCTGAACACGGCGAGCGCGACCTTCCATGTGGCCCTGTACAGCGACG
>CANRBX010000128.1 GCA_947628955.1 uncultured Lachnospiraceae bacterium | reverse complement strand
CTGAGCGGAAGATCCCCTACAGCGAGCGGGAAAACGAAGTCAGGCCGGAGGAGGGCGATGTGGTGATCCAGTCCGACGAAAATTTTGAATGACAGAACGTTTAGAGGTGTGTCTCCTGATACTATATGCAATATACAGGAGTGCGGGAAGCACACTTATTTCCATGGAACTGCTGCAGATTTGCAGGATGAAGAAAGCACACAACGGGTGCGGTGCTTCATCCGGGCAATTTTGTGACAGTTCCATAAATTTTTGCCCGAAACAAATCATTTCCTGTTTGGAATAATAGTGCCAGAATCGGGAAATGGACATATCTGCTGTTTATATTTTATAATACAGTCATCAGGAAACGTAATCTGAACATATTTGCAGAAGGAGGAAAATTTTATGAAGATCAAAATGTTCAAAAAAGCAGCAGTCCTGGCGCTGAGCGCATCGATGCTGATGGGACTGACCGCTTCCGCTGATGTGCTGGAGAACGGCCGTTTCGACAAGATCAATGTCGCGCTGGGGATCGATCCCCAGGATCTGGAGCCGGACGCGGTAAACAACGACCCGCGGTTCTATTTCATCTATTCCCTCTATGAGACGCTCTTTGATATGGCGGACGACGGCAGCCGTGAGCTGAGGCCCTGTATGGCGGTCGGCTATGAGGAAGTGGACGACACCACCTGGAAGATTACGTTAAGAGACAACGTATACGACTGGAACGGAAACCAGATCACCTCCAGCGACGTCAAATTCAGTCTGGACTGGCTGGTGGAGAGCGGCAACGCGAAGCGTTTTGACTATTTCGATTCGGTAGAAGTGATTGACGACAAGACCTTCAACATGCACTGGAAGCAGCCGCTTCCGGCAGTATCCGAGGCGGAGTTCCCGCTGACCCGCGCCCTGGTATTCTCTCAGGCATCCTATGAGGCGAACGGCAGCTTTGCCACTGCTGCGGTCGGCACCGGCGCTTACAAGGTAAAAGAGTTTACCTCCGGTTCCAAGCTGGTTCTGGAAGCGAACGACGATTACTGGGGACTGGCCTACATCGATGAGCTGGAGCCGAGACACCGCGCGAACGTGCAGGAGATCGAGTTCCAGGTGATCACCGAGGCTTCCACGGCCGTGGTCGGTCTGGAGACCGGCACGGTAGATCTCTGCTCCTACGTTCCGATCGCGATGATGGAGGAGTTTGAGAGCGGCGCTCTCGCGGATCAGTACACGACGGAAGTGACGGTATCCGGCGACTACTATTACATCGTCCCGAACTGCCTGAACCTGGACGAGAACCTGCGCAAGGCAATCTTCTACGCGATCGACAATGCCTCCGTGGCGACGGCGATGGGCGGCACCTATGTACCGATGGATACCTTTGGGACATCCTACTTCAACGACTACGACGAGTCCCTGATCCTGGACGGCACCTATGTCACGGATTATGATATGGACAAGGCGAAAGAGTACCTGGCGGCTTCCGATTATGACGGACGGACGCTGGTGCTGCTGACGAACAACTCCGAGGCGGCCCGTGCGGCGGCGCAGATGGTTCAGGCTTTCCTGCTCCAGATCGGCGTGCAGACGGAGATCCAGTCCGTGACAGAGGACAATTTCCAGACCTCGATCGCTCAGGAGAGCGGCTGGGATCTCGGCATGAATACGATCGGCGGCCCGGATATGGTCGGTACATGGCACCTGCTGTTTGACGACGAGATAAACGGCGACGCGACCACCTGCTGGGTGAGAGATGAAGAACTTCAGAACCTGTATGAGACGGCCTGCGCGGATGCGACTCACGACGCGGAGCATATGAGAGCCTGCCTGGACTATGTGATCGAGCATGCGTACTGCTACTCCCTGGTCGGCACCAGCAGCGCCTTGGTATATTCCAACAAGATCACGGATCTGTACAAGCGCGAGGGTTACTACACGGTAGCCGCTTCCACCTACGAGGGGCAGTAAAGCGCATCATCCGTAAACTGTGGTGACAAAATGACAGCCGCCGCATAATTTCAAAGGAAAGATTTTGCCTGGCAGGATCTATCGGTGTAATTATGCGGCGGTTCTTTTATCGGAAATATTCTGAAAAAAAGAAGTTTTGATTACAGAATACTGATAAGAAAGCTGAAAGTTAGTTTTAGTGAATAAGTTTGGAGGAAAAGGTATGTCAAGATATGTCATTAAACGGCTGCTTATGACGATCGTCATCCTCTGGTGTACCGGCTTCGTTGTATTTACCCTGACCTACATAGTTCCCGGCGATGTGGCCAAGATCCTGCTGGGGCCGGAGGCGACGGAAGACGTGCTGGTGATCAAGCGGGCGGCCCTCGGGCTGGATCAGCCGTATCTCGTCCAGTTGGGACGGTTTATGTATAACACCTTTATCCGCTTCGATTTCGGGAACTCCTGGGTATTCAACAGTTCGGTCATGGCAGAGCTGTTAAATCGTATCCCGCGCACCCTGATCATCGGTCTGAGCGGAATGATCATCAACGTGAGCATCGGCACGATCCTCGGCATCG
>CANRBX010000127.1 GCA_947628955.1 uncultured Lachnospiraceae bacterium | reverse complement strand
GGAGAAAAAATGGACAAGCTGCATCTGGAAGGCTCCTTTCGTTTGTCCTATAACGCATCTTTGTTTGTCAGGGAGGGTCTGGGGTTCCTGCTGACCTTTGACCATTTGATTGATACGAGTCTGGAAAGCGGACTTGTGTTCCGCCCGCTTTCGCCGAAATTAGAGGCAAAGATGTACTTGATCTGGAGGAAATATCAGGCTTTTACGCCTATCGCGGAACGTCTGCTTGCGGAATTGAAAGATTGGTTTGCCTGAGTTTTGATGGTTTCAGGTTTCCATCCTGCTGTCGAATCCTTCATGTGATTATATTGGTATCTTTGACTTTTTATCTGTGCAGTCTTTGAATCTTTTATTACCCGTGTAATCTTTGAATCTATTTAAGCTCATTCTTTACATTTTAAATCTCTATTGTATTCATCACTTTCGAAATGCTGTCGTGAAAGACCAGGTCCGCCTTTCCTTCCATTTTGGTCCTGCCCTTGTTGATGATCACCAGATATTTTCCATGATACATATGCCCCAGCTGTGCGGCTGAGCCAACCTCCAGAGAGGTGCCGCCGATCACCAGAAGGTCGGCATACCGTATCAGTGCGACCGCCTCCTCATAGGCCCGCTGCGGCAGCAGTTCACCGTACAGGGTAACGTCCGGGCGCACCATCTTCCCGCACTTCGGGCAGCGCGGGATCTTCTCGGTATTCTCAAATATAAAATCCTCCCCGTACTTCGCATGGCAGCTCACGCAGTAGCTCCGCAGAGCGCTTCCATGAATCTCCCATACCTTTCTGCTGCCTGCTTTCTGGTGAAGCCCGTCTATATTCTGGGTGATCACCCCGTCCAACTTCCCCCTGCGCTCCATCTCGGCCAGCTTTCTGTGGGCATCGTTCGGCCGAACACTCCTGCAGTCAAGATTTCGCCGGAAGTAATCGAAAAACACCGCCGGCCTCCTGTCCAGGCAGTCATAGCTTAAGAGATACTCCGGCCTGTAACGGCTGAAGCGCCTGTCCTTTTTGTGATACAGTCCATTTTTGCTCCGAAAATCCGGTATCCCGCTCTCTGTCGACACGCCGGCCCCGCCAAGGAAAACGATGTGCTCCGCTTCCTCTATCATTTCATTCAGAGCATTCTCTTTCTGTTCCTCATTCAGTGAGCGGAAATATTTCTGTTGTTCCCGCTGCGATACAAAATCCGGCAGCATCATTCTCACCCGCCTGTTCACCGTCTCAGCCCTGCCTGTTTATTACTTTACCCGTTTTTCCAGGGATACGCCCATTTCATATACCTTTTTACATTCCTGCGGAAATACTGTCTCGTGTCTTTCATGCTTTGCCTGCGCGTCAAACAGCGATCATTCCCAGTCTGTCCTGCTGTAGTCCTCCAGCTGAAGGGTATCGCCGCTGGCAAAGACCTCCGTGGGCCCGACAAAGCGGTTCAGGGTCTGCTGATAATTCTGAAGAAGTCCCTGATACGTATCATCCGGCGCATTGCTCGTCATGATCAGCAGCACGGGGATCGGGTGTTCATTGCAGCAGGGCTTTTCCTTATTATAGGTGAGATTCTGGAAAATCAGCCGCTCATACAGCGCACGGAATGATGCTGTCATCTCACCGAGGTAGTTCGGGGAGCCGATGATAAGACCGTCCGCCTCACGGATTGCATCCAGAACAGGGGTCAGTCCGTCCCTGCATACGCAGTGGCCCTTATTCTGCTCTTTCTTGCATCCGAAGCAGGAAATACAGCCCGTGTACTTTACCAGCCGGAACAGGTCAAACCTCTCTGCCGTCGCTCCTGCAGATTCCGCTCCCTTAACCGCTTCCGTGATCAATGTATCCGTATTCCATCCCTTTCTTGGACCGGCATTTACCGCAATGATTCTTTTGCTCATAAAATCTACCTCCTTACAATGACCACACTGCCGCCCCCGAAGAAATATTTTCGGAACCCTTTCTCCGGATATGCCTTCTTCGGCACCAGACGCAGTATGTCCGCGGAGAGCGCGGACGATATCCGCTCCGCCATCCATCGGGCATTTCCGCTCTGAGAGTAATACACAACAAGTGTTTTTCTTTTTGTCCTCCTGCGCTTAGCCTTTCGTTTTCGCTGTTTCGATTCTGTATAAAACCAGATCTCTGCGCGTGCCATAGCCTTCATGCTGCAGCATACAGCTTCACACCTTCCTTATATCAATCTTTTTTTATTATATATCGAACTGGCTTTTTTCTCAATAAACTTTTCTTTTCATCATTAACTGTACACTTTCAACTTATACTCTGTCGGCTTTCAGCATCGTGGTATTTGCCGACGGTTTTCTCTGCCATCCCCGCGCAACGGAATAAGTCAAGACTGTGGCGGCCGGTATGATGACAAATTCAATCGTAACACTACTGATATCCATTGGTGAATACAAGGACGAGAACCGCGAAACAGTCACTTTGTATTTATCTGTATCAACTACGGCAATCCAGCATATACTGTCTATGAGCATAAAAAGCGCCGGATACGGCAGGTAAACGGGATTTTTTCAAATCCTGTTGACTTTCCCGCCATCCTCTGCTACACTATGTTCAGTGATCGTGTTGCGGAAACTTGCGAAGCCCGTGACCGGGGGAGAACCTGCGGGT
>CANRBX010000126.1 GCA_947628955.1 uncultured Lachnospiraceae bacterium | reverse complement strand
GATGGAACGAGAAGTGATTCAGTCGGTGGGATTTCGCAATACAAAGGAGAACGGCGAGGTGACCGGATTTCAGTTCAAGGTCCGCCTGCCCTATTACCGCGGGGTGTTTCTCTCGCAGCTGCGCCCGGGTACGCTCTATGTGGACGGAGAGCGCTATGAGAAGGAAGAGATTGTCTGGAATATCGGCGGAGAGGATTTCTCTTATGAAGAGATGAAGGAGGATTTCAAAACGCACTGGGCGGTGACTGTTCCGGCAGTGCTGAAGGTGAAGAAGGCCGGCGGGCTGGCGCAGGGTTATCACTCGATTAAGTACGGCTTCTGCTTTACCTCCTCATACATGCCTCCGGCCATGCAGGAGCATCTGGATCCGGACGCCGAGAACGAGATTTTCATGCCGGAGTTCGGACATCACGTTAACGAGCGAAAACTGCTGATCGTTTAATGGGATAATCCGGCAAAAGCCGGTAAAAGCCGGTAAAAGCCGGGGCAGCGGATGATGCTCCGACGCAGAAAGAGAGGACAAAAATGCTTACAGAAACAGTAAAACTTTATGACGACAGGGATGACGTGCTGCTGACCTCCTACATCATTGGGGAGTCGGGAGAGCTGCACGCGCAGGGAAAGCGTCCTGCAGTCTTAGTCTGCCCGGGCGGGGCCTACCTCAACTGTTCGGACCGGGAGGGGGAGCCCGTGGCGCTGAAATTTGCCTCGATGGGCTACCATGCGTTTGTGCTGCGCTATTCAACGTACGATGAGCGCGGAAAGGATATCCTTCCGATGGGAGCGACTCCAACGCCGAAGAAAAAGATCCAGCACCCGCAGCCGATGCGGGACATCGGGAAGGCCATGATTTACATTGCCGATCACGCCGATGCGTGGATGGTCGATGAGAAGCGGATCGCGGTCTGCGGCTTTTCCGCCGGGGCGCACAACACGGCGATGTACTCGGTCTACTGGAATGCGCCGGTGATGACAGAGCATTTTGGCGCGGACGCCGCAAAGCTGCGCCCGGCCGCGGCGATCCTGGGTTATACGATCAGCGATTATATCTATTCGCAGGAGAGAGCAGGGCGCGGGGAGGATCCGCTGTTTGCTGCCTCCAATACGGCGTTTCTCGGCACGCCGGAGCCTTCGGAGCAGCTGCTCGACGAGGTGAGCCCGGCCCGCCATGTAAACGCGGACACGCCGCCGACCTTCCTGTGGGCGACCAGCGAGGACGATCTGGTGCAGGTACAGCACACGATCCGCATGGCGCACGCGCTGGCGGATCATAAGATCCCGTTCGAGCTGCACATCTTTGAGAAGGGACCGCACGGCCTGAGTGTGGCGACGCAGGCGGCTGCCGCGGCGAAGTCCCAGATCAGCCGGGACGTGGCGAAGTGGACGGAGCTTGCCGAGTGCTGGCTGGAGAAGCGTTTCGCGCTCGATCTGCCGGAGCTGACGGACTGGGAGCGCGGCCAGATGACGACTTTGTTTTGACGGGAATAAAGAGAGTGTCCGAAACGGTACATCCGGATGCGGGAATCCCATCCTGACCGTTTTGAGGCACTCTCTTTGCCATGTACATTTCCTTTTGGCAGTATAATGGATATTTATTTAATATCGAGTTGGTGTAAAGCGTTATGTCAGAAAGTTTGCCACATTGAAAATTGTATGGTATACTTCTATAACAGATGCAGATGTAAAAGATGCTGTACGGATCATTTCGCGACGGAGAGGGAGGATGCTGGCAGAATGGGGATTTATTTGAATGATCCCGGTGCTTACGGGATGTTTCAGGAGGATTTCTCACTTACCTATTATGTGGACAAGAGCGAGATGATCCGGGAACTGATGCCGATGGTTGCACTGCCGAAAGCCGCTGACGGAAAGTCCCCTGCAATAAGGGGGAAGAGCTCCCGGTATGTGTGTATCACCCGGCCCCGCAGGTTCGGCAAGACGATGATGGCAAATATGATCACGGCCTATTTCGAAAAGGGCGTGGACAGCCATGCAGAGTTTGACACGCTGAGTGTGGCGCAGTATCCCTGGTACCGGGAGCATCTGAACCGCCACAATGTGATCCATATCATGTTCAATGAGATGGAAGGGAGCGGTGCTTCTTATTCGCAATATATGGGGCGTATCTGCAGCAATCTGCTGGACGATCTGGCCGCGGCCTACCCTGAGGCCAGGATCCGGGAAACGGATGCGGTCTGGGATGCGTTCAAAAAAGTATATGCCTATTGTAATGGGGAAAAATTTATCTTTGTGCTGGATGAGTGGGATTACATTTACCATCAGGACTTTGTTACGGAAAAGGAGAAGGAGGCTTTTACCCGCTTTCTGAGCAATCTGTTGAAAGACAAGGCTTATGTGGAGATGGCGTATATGACGGGGATCCTCCCGATCGCCAAGTATTCCAGCGGGTCGGAGCTGAATATGTTCTGCGAGTATACGATGATCACAGAGGCCAGGTTCAGTGAATACTTTGGCTTCTCTGACGCGGAGGTGGATGAGCTTTATTCCCGCTATCTGGAACAGCCCGCTGCGGACAGGAAGGTGACCAGGGACGGGCTGCGCATCTGGTACGACGGATATCATACCAAAGCAGGAGGACGGGTGTACAATCCCCGGTCAGTGGTTCTGGCTCTGGAGAATAATAATCTGGGCAATTACTGGACCAGCTCCGGACCGTATGATGAACTGTTTTACTATATCGGAGCCAATGTGGATCAGGTGAAGGAGGATGT
>CANRBX010000125.1 GCA_947628955.1 uncultured Lachnospiraceae bacterium | reverse complement strand
GCGCTGCAGGGCTCCGAGTTTATGGAGTATGTAAAGGAGCTGAAGGCGAAGGGCACGATCCGCCATATCGGGATGAGCTCCCACAATCCGGAGACCGCGAAGCTGGCGGTGCGCTCGGGCCTGATCGAGATGCTTCTTTTCAGCGTCAATCCCGCGTTCGACATGCTGCCCGCCGGGGAGGATCTGGACGAGCTGCTCACCGAGGGATATCAGTATGATCAGGGGCTTTCCGGGATCAATAAGGAGAGGGCGGAACTGTATCAGCTGTGCGAAGAGCAGAATGTCGGGATCACCGTGATGAAGGGCTTTGCCGGGGGCAGGCTGTTCGACGAAAAGCGCTCGCCGTTCGGGGTAAGTCTTACGCCGCTGCAGTGTATTCACTACGCGCTCACGCGCCCCGGCGTCTCTTCGGTCCTGTGCGGATATGACACGAAGGAGCAGGTCGACCAGGCTGTGCGCTATGAGAATGCCCCGGAGGAGGAGAAGGATTACGCGTCTGTGCTCGCGAACGCGCCGTTTCATTCCTACAGCGGGCAGTGCACCTACTGCGGCCACTGCAAGCCTTGCGCGGCGGAGCTGGACATCGCCATGATCAACAAATATTACGATCTCGCGTCGATGCAGCCGGAGGTGCCAGCGACGATCAAGTCTCACTATGCGCTGCTGGAGCATAAGGCTTCGGAGTGCATCGGCTGTCAGGAGTGTGAGTCCCGCTGTCCGTTCGGGGTTTCCATCGCGGAGAGGATGAGGAGGACGGCGGAATTGTTCGGATGCTAGCAGAAGTTTATAAATGAGCTGTCGCAAAATATCCATGGGGAGGATTGCGGCAGCTTATTCTTACTTGGTGAGTTGCTATTACACCACATATGATGCATGTTTATCACAACTTTAATATTGTTTTACAACACAAAATAAGTTATAATACAAATTAAAGTAAAGTAAAGAAAGGAGCATGAATGATGGAATATCTGAATCATGTACTAGGAGTTCGTGTTATATATATTGACAGTGGTACAGTACCTGTTCCTAATTACATTCATGCCAGATATCGCCTGCAGGAGGTATTGCTTGACGGCAGAAAAGCAGTTTTTGTCTATCCAAAAACGGAGCTGGATTCTATTAATGCAGTGAAAAAACATCTTGACAGAATTCAAAAGACGATGGACGCATCGGCGGTACTTGTGCCGACTCACCTTACCTATCGGCAGAAAGAATACCTTCTGCATGACCATATTCCGTTTATTGTTGAGGGCAGGCAAATTTATCTTCCATTTATGGCGGCTTATTTACAGGAACGAGGCGACGGGGAGAAAACGGAGATAGCGAATATGCTTCCGTCAGCACAGTTGTTGCTTCTCCATTACATTTACCATGGCTGTGGCGAATTACTGACGAGTGGCGCAGCGGAGGCGCTCTCCTTTACAGCTACATCAATCTCCAGAGCGTCAAGGCAGCTTGAGGATCTGGGTCTTATACGGACGGAAAAACGAGGAGTACAGAAAGTCATCTATTCTGATAAGGGATCAAAGGAGCTTTTTGAAACGGCAAAGAGTTATCTGATGAATCCTGTAAAACGAACGATTTATGTGTCCAAAACAAAAATCAAGGACAAGCTGCTTGTAAGCGGATATTCGGCATTGTCTGAATATTCGATGCTGAATCCGCCAGCGGTAGAATATTTTGCTGCCGGGAGTGTTACGGCATGGAACAAAAGCTCATCAGGAAGGTTACAGAATTCAGATGATCAGTGCGCGATAGAACTTTGGCGATATGATCCTAAGAAACTGACGGATGGAAACAGTGTAGACAGATTGTCTCTTGCCCTGGCGCTCAGAGAGGACAGGGATGAACGGGTAGAAGAAGCTATAGAGGAAATGCTGTCCGAGATATGGAGGGAAACTGATGATAAGAGGAATTGAGAGTTTCCGGGAGTGGTTCCGTGGTTATGAGGAGCAATAAGATTGGGATTCGGGACAAGTCGAAGGAAACGATACTTGAAGAACTAAAGGTAATTTATGGTTGATATGGAATCAGCAATATATCTTGACAAAACAAGTTCTATATAGTACTATTTATCTTGAAAAGGAGACGTCCTTTTTTATGCTGTACAGCAAAACTGTCGCTTTTTCCTTGCAAAGCGGCAGCGCAGGGAGATGGAAAAGAAAATGGAAACGCGAACCGGTTTTTTGATTTCTCAGATCAAGCAGATTCAGGGCAGGGTGTTTGACCGGCTTCTGCAGGCGTGCGGGGTGGAGGAGTTTAACGGACCGCAGGGGCATATTCTGTATGTGCTGTGGCAGAGCGAAGGCATCCCGATCGTGGAGCTTGCGCAAAAGACGGGACTGGCGAAAAATACGCTTACCGCGATGCTTTGCCGGATGGAAGCAGGCGGTCTGATCTGCCGGCAGGCTTCTCTTTCGGACAGGCGTCAGAGCCTGATTTGCCTGACGCCAAAAGCCCGTGCCCTGGAGCAGCGCTATGATCAGGTTTCCCAGCAGATGAATGACTGTTTCTTCCGGGGCTTTGAAGAGCGGGAGATCGAAGAGCTGGAGCGGTATCTGGATCGTATTGTCTCGAATCTGGGACAGACGGAACAGGCATTAAAGAAAGGATGTGCGACATGGCAAAAGTAAAGACTAAGATTGGCAATGACTTTTGTCCTCAGACTTTGTTTCTCTATGGGACGAAGCAGGAGGACGGGCGGCCCCACTTCGGGCTGTTCTGCTGGTTTGGATATTATCATTCCGCCGAAGGGCTTGGCGTGATGGCATGCATAG
>CANRBX010000124.1 GCA_947628955.1 uncultured Lachnospiraceae bacterium | reverse complement strand
GTAAATATGATCAGTCCCGGAATCACCAGCGTCAGATACTGGCGGAACATTTTCTTCTCCATAGATTTCCTCCTTCTTCCTGTATCGCAGATATAAATTCCATCCCCCGCGTCGGCAGCTGTTCTTTATATGAAATAAGCTGCCCGGCAAATGGGCCTGCCATCGATTTTTCCGTGCTGCGCACTTCCAGGATCGATGAAAACATCCGCAATCCGCTCATTTTTCTGCAAAAATGGCTGTTTGCTCATAAAATATGCCGGTGCCTCCGCCGGGCGCCTCACGGCCTTCCGGGGTATGACACCGGCATATCCTTCTCAGGTTCCCGCGGAAATCCATCGTTTTTGTCCTCCGCAGAAATCTCTCATTTTCACTGCAGCCCGGGCCCGTTGAGCAATGCTCCGCGTCACGCGGGGAAGATCACTGTCCCGGGCCGCGCACCGTTCTTTTTGCTGTCCCCGGCCGCGCACCGTTCTTTTCTCCGTCCCGGGCTGCGCACCGTGCTTTTCACTGTCCCCGGCCGCGCGTCGTCCTTTTCGTCGTCGACGGGCGGGACACAGTCATGTAAGCGTCAGCCTGCGCTGCTCGCATCCACCCTGCCGTCGGAGGCCGCCAGCGCATCCTCAAAGGTCTCGTCGCCCATCAGCCATGCGGCGATGTCCTTCGCATTCTCCTCCTGGAAGCCGCCCCACACGAGCTGATTGTTGCCGAGCGTTACGTCAACGATCATACCATCAGCCGCGTACTTGTCGATATCCTCCTGGCTCGGGTTCGGGAACGTCGGGGTCACATCCTTGAGCATGGCCGCCGTGTTCGTGTAATCATAGATCTCAACCGCCAGATCCTTGTTGGTCGTCAGAACCTCAAGCACCTTGTTGACCGCATCCTGATGCTCCGTGGAAGCGCTCGTCATGATCGTGATGTTCGGCTCAAAGATCAGCTTGGAGTCGCCCGTCTGGTTCGGGAACGGGAAGATACCGAAGTTGAAGTTCTCATCAATCGCAAGGAAGTTCTGGATGGACCAGGAACCGGAAACCTTCATCGCCGCCTCGCCGAGCACCATTCTGGCGTCGCAGTCGGTCTGCTCCAGAGAGAAGGTGTCCTCATAGGTGTTGTCGTAGATCAGCTTGTTGTACTGATAAGCCGTCTGAGCCGCCTCATCCGTGGAGAAGCTCACCTCTCCCGCGCGGAACTTGTCGCCCCAGGTCGGGTCATTGTTGAATACGTCGTTCATCATGAACTGCATGGTCACATTGCCGATGGACCAGGTATCTACCATATGGCTTGCAAACGGGGTGATGCCCTTCTCCTTGCAGTCGTCGATGATCACCTGCAGCTCTTCCTGCGTCTTCGGCACTTCCCAGCCGTTCTCAGCGAACATATCCTTATTGTAATACACGCCCTGATACAGTGCGTTGTAAACGAGGCCGTAGGTCTTGCCGTCGATCGTCACGTTCTCTCTCGCCGCGTCAAGGCCTGCATCCAGATACTGCGAATCGATCTCCGCCAGGATTCCCTGCGGCGCATACGTTGCAACGTCCTGCGCCTTGCCGATCATGATATCCGGAAGCCCGGACTGCATATACTGCTGCATCTTCGGCTGGAAGTCATTGCCCCAGTCCACGCACTCCCACTCGAGCGTGATGTTCGGATACGCCTCAGCCAGCGCATCATCAATCATGTCCTCGATGCCCGCGTCCGTCGTGGACTGGCCCGCCAGAACCGTCAGTGTGACCGGCTCATCTTCCGCCGCAGCCGTCATCGCGAATCCGCCGAATGAAGACACTGCCATCGCCAGCGCCATACCTGTGCACAATACCTTCTTTTTCATACCTTGTGATTCCTCCTTTTCCTGTGATCCTGCACAAAATCTTTTTGGCGTCCGCCCCGGATCCGGCAGCGGTTTCTCATAATTTTCAGATTTTGTGCGGCAATCCTTTTGATGAACTGATTATACCGTCTTCCGGCGCAAAGTCACTAGGACAAAACAGGAAAAATTAGTTGGCACATTTTGAACTTTTCCGGCCGGGCGGCCCGCCCGCAGATGTCACAGGGCACTCATTTCAATCGTTTTTCCCAACCTCCGGGATCCGCTTTCACCCAGGCGCCGTTCCCGCCGGATGCGCAGACGGATCCTGCAGCTGCGCCTTGTACTCCCGCGGGCTCATGCCCGTCATCTTGCGGAAGACACGGTTGAAATAGGTGTAGTCGTCGTAGCCCGTCAGGAACGCGATCTCCGTGAGGCTACGCCCCTCCTCCTTCATGTATTCCTGCGCCCTGCGGACGCGGGTCTTCGCGATATACAGCATCACATTCTCGCCGGTCTCCTGCCGGAACAGGCGGGAAAAGTAAGAGCTCTCCACATGGAACTGCTCCGCCAGCGAGGAAAGCGTGAGCTCCTCGAAATAATGCTCGTCGATGTAGGCCGCCGCCCGTTTCACCAGTTCCCGCGTCGTATCCGGTACCGTCTCCTGGCGGACCGAGGCCGCAAAATCAATGACCTCGCCGAGCACCTCGCACAGATATTCCGCGTCCAGCTGTTCGACCACCTTGTCCGCCAGATCTGTCAGGTTCTCCATGTCCACCGCCTCCTGCGCGTTCATGTCCGCCGCAAACAGGTTCTGGAGCAGGCTCAGCAGCCTCTTCACCGTCTGACGCATCTCCAGATACGTCCACTGCTCCCGTGAGGCGTCGTCAATCAGCAGCGTGCGGACGAACTGCCTCGCTTCTCTTTGCTGGCCTCTGCGCAGCATCTGCTTCAGCTCCTGCTCCCGCGAATCGTCAAACCGCGTTTCCAGCTTCTGCTCCTGTATTCCGGCCCTTTCCCGGCAGAACAGAATCTGGTTCTCCTTTACAAAACGCCGCGTCATCAGACAGGCGATCACATGAGTGTACGCCTGATGCAGACTCTCCATTGAATAGGACTGCTCACTGACCGCAATCGTCACCGGGGCTTTTGTCAGCTTTCCGAAGTGCGCAGCCACCCGGCCCGCCAGGGAGGACGCCTGATTCATCCCGGCCTCCGTCACGATCAGAAACTCACTGGAGCGATAAATATGATTGAACACAAAGGTCTTCTTCTCATCGCCGGCCATTTCACGGATCTGCTTTTTGATCGACCAGGACAGCAGGTTCTGGTCGTACTGGTACAGC
>CANRBX010000123.1 GCA_947628955.1 uncultured Lachnospiraceae bacterium | reverse complement strand
AATACTAAAAATTTAATATGTTTCACCGGGCAGCCGGGGGACGTGCTCTCACCCGTTCCGAGTCCTTGCGGAAAGGGGTGATTATTATGAGTACATATGAAGAATTCATGGTTATCATAGCTGTCGCCAGCTTGATCGTCGCGATTCTGAGTTATACGCATAAGAAATAGCCGTCCTGCTCTCGTCAAAGTCTAGGAACGGCTATTCTTAGCTTATTACTTTATGATGCCGGGGCGGGTGCTGCACTCACCTTCCGGCTGTCCTGTTAAGCATATTATACGTCAGACCTGCAGATTTGTCAAACCAAACAGCAAAACCGCCCGGTGCGCCACCACAACGGCCGGCTCTGGTGCCGCCCCGGCCCTGTTGCGACGTCGCAACGGTCCACCCCAGAGCTGTCGGCTACAGTAGATAGGCTGCTTCGGAGCTTAATAAGTCAAAAGAAAAGAGGATTTCGTGTATGAATGATGATAATATAAGCAGTTCATAAGCGAACTAAAATCTATGTTAAAGGACCTGCAATCTAAGATACATCCTCATGCCTTTGAATATGTGCGAGCACAAATTGGAATTAAAGATATATCCGATTTAGATGTGCTACTTTGACTTCCAAAGGATGACATCAACTATAATAAGTTTGGCAAATAGCATAATTTATATAATTCAAGCGAAAATAACGCTTTTTATATTGATAATTTGTAGTTAAACACGGAGAAAAAAACAGTTATAAAATATTGTAATATTTTTTCCCATATGGTAATATACTTGCATCGAGAGAACCATATTGATTATGGTTGAAAGGCACTCATGCATGTATTTGTATGGGTGTCTTTTACTTTAATTAGGTTATTATATGCTTTCTCGAATAGCCCGGAGGGGATTACATGAAGCAGCTACGCTGCGCGCTCTACCCGCGCGTATCAACTGAAGAGCAATTTATAAACGGCCTGTCCCTGCCTGCGCAGATCAAAGACCTGACTGAGTACGCTGACCGGATGGGCTATGAGATCGTCGGCACATATGCTGATGAAGGTGTTTCTGCCCGGAAGCCGGTCAGCAAACGGCCGGCCCTGCTGCGCCTGCTGCATGATGTGGAGGACGAAAAGATCGATATCATCCTTGTAACCAAGCTCGACCGCTGGTTCCGTAATATCAAGGAATACCAGACCACGCAGGAGATTCTCGAGAAGCATCACTGTTACTGGAAGACCATCTTCGAGGATTATGATACTTCCACAGCCAACGGCCAGATGGTGGTCAATATCATGCTGGCCGTCGCGCAGAATGAGTGTGATCGGACAAGTGAACGTATCAAGGTTGTCCTGGAGCACAAGGTCCGAAACGGTGAGCATGTTACCGGCGCAGCTCCATACGGATATATTTCCGTAGATAAGAAACTTCAGAAGGATCCTGAGACAGAATGTATCGTGGATGAGATATTCAGCTTTTACTTCTCCTGTTTCTCCAAGCGCAGGACAGTCGCTCACATCATGAACAAATATAGCGGCCACTGCAGGAAGCCTACTGTATACCAGGTGAACCGGGTACTGTCAACAGAACTGTACACCGGGATTTACCGCGACATGCCTGATTTTTATCCGGCTTATATCACAAAGGAGCAGTTTAATATGATCAAAAACACTTCAGACACCAAGAGTTATCCTCATACGAACGAAGCATATATCTTTTCCGGTCTGATCGTCTGTCCCGTCTGTGGCGGGATCCTCACCGGGTTCCGGAAAAGGAACACCTGCAAGGACGGAACTTTCACATTCTACAAGCGATACAGATGCGCCAGAAAATTTGACCCGCATCGATCGCCCTGTATCACTGAGAGTGTTGTTGAGGAGTACATGCTGGAGCATTTATGCCCCGCCATCACGAATGTAATCGCTGCCCTGCAGAATAAATCCGGCGCAAAGATCAGTAAGGCCCCCGCCATCCGCGCAGAAATGGATCGTCTGAATATCCTCTTCCAGAAGGGCCGCATTACAGCAGAATACTATGACAGCCAATATGACGAGCTGGAAAAGGCGCTGCAGGCGGAGTCTGAGGATACTCAAATCTATGATCTGGAGAAATATAAAAAGCTGCAGGAGGAAGTCACTGGAAACTGGCGTGAATTATATGATATGCTGGACGCAGAACACAAGAATGCATTCTGGAAAAGAATCGTGAAAGAGATCCATGTAGATAAAAACACGCATAAAATCAGCGGTTTTTCCTTTATCTGATGGGTGTAGTATTTACTATAACTCTACCGTAAACTCCCCCTGGCCCCCGGAAAAGGCTGCTGCAGTTGAGCCGAAATCGATGGACTGGTCAATGTTCACGTCAGTCTCCGGATCGATGCCGTTCGCCTTCAGAATATACTCAAATACCATCTCCGGCATACCGCCCTTCCGGCCGCCGAGCACGTCTCTGCCCTTCAGATCCGCCCAGGTAAAATCCGGCATCTCCTCGCGCGCCACCAGAAAATTCCCGGCGCGCTGGGTAAGCTGTGCAAAATTGACCGGCGCATCTGCTGCGCCGCCGCTGTACGTATAAATAGAAGCCTCGGAACCCATAAATCCGATATCGGCCTCTCCGGAAAGCAGCGCGGTCATCGTCTTATCCGCGCCGAACCCCGTGACCAGTGTCAGATCAATTCCTTCTTCTGCAAAATACCCCAGCTCGATCGCCGCGTACTGCGGCGCATAGAAAATCGAATGTGCCACCTCGTTCAGCGTGACTTTCGTCTGTTCCTTCGTCTGTTCCTCCGCCTGAGCCATGCAGGGCAATGTCCCCAGGCTCAGAGCTGCCGCAAGTACAAATGATAAAACTTTTTTCATCATGCTTCCTCTCCTTCTTTCTCAGCTAACGTAATATATGTGAGAAAGACAGAAGAGTTCCATCCCGGGTCCAATGTCAGAATCCGCGCAGCGTCTCCTCAGAATACCGCCTGCACAAGAAACATATAAAACAGCGTGCCGCAAAGGATCGAGAGAAGTGTGTTGTGCTTCCATTTGTGCAGAAACGCCGTCAGGGCTGCCGCAAGAATCTCCGGAAGCGCATGCGTGCTGCCCGTAAAGGAGATGTCCTTCAGACAATACACCACCAGCATGCCGATGATCGCGTAAGGCAGAACCTCGCCGAGATACAGCACGGTCTTTGGCGTGTGCCTGTGAAACACAAGA
>CANRBX010000122.1 GCA_947628955.1 uncultured Lachnospiraceae bacterium | reverse complement strand
GATATGGTAGATCATCTGAACGGCGAGGAAGTGGTGCAGGATCACGTGATCGCGTGCGAGAACGTAACGGCTGAGAACGTTGACGAGTATCCGTCCTTCTAAGCAGCGCTTCCGGCGGTGCGAAACACCGCGCGGGTGATTTCCCGGGCCTTCCCGGATCCGGGGCTCCCGCGCAGAAATACATTAGAAAACAAAACCGGAGTACTTCACGGAGGGCCGCCGCACGCGGCCGTCCCGGGGCGGGTTCGGCGGGGCTTAAGCCCTGACGGCATCGCTTCCGGGCATCCGGGAAAAGGCTTCGGAAGGAGAGATCAAACTGGGAGCCGGACGGGTCTGTCCGGCTCCCGATTTTAAGGAGCGGTTAAAATGTTATTGGAGATGAAAAATATTGACAAGGCGTTTAACGGCGTTCCGGTGCTGAAAAAGGTGCAGCTCGAGGTGGACAGGGGCGAGGTCCATGCCCTTCTCGGCGAGAACGGCGCGGGAAAATCCACTCTGATGAACGTTCTGACCGGCGTTTACACCCGCGACGGCGGCAGCGTGGTCTTTGACGGACAGACGCTCGACCATATCACGATCAGGAAATCAGAGGATCTCGGCATCGCTTTTGTGCACCAGGAGCTGAACCTGTTCAACGACATGACCGTCTGGGAGAATATTTTCCTCGGCAAGGAGATTGTGAACGCTTTTGGCAGATGCGACAAGAAAGAGATGATAAAAAGGGCCGGAGAACTGTTTGCCGAGCTGGATGTGAGGATTGACCCGACTGAGAAGGTGGAGAATTTGAAGACCAGCGAGAAGCAGCTGCTGGAAATTTCCAAGGCGCTGTTTTTCAAGGCGAAGCTTCTGATCCTCGACGAGCCGACGACTGCGCTGAACAATGACGAGATCGCGCACCTGTTCCAGATCATCCGGAACCTGAAGCAGAACGGGACCTCATTCATTTTTATTTCCCACAAGATGCCGGAGATCTTCCAGATTTCGGACCGCTATACCGTGTTCCGGAACGGGGAATACATTGCGTCGGGGAACATCGCGGACATCACGCCGGAGGAGATCACAAAGCTTCTGGTAGGGAATGCGGACTCCTTCCGCGACATCTATGAGACCAGGCCGACGGGCGAGGTCATACTGAAGCTGCATGATTTCAGCGGCCCTGGCTTCGAGCATATCAATCTTGACATCAGGCGCGGACAGATCGTGGGCCTGACGGGCCTGCAGGGCGCCGGGAGCTCTGAGCTGATGCAGTGCATTTTCGGCGTCACCTGCGCGACCGGCGGCAGCGTGGAGATGAACGGGAAGCGCATCCCGTACCACTCGACGCACCGGACGATGAAGGCGGGGATCGCGATGCTGGCCTCCAACCGCAAGGAGAACTCTGTGATCGCGGACATGAGCCTGCTGGAGAACATGTACCTCGCGGAGCACACGCTCTCCGCGATGAATTTCCCGATCCACAGGAAGGCGGAGCAGCAGAAATACGAGAAATACCGGGGAATGCTCGGCATCAAGGCGCAGAACAGCTCAGACTCGATCCTGTCCCTCTCGGGCGGAAACCAGCAGAAGGTATTCCTGGCCAGATGGCTGAACACGGAGGCGGATGTGCTGCTTCTGGACAACCCGACCCAGGGGATCGACGTCGGCGCCAAGGCCGAGATCTACAAGCTGATCCTCCAGCTCGCGAAGGAAGGGAAGACGATCCTGATCAACACGCTGGAGATCCCCGAGATCCAGAAGATCGCCGATTACTGCGCGGTCTTCTACGAGGGGCGGATCGTAAAGGTACTGCAGCACCGGGAGATCGACGAGCAGACGGTGATGCTCTATTCGACGGCCGCGAATGCATGAACCTCCTTCCCGGGCGCGGACGGCGCACCGGGAGGAAGGCAGGCCGGAAAAGTACTGAATAGTTATGATTTCAGGAGGAAAAAGAGATGACAACTAAGAAAAATCCATTGACGAAGGTGCTGTCGCATTACAGCTTCATTGTGGTATTCATTGCAATTTTCATTGTGTATGCCTTCACCTCCAATGGCCTTACTGTAAATGGCGTGATGAACATCTTCCGCCATTCTGCCGTGATCGGGATCATCGGCATCGGGATGGGCCTCGTGTGCCTGACCGGGGAGATCGACCTGTCGGTCGGCTCCATGCTCGCCCTGATCAGCGGCTTTGCGGTCGTGATCTTTAACATTACCGGGAGCATTGTCCTGACGCTGCTGTTCTGCCTGGCGTTCGGCGCGGTCTGCGGCGCGGTCAACGGAGTCCTGGTGGGCTATGTGAAGATGCCCGCGTTTATCGTAACTCTGGCCACGATGCTGATCTACCGCTCGTTCGCCCAGTATTTCTGCCAGGTCATTCCGAAGGATCTCTGCGGCGGCGGAAGCTCGGTATACCGCATGGTAAACAGCCTGGATTCCTATCAGGCATTCTACAATTTCGGAAACGGCAAGATCGCCATGGTGCCGATCGTCGGCCTGATGCTGATCCTGGTCGTTGCGGTCTTCACGTATATCACGACGAGCACGAAGTTCGGCAAGAAGATCTACGCGATCGGCAGCAACGAGAAGGGCGCTTCGATGAACGGCATCAACGTGGACCTGATGAAGACGGTGGTCTTCGTGATCACCGGCGCACTGGTCGGCATGAGCGCGTTTCTGTGGATCGCGATGAACGCCTCCTCCGACCCGGCGACGACGGGAAAGAGCAACGAGATGTACGCGATCGCATCCGCCGTGCTCGGCGGCATCAGCATGAGCGGCGGGCGCGGAAAATGCCTCGGCATTCTCTTCGGCGCGATGTCCTATACGGTCATCGACAAGATCATCGTCGCGCTGAAGATGGACTCTCTGATCAACGACGCGATCAAGGGAATCATCCTGATCGTCGTGATCCTGATCCAGCTGGCGGGGCCGAGGCTGAAGGAGAGGTTCAGCCGCTGAGATAATATTTACATAGCCGTTTTTGCTGTGAGCGCCGCGGCTGTCCGGGAAAATAGCAAAAAATAGATTGGATTTCAAAAAATCTGGTGAAGTTTCCTTCACCGGATTTTTTTACAATAGGATCATACCAAAATACCAGACATGTATACTTTCCGGCCTGGTATTGTGATCTGGTGTGTGTATTTTTCTGAGGCCGGATGAAAAAAGAGCAAAGGAGTGCATTTATGAAGACATACGAAGCACAGATTGCTGTAGTGGCAGGAGGACCGACCGGGCTTTCCGC
>CANRBX010000121.1 GCA_947628955.1 uncultured Lachnospiraceae bacterium | reverse complement strand
ACGATAAAAGGGCATTTTTTAATCTGCTATCTGACGGTACTGTTAGAGCGCCTCTTTCAATTCAAGGTACTGGAAAACCAGTATGCGATGACAGAAATCTTCCGTTTTCTGAAAGATTTCCGGGTCACGAAAGCAGAAACAAAATATATCAACACGGCAACATCCAGCGATATCATCAATGATCTGTCTTTAAGGTTAAAGCTTCCGCTGACAAACTATTTCCTGACCGAAACGCAGATCCGGTCCATCTTAAACCATAAGATTTAAAATTTCAAGACTGAAAAAGCTGCTGCAAATCTACTGCAGCAGCTTTCTCTTTCAATGAGTTAACGCCATTTTTTAATGTCTGATACCAAAGTCAGGTATCTTAGCGAACCGCTGCAATTTTGTCAAGCAGAATCTTCGGCTGCTGCTTCCCGGCTGCTGCTCCCTCTGAACAGTTCAGGTTACTGTTCAGGCCAGGCCGAAGCACTTGCTGCTGAGGACGTAAGAAAGTGATTCAGGAGGCAGTTTGGGCTTCGCGAAGCGAATTTGCATGCTCAAACCGCTCGTTACTGTGTACGAAGTGAACAGTAACCAGTTCAGACAAGTCTACACCGTTATAAAGCGGGCTCCCAGCACGCCTCCGCGACCACAGTCTGAATCCGGTTGACCGGGAAGAACGGAAGGAGTTCTTCTTCCCGGAATATCCGGTACGGCGCGTTTTTCTTCCTGTCGTACGAATCCCTGGGAACCAGACAGGTTTTCCCCTCCGCTGCGCAGCACCAGAACCAGCATTTGCCGATTCGGATGCGGAGCCTCCAGCCTGTAAACCGGTATCCCTCCAGCACAAAGCCGTTCTTCAGCAGGCGGGCAGTTCCATCGTTCACAACACGACCGTCCGGAGTATACTCGTAAGAACCGGTTGCCAGATGCCGGACTTTGCCGGAATGCTCGTCAAAGGTCCAGGTAAAGGGTTTATTCCTGTAGTGACTGTTGTAAAGCAGCTTATATGTCTGCGCCTTCTTTGCCGAATCGTAATCCCGGATTTCCCGCACACCGGTTTCTGCCATACGCAGCGCAGATAAAATCCACTCCGCAGATTCCTCCGTCCGTCTCTGCAGATTCTCCCCCACCGAACTGTAATCAATGGGATTATCCGGAAGAGAAGCATGCGGCAGACAATGACCGGCATGACGAAACAATTTGTTCTTTGCACGCGAGAGAACGCTGCTGTCCTCCTTCTGTGCAATCAAACGGTCTGTCAGTCCAAACATCCCCAGCAGGCTGCGGATCTTATCATTTCTGCGAAAACCCGCGTAAAAATTCTTTCGGAACAGAATCGACAGACAGCATGCATGAAAAGAATTGGTAAAGATAACATCCGCATACCGGATATAACCCAGCCATTCCTCGATTCCGATATCATAATGAAAATCGCAGTCAACGCCGGAATACTCACATACTTTGCCGTTTTTTAACGAAAAATCAGTAGTTTCAATGATTCGGTAGTGGTAACGCCTGGCATAGGCAACGGCCTCCCGCACGGTATCGTCCGCCTGTTCCGTTACATAATAGAGGAAAAGATACCTCTCTTCCTTCGGCTTCACCGCCGTCTTCTCATAAAGCTCCGGCGGATTAAGCAGAACCGGGTCCAGAACATGACCGATTTCACGGTCCATATGCTCCTCCAGATACTGCTGCAGACTTTTTTCCCGCACCGAAATCCTGTCAAAATCACTCAGGTAACGGAAAAACTGCTCCTTCTCTTTGTCTGTCTCCGCCATATAGGATCCCTGGCTTGCAGAATAGGCAAATTTCCACTTCTGATCCATGCAGGAGCATCCCAGAAAGAATCCCGGGTCAAACCCGTAGCCGGGCTGGTTCTTCCAGATCACATCCGTAACGCAGATGTAGCAGTCAAAGCCTGGATCCAGCGCCTCCAGAAGATCGGCATTATAACACAGTTCCGTCTTTTTGTAATTTTTCTCGATAAACTGCTGAAACTTGTCGTAACGCCTCTCCCGCTCCTGAATAAGAAGATTCCAGGCGTCCCGTTTTTCCGTGTACTTTTCCAGCTTCCTGTCGATGGCTTCCTGATCCTCTGCGTTCGCCGCTTTCTTTCCGGAATATATTCTGCACTTTTCCTCGTAATAATTATACGGATGCCGCAAATCAAAATTATCAAAATAGATCGGCGTATAATCAATCACTGTGCTTTCGATTCCGTGAGACAGAAGAAACTGCTGAAAGGCCCAGGTATGCAGCGGACACGCAAAGTTCAGAGCCCGCGAATACATATTAATGGATATGATTCCAATCTTCATAAGACACCTCCCGCCGGACAATTGCAGGGATTTTTGACACAAGTCTACAGCTTCAGAAATTCCCGGAATATTCTGCAGCATCCGGCTGCCGTTTCACGCTCCTCCATCTCACAGAAAATACGCAGCAGAGGCTCCGTCCCGGAGAAACGGGCAATGATCCAGCCCCCGTTCTTAAAATATACCTTGCAGCCGTCCATGTAGGACACCCGCTCGATCTCATGGGCGAATTCCGGCAGCTGCCTGTCCTCATAGAGAATCTGCTTCAGCTCGTGCGTCCGTTCCGCCGGGAAGCGGTACGAACACTCCTCCATCCATGTCTCGCCGTATTTTTTATGGATCTCCTCCGCCAGCTCGGAGAGCTTCTTGCCGGTCACTGCGATCATCTCCACCAGAAGAGAGGCTGCGTAGATCCCGTCCTTGCCGTTGATATGGCCTCTGACCGTCAGTCCGCCGGAGGACTCGCCGCCGATAATGGCGCCGGTCTCCTGCATTTTGGACGAAATATGCTTGAAGCCCACCGGCACCTCGTAGCATTTCTCCCCGAAGTCCTCCGCCATACGGTCCAGAATATGTGTCGTCGCGACGTTGCGCACGGCCGGCCCGCGCCAGCCCTTGTACTGCAGAAGGTAATAATACAGGAGCATCAGAATATCATTGGCCGTCAGATAGCGTCCCTTGTCGTCAATCACACCCAGGCGGTCCGCATCTCCGTCCGTCGCGATACCGAGGTCGCACTCCATCTCCGTTACATAGGTACAAAGCTCGGTCAGCGACTCGCGGCTGGGGGCCGGCATTCTCCGCCCGAACAGGGTATCATGCGCCTCGTGGATCAGGTCCAGCTCACAGCGCGCTGTGGACAGAATGGTCTTGATCGAAGTCTGGCTGACGCCGTACATCGGATCGAGCACAATATGCAGCCCGCGGTCACGGATCG
>CANRBX010000120.1 GCA_947628955.1 uncultured Lachnospiraceae bacterium | reverse complement strand
GCCGGGCACGCCGCACGGCACGGCACCACCACGTCCTCCTTCGGCTTCTTGTCCGTGTTGTTCATCATCAGCTTGTCGCGGATCGTGCCCGTCGGGCAGACCTCCGCGCACGCCTGGCAGAACCGGCAGTCCGCGTCCGCCAGCAGCTTGTCATGCAGCGTCCCCACGTACGTCTCCAGGTCCTTCTTCCGGTAGTCCAGCACGCCCACGCCGCGCAGGTCGTTACACGCGCGCACGCAGCGGCCGCACAGCACGCAGCGGTCCATGTCGTGGTCGATCAGCGGGTTCGCGCTGTTCTCCTTGAATCCCTTCACGCGCGGCTTCATGCGCGTGTTGTTCGCGCCGCCCAGGTACTGCATCAGCGTCTGCAGCTCGCAGTTCCCGTACTTCGGGCACGTCGAGCAGTCCTCCGGGTGCCCCGCCAGCAGAAGCTCCATCGCCATCGAGCGCAGCTTCGACAGCCGCTCGCCCTTCGTATGTACCACCATCCCGTCCTCCGCCTTCAGCGTGCAGGACGGCACGGCGCCTTCCACTCCGTCCACCTCTACCACGCACAGGCGGCAGGAGCCGTTCTCCGGCAGGTCCGGGTGGTGGCACAGGTGCGGGATGTAGATCCCCGCCTGGAGGGCGCATTCCAGGACAGATTTATGCTCCGGCACTTCCAGCCGGATTCCGTCTACGGTAATCGTTGCCATATTGTTTCCCCCATCTTTTCTTTTTCGCTTTTCTTTCTCTTTATATCTCTCAGGGATATTCCGCATATCTGCATTCGTCCCGAATCACTCTCTGATCCCGGCGTTACCGGTTCACAGGTTCACATATTCCGCCGCGCTCATGCCGGCAATGCGTCCCGTATTGACCGCGTAGCCCATCGAGTTGCCGGGCAGCAGGAACATGTAGCTGTCGTCGTAGATGTTGCAGGAGTCCGCGCCTGCGCAGTAGAGGCCCGGGATCGGCATGAACTCGCTGTCGCACGCCTCGCAGTTCTCGTTGATGCGCACGCCGCCGACCGTGCCGTATCCGCCCGGATAGAACGCACAGGCATAGAACGGCGCCTTGAAGATCGGGCGCAGGAAGCGCGGATCCTTGAAGAACTCCTGGTCGTAGCTGTCGCAGAAATAGTTGTAGGTGTCCACGGTCTCCTTGAAGTTCTCCACATTCACACCGATCTTCTCCGCCAGCTCTTCCAGCGTATCCGCACGGAAGAAGTTCTTCGAACCGTTTGCCAGAAGCGTCTCCATGCCCTCGTAGAAACCGGACACATCCGGATCCGGGTCAACCAGGCTGGTCACCTCCACACCATTCTTCACATAGTACTTGACGATCGAGGAATCCACGATGCTGAAGACAATCTTATCCTTCTGGTGGTTGGCCACGTTGCTCAGATATGTCGTATTCTGCATGAAGTCCTCGTTCATGATGCGCTTGCCGAAACGGTTGACCAACAGGTTCGGCTGTTTGAAAATATTGGAGACACTGCCGCTCGCCGGCTCGCCGCCGCCGCAGTTTGCGGCCATCTCGATACGCACCGGAAGCTGATCCGCACCGGCATCCCATGCCATGCGCAGGCCGTCTCCCATGATGCCCGGGATCGCGAAATTGAATACGTTCGTGCCCCACTCGAGGCCGATCTTATCCCTGATCATCTGCTTGTTTGCGCCTGCGCCGCCGGTGCAGATGATCGCCGCCCGGCATTTCACTTCGATCTCTTCATTGCCGGGGCCTTTTGCGAGCACGCCGACAACTTTTCCGTCCTCTTTCAGGATCTTCTGCGCCGGAGACTCCAGCAGGAACTCCACGCCCAGCTCCAGCGCTTTCTGATACAGCGCACGGTTCATAAAGGAAGCTGCCCTGGGGCCGATCTCCTTGCCGGTCTTTACGATATGCCAGGTGGCCTCCGACTGCGGGAAATATTTGAATGCTCCCTCAAACTCCACGCCCATATCCTCCAGCCACTGGATCGTCTCAGCGGACTGTGAAAAATACCGCTTGATCAGTCTCGCATCGACATTATAGTGGGTGTAGTCCATGAACATGTTGAAGGCTTTTTCCACAGAGATGTCGATCATCTGCTGCTTCTGGTACTTCGTCCCGATACCGAGCGGCCCCATGCCCATGTTGGCCGCGCCGCCGACCGCGGCGTTCTTCTCCAGAACGATTACTTTTGCGCCATCCTGAGCTGCCTGTACCGCGGCGGAAAGTCCGGACGGCCCTGCCGCGATCACGCAGATCTGCGCTTCATACTTTTTCATCAGCTCACTCCTTTTGCTCATTATTTAAAGGGCTGTTACAGAATCCCTGTCCATCCGGACTTCCGGCAGGTTCTCCCGGAAGACCTTCTGGCGGTTTTCCGGGAAAATATCCGCAAAGTACCGGGCGGGCAGTGCCGCAGCAGCCTCTTCTGAATCTTATTTGTTGTTGATCGCCTCGTCGAAATTCTTGATCCGCTCGTTCATCTGCTTGTCAAGGAATTCTTTGTTGGCCATGATCTTCGGACCGCAGATCGCACCGAAGCCCTGGATCTCGACCGTGTGCTCACGCAGACCGCGGAACGTGCCTCTCGCCCTCGCCTGCTCGTCCTCAGAGAACGTGACGTTGAGCTTCTCACCGTCGATGGAAATCTTGCCGTAGATGCCGCAGACCGGGCACTGGCAGGTCGTCGTGCCGTTCACCATCAGCAGGTTCTGATGACATACCGGGCAGGTGCCCATATCCTTCGGATTCCAGTACT
Source organism: uncultured Lachnospiraceae bacterium (assembly GCA_947628955.1). Lineage (GTDB taxonomy): Bacteria > Bacillota > Clostridia > Lachnospirales > Lachnospiraceae > Choladousia. The sequence continues at coordinate 532 of CANRBX010000120.1, read as the reverse complement.
CTACATCTTCACGCTTCTGCTCGAACGCCTGCGCCGTGCGTCTGCCCATCTCATGCATATGACCGATCAGCGTCTCGTCGAGGTACGGATTGCCGGTCGTACCCATGCAGTTCGCGTTGTAGTTGCAGACCACCTGCATCATCGCGGAGATTGCGAACAGATGCAGCGACGGAGTACCCATGGATACCCAGTTGTCGGTCGTCGCGCCGCCGATGGAGATGAAGGAAACCGTACGTCTCTTGAGACGCTCCTGCGGAAACGCATCCGGATCGCCCGGCATCTCGCCTGTCCTTCTCTTGTCCAGCACCCAGTTGATCGCGGACACGTCGTGACGGCAGCTGAAGCGGTCAACGAAATTCTTAAACTGACCCACCGGCTGCAGCGTGTAGACCGGAGCCGCCAGGATGATGGCGTCCGCCCAGCGAACCTCGTTCTCCACCATCTGGAAATCGTCCTTCACGACACAGTTGTTGTCCTTGCCCTTCTCCAGAGCCGTGGAACAGGCTCCGCAGCCCAGGCAGCGGTCAATCTT
>CANRBX010000119.1 GCA_947628955.1 uncultured Lachnospiraceae bacterium | reverse complement strand
TCTGAGATCCGCGCACAGCTGGAACGGCCGCACACGCATCGGGTTGTGGACGCGGGGAAGGCGGCGGCATTTTCCAATCCATGGAAGCTCGTGATCAATGCAGGAACCTTTGAGATGCTGCTACAGAAATCAGTGCGGGAGCAGATACTCTTGATGCGCGAAGAACTGCGGATCCCTTATATCCGGATCTGTAACCCTTTTTCTGACTGGGTTCTCATGCCGGAAAAAGGTGGAAAAGTAAGCATCCAGTACTCTTATCTGGATGAGGTCCTGGATTTTTTGCACAGTCGTCAGCTCCGGCCGTTTATTGACCTTGGGATCAGGGCGGTGCAGGTCATCAGAGATTTTGAGGATCTGACCTACAAATATCATCATACAGTACAAACCCACACGGATTATGTGCAGTGGGAGCGGCTGATCCAGAATTTTATCGACCATATCATCGGCCGATACGGGCAGGAAGAAGTGTCCGGCTGGATCTTTGAGATCCTTCAGAACCCGCAAAGCTATGACGGGGATGAGGCAGAGAAATTCTTCTCGTTTTATGACAGGATCATCGGATTTCTGCGTGAAAAACTACCGGCTTCCCGAATCGGCGGCTGTGGCTGGGCGCTTCCCAGGCACTTTGAGGCGCAGCTGAAGCAGATATCCAGGATGAAAAACAGACCGGATTTTATTTCCATCTATTTTTACTGTCTCTCAGAGGGCGGGGTCATCCAGAAAATCAGTGATTTGTCTGTACGGGTACAGCTTCTGAGAGAATTGATGACGCGTGAGGGGCTGGACGGGCTAAAAGTCGTCCTCTCTGAGTGGAATACGGAGATCATGGAAACCTGCGCCTACAATGACAGCGCACGCAAGGCTGTGGATCTGCTGAGGCTGATGTCCGGGAATATGGATTCTGTGGCGATAGGCGCGTATTGCTGCCTGGGAGATTTCCGGAAAGAGTCGGACCGCAGGGAATTATTTGACGGGGGACTCGGTCTGCTGACGAAGGATCTGATCCGGAAGCCGGCCTACTTTGCCTGTCAGTTTCTGTGCCGGCTGGGAATGGAACTGATCGGCCGCGGAGAAAATTATATTGTGACCAGGCAGGACCGCACGTTGCAGATTCTGGCATGGCAGGCGGATTGCTCCGGTGCAGAAGGGGAGAAAGGTACGCAGCTGGACATGACGATTGAGCACCTTCCGGACGGGAATTATCTGGAGCGACGGCATCAGAGCAGGGATTCGATGAGGCAGTATCAGAACTGCAGAGCCCTGCTCGGAGATCATCCAAAGCTGAATGAGGAAACAGTGTTTCGGCATCTGGCGGATCCGGATATATCGCTTGCTGTCAGAGCGTGCAGACAAAACAGGCTGACCGTTACCATACCATGTGGGCAGGATCAATTTTGTTTTCTGGAACTGATTCCGGTCTGAGGCAGGCAAAAACTGAATAAAAAGCTTATCCTGAATGAATCTGCAGATTCTGTCTGCGGATTCATTCTTTTTTCTTTCTGACGACTACAAAAAGTGAAGTTTTTCTGCACACAAAAGGAATAACTTGAGGGAGAGCAGAAAAGAACGGTCTGGTACAATTTGTGCAGAGAGTGGGGTGAGCTTTTGTATAATGCGATACTGGTAGACGACGAGCCGAGGACCGTTGAGGCTCTGGAGAAGAACGTGGACTGGCAGCGCTGCGGCGTGCGCGGGACGTTTCGCGCATCGAGCATGCAGGAGGCAATCTGCGTGATCGATCAGGAGAAAATCGACATCCTGATATGCGATATTGAGATGCCGGGAGGCTCCGGGCTGCAGTTGCTGGAATGGTTGCGCGGACAGAAGATAAAGCTGAGCTGTATTTTTGTCACATGTCATCCGGAGTTCGCCTACATGCGAAAGGCGATCCAGCTGAGCTGCTATGATTATATTCTCAAGCCGATCGACTACGAAGAGTTTGAACTCGTACTGACTGAGCTCGTGGCTAAGATGGAGGCGGTCGATGCAGGGGAGAGCGGCAGTCTTGGCGAGGCATGGACGGCGCTGACGGATGAGACGATGGAGCAGGAAAAACGCTACGGGAAGGAGCGCGATGTAGAGCAGAAGGTCAAGAAATACGTCCGGGAACACATGGTGGACAACATCGCCGTGACGGACATGGCGCATGAACTGCACTTTCACCCCAAATATCTGATGAGGATCTTTAAATCGAAAACAGGTCTTTCCATCACAGAGTATATCTCGCAGGCGAGGGTCGCGACAGCGAAGAAGATTCTGCAGGAGACGAATCTTCCGGTCAAAGTGATTGCCGATATGGTCGGCTATGAGGACTACACTTATTTTACCAGGGTGTTCAAAAAGCTTACAGGAAAGTCGCCGTCAGACTACAGGAACAATTCTTACGATGTGAACTGAGGGCTGATGCATGCATCAGCCGCCAGATAAACGGCTGGAATGATAACGTGTCAGCACATGGAAAAAGAGAAAGCGTCCTGTCATATGTGCGAAAAAACACGCATATGAAGGGGCGTTTTCGTCAATATGGAGATTGCGACAAGTCACTTTTGTCTATGTCATTATTACTTTTATCCTATTTTAAATCAGACAGTCAGGTTACAATTACATCATACAATTTGCCGGTCGGCGAAAAATGAATCAAAAAAGAAAGGAGATTTTTATGAGAAAAGGTTTGGTGGCATTTGGACTGTCTGTCAGCCTGGCTGTCGGATGCGCAGGAAGCTGTTTCGCGGATGAGGCTCCCGTGAACAGTGAAACGGAGGCAGGGGAGGAGCCTGCAGATGTACAGGCGGAGGATCAGGGGCAGGACGCAGAGGGCCTGATCACCAGGATTCCGGCGGGAGAACATGAGGTTCTGCTGTATTATCCGATGCCGAACGCGGCGGATACACTGGGAGTTGTGACGATTTGCACGGCGCCGACGATCCTGGTGTTTGGAGATACCGCGTATGACGAGGCAGGCGCGGCTGCATTTGCGCAGGGGAGCGGGCTCGCCGAGATGGCTGCTGAGGAGGGCGCCTCGGTATGCTTTGTAAATCCGATCGACGAGACCTGGTCTGATAAGGATGCAAACGCGTATGCCGATGTCGCTGCGTGCATTTTGTCGACGACGCAGGATCCCATTGAGAATGGTGTCGTCACACGCCTTGACTTTGAGACACAGGAAGAAATCCTTCAAATCGCTGGCAATCAGTCACGGATCTATGTCTATGGGATCGGACGGGGCGCAAACTATGTGGCCAATACAGTGTTGAAGAACGGAACTACCGTAAAAATGTTTTACGGCTATGATGTTGATGTTACGCCGTCGGCGTGCTCGCTGGAGGGCTGCACAGAGATTACGGCGATAGAGAAAAATGACATT
>CANRBX010000118.1 GCA_947628955.1 uncultured Lachnospiraceae bacterium | reverse complement strand
AATGGTATGGGTGACGGGCGTCCAGTCGACCGGACATTTATACTTAAATTCTTCTGTATATGTCATAGGAGCCTCCGTCTCGTTATTCACACCCGCCTTCTGGCGGTAAGTGTCGATGATATCCTGCAAAGTAATGGCGCTCATACAGGCCTCAGCGGCCCTTTGTATCTCGTCGTAGTAGTCCCGCAGGGCCAACTGAATGTTCACGCCTACGCCGCAGTCGGGATTCGTGTGGGTATCCTGGTGCAGGATGGGCTTGTCTCCCTCGATAGCACGGTATACGTCCAGCAAAGAAATATTCTCAGGCTCTCGGGTCAGAGCGGGGCGCGGATGTCCCTTCACACTGGTGATCAATCCGCCTTTTCGCAGGGCAGACATCAGCTGCCGGATGTAAGCGGGATTGGTCCGGATGCTTACGGCAATCCGCTCGCTTGTGAGCGCGGCGCCCGGATGCAGCGCAAGAAACGCCAGTACATGAACCGCATCACTGAGTTTTGTCGGGTATTTCATAGCAGGCAGGCCCTTTGTTGCTGTCCATTCTATGACCAGCAACAATCCTTTCTGTTGGATGTAATTTTTATTATAACAGCAAGTTGACAGAAACGCAAGCTCGCGTTATAATCATTTTGCTGTAAATAAAAAAATAACATCAGGAAAAGAGGCTGTTTCCATGAGTTACTATGAAGATATCGTCATGCAGACACAGATGACGTACTCCTGTTATTACAATATTTACGCTTCCGGGAAAACGCCGTATCAGCTGTCTGACCGGCCGCCGCTGCTCTATCGTGAGCAGATTGAACGGCTGGCGGATGAGATCCGCTCTGCCGACTGCATTGTGGTCGGCGGCGCGTCCGGACTTTCCGCAGCCGGAGGCGGGGATTTCTATTATGAAGATAACGCTTCCTACCGGGAGCATTTCGGAAAATACGCCGAGAAATATCACTTCAAGGGCGCGTTTGACGGCATGCTGCACCAGTGGACGTTACGGGAGGAATTCTGGGGCTATCTGGCAACCTTCCTCTACACGACCCAGACGGCTCCTGTCCGCAAACCGTATCAGGATCTGGACGCGCTGCTGCGGGGCAGGGATTTCTTCATTCTCACTACCAATCAGGACACCCAGTTTGTGAAGCTTTATCCGGAGGACAAAGTTGCCGAAATTCAGGGCGATCACCGGTTCTTTCAGTGCGCGGACTGCTGCACGGACGATACCTGGGACGCGGTGGAACCGGTGCGGGAAATGATAACCGCCATGGGCGGCGACACCGCCGTTCCCGGCAGTTTGATCCCCCGCTGCCCTCACTGCGGCAGGGAAGCCTTCCCCTGGGTACGGGGATACGGCAACTTCCTGCAGGGGAAAAAGTATGTGCATCAGTATGAAAAAATATCCCGTTATCTTCTGGAACATAAAGACAAGAGCGTTCTGTTTCTTGAATTGGGCGTTGGCCGTCTGACGCCCATGTTTATCCAGGAACCGTTCTGGCTCCTGACATTGTCCTGGCCAAAGGCGCGCTATATTGCCGTGAATAACCGCTATGAAGGAGATGGCTGCGGCGGAGCGAGACGGCCGTATCCCAACCGAACTGCTGCCCCGCTGTCCGCGCTGCGGCGGACCCATGGCCGTACACATCGCCGCCGGTCCCGGCTTTATCGAGGATGCCGATGCCAGACAGCGGTACAGAATGTTTCTCGACCGATATCACGGAAAGAAACTGGTGGTGCTAGAGCTGGGCATCGGCTGGCGCAACCAGCTCATAAAAGCACCGTTCATGCGGCTGGTCGCTCAGGAACCCTTTGCCACCTATGTGACCGTCAATCTCGGCGAAGTCTATATCACCAACGATATCAGGGACAAATCGTTCGGCCTTGACGGTCCTTTGAGTAACGTCATGGCGAGCTTACGGAAAACGTACGTCGGCACATAAATTCTATAGAGATTTTAGAACGACCAAAAAGGATGTGAAAATCAAAATAACAACCGGTTTCTGCGAAAGACCGGGAATCTTATAAGATATAAATCAAAATACAAAAAGACGGATATCCTTATGTTTGAAAAAGGGCCGCATGTCTCTTTTTCCAATTGCAGTACAGTCAAAACAAAAGGCAGAGAACCCATTGTAAGCAGCTATACCGGGGGATCAGACTTTTCATTTATACAGTCTCTTTCAGAGTGACCTCCAGCACCGTGTCCACCGGGTCCGGCAGAATGGGATCCGGTCCGAGGTCCGCAAACACGATATCCGGATAATCGCTGTGAACCCAGCTGCCGGAGATCGGTACCTCGGCGCCTGTCGCCAGATAACGGATCTTCTCCACCTGATCCCTGGCGATTCCCGGAAGCGGCACCGGGCCGATGGTGTTCTCATACAGGTGGAAATAGATACGGTTTCCGTTTCTGGTCACGTTGCCGAAATCAGGCCTGGGGATACCTGCTTTTCCGCAGCCTCTGATGCTGTCCTTATTTTTCCTCATCCATTCACCGATCTCGCGAAGCGTTTTTACGGAGACATCCGGGAAACGGCCTCTCGCATCCGGCCCCACATTCAGCAGCATGTTGCCGCCCTTGCTCACGCACTCCACCAGCTTTTTGATCAGCATGGAGGAGGGCTTCCAGAAGTGATCCGCGGCATGATAGCCCCAGTTGCCGTTCATGGTCACGCAGGATTCCCAGTACAGATCCCGCCCTGACGGATCCCGGAGTCCTTCCGGAGGAATGATCTGTTCCGGCGTCACAAAATCTCCGTGAAACGGAGAAGGATTGCCTGTGGCCAGCGAACCAAAGCCCTCGCCACTGACCTCCAGACGGTTGTCAATGATCACACCAGGCTGGAGTGTGCGCACCATGTCGATCAGTTCTGTGGCGCGCCAGGCCTCGCCCCGGAGGTCATCGTAGGAAAAATCAAACCAGAGCAGATCCAGCTTCCCGTAATTTGTGCAGATCTCCCGGACCTGCCCGTGCATATAATCCAGGTAGCGTGAAAAATTCCGTCCCTCGTTGCCGCACTCCGGATGATTTCTCATCGGATGATTGCGGTCGCCCAGATGCGGATAGTCCGGATGATGCCAGTCCAGAAGGGAATAATACAGTCCCACCTTCAGTCCTTCCGCCCGGGCAGCCTCCGTGAATTCCGCCACAATATCGCGGCCGCATCTGGTATTGATGCATTTATAGTCGGTGTACCGGCTGTCAAACAGGCAGAATCCGTCGTGGTGCTTTGCGGTCAGAATCATGTATTCCATCCCGGCATCCTTCGCGGTCTTTGCCCACCTGACCGGATCAAAATCCACCGGATCAAATTCATAAAAATATTTTATGTACTCTTCCTCCGGCATTTCCTCGATGCTTCGCACCCACTCGCCCCGGGCCGGGATGGCATACAGCC
>CANRBX010000117.1 GCA_947628955.1 uncultured Lachnospiraceae bacterium | reverse complement strand
CCTCGAACGTCCATGTGTCGGCGCTTCTGGCTGTGGCGTGGAATGATGACACATGGACGTTCGAGGCTCTGGAGGCGCATTACCATACGCTTGTGCGGTATCTGAACCTGAAGGATCAGGGCATGGTGCTCGGGAAGGGATGCGGTACGCCGTCCATGACGCGGCACTCCGGTTTCCCGCAGCAGGCTTATGAGCTGGGGAAAAGGTTAAGAGCCTGACTTTTTAAAAGGAGAGAAAACGTATGAAAAAACATTTACCACTTTTGACATTTTTTGTTCTCGGAGCGTCCTTGTTTTTTGCCGGGTATGAACAGACTGCCGCGGCGGGACGATCCCGCTGATCCGGGAATGGCTCGCCATGGGTATGAGCATGGGGAGCGCCTCGGCCTTTATGATCACCGGCCCGGCGACGAAGATCACCAATCTCGGTGCGCTGAAGATCGTGCTGGGAATGAAGTATTTTTTCTTGTACATTGCTTTTGTCATGCTGTTTTCTTTTGGGACAGGACTATTTATCAATTTCGTTTTGTGAGATGAGGACAATGATAACAGACAAAGATTTGAAAGCGATGATCGTTCCTCTTTTCCTGGAGCAGCTTCTGGCTATGCTTGTAGGGATGGCTGACACTCTGGCAGTCAGTTATGTCGGGGAAGCGGCAGTGTCGGGAGTGTCTCTGGTGAACCAGTTTAATACGATCTTTATCTATTTCTTTACGGCGCTCGCATCCGGAGGCGCAGTTGTGATCAGTCAGTACATTGGCCGGCAGGACCAGGAGAACGCCGGAAAATCTGCCAGTCAGCTTCTTATGTTTTCCTCTGTGTTTTCCATTGTGCTGATGGCGTTTGTGCTGCTTGGGAATGTCCGGATCCTTCGTCTGTTTTTTGGAAGGGTAGAGGACAGTGTGATGGATGCCTGCGTCACCTACCTTCGGATATCTGCCTATTCCTATCCGGCGCTCGCGGTTTACAATGCCGGCGCGGCAATCTACAGAAGTCTTGGAAAAACGAAGACCACGATGTATATTTCCGTGGTTTCAAATGTGATTAATGTGGCAGGGAATCTGATCGGGGTGTTTGTCCTGCATGCCGGGGTGGCGGGAGTCGCTTATCCGTCGCTCATCGCGCGGAGTTTTTCCGCAGTGGCGATCACCTGTCTCTGCTTTGGACAGAAGAAAGAAGTGGCCTACCGGTGGGGCTGGATCGTTTCGTGGGACGGCAGAATGCTGAAAAGAATACTTGGCGTAGCGATTCCGAACGGAGTGGAGAACGGGATCTTTCAGCTTGTGAAGGTACTGCTTTCAAGCATCGTTGCCCTGTTCGGAACTTATCAGATCGCCGCAAACGGAGTGGCTCAGAGCATATGGTCTCTTGCCGCGCTTGCGGGTACTACAATGGGGACGGTATACATTACCGTGATCGGGCAGTGCATGGGCGCACGGGATACAGACGCAGCCGAATACTATTTTCGCCGGCTTTCAAGGCTTAACCTGATGATTTCCGTCGCCTGGAACGCATTTGTCCTGCTGCTGACCCCTTTGTTTATGCGGGCATATGCGCTGGAGCCGAAGACCAGGATGCTCGTCATCTGGCTTGTGGTGATCCACAATATATTCAACGCCTTTGTATTTCCCTATTCAGGGGCGCTTTCCAGCGGCCTGCGCGCAGCCGGGGATGTAAGATACACGATGATCGTTTCGATTGCTTCTACGATCGGAGGGCGGCTTGTGCTGTCGTTCCTTCTGGGAGTGACTTTCCATATGGGCGTGATCGGGATTGCGATAGCAATGGTGACAGACTGGACAATCCGGGCCGTCATCTTCTGCCTGAGGCAGAAGTCCGGCAAGTGGAAAGAGTTTCAGGTGATCTGACTTCAGATAATTCATTTATTGCCCAGCCTGCCGGGCAGCTCATATGGAAAACTATTGTAGAAAACATGGTAAATCTGTAGTATACTAAATGCACATAAGTGTTGGAGCGACAGTCGAAGTTTACAGGCATCAGTTCTTTTCTGGCGGATTATTATATCATACAGGATAATTGAGAAGCTGTGGAAATGGAAATAAGGGATGCCGGAAGGATTTACAGAAAGTACTGAAATGCTTCTGAGGGGAAGGAGGTGCTTTTGTGAGTGACTCTTATACGCCGCCTTTTACGATGACGGAGGCGATAACAAATCTTATAATCGAGATTGGCGAGCAGGTTGGCGCGGTTGTCACTTATAATGCGCTGCAGTCCAATCCGAAACTGCGCCGGGCAGGCAGAATCCGGTCAATTCATTCCTCTCTTGCCATCGAGCAGAATACGCTGACACTGGAACAGGTGACGGATGTGATCAACGGAAAAACAGTGATGGGACCGCCGCAGGATATCAGAGAAGTCAGAAATGCTTATGAGGCATATGAGAGGGTGTCAGCGCTTGATCCCTATAATATAAAAAATCTGCTGCTGGCATACAAAATCATGATGGAGGGACTGGTAAAGGAAGCCGGATGTTTCAGGAGCGGCAACGTGGGCGTATATGCGGGAAAGCAGCTGATACATGCCGGATCGCCTGCAAATTACGTGCCGGAACTGATGAGACAGCTTTTCGACTGGATGAAGAAGTCCAGGCTTCATCCGCTAGTGAAGTCTTGCATTTTTCATTATGAATTTGAGTTTATCCATCCTTTTGCAGACGGCAACGGGCGCACAGGAAGACTGTGGCAATCTCTGATCCTGCAGAAGTGGAAAGCTTTTTTTGCATGGATGCCGATCGAAAGCCTGATTTATGAAAAACGGGAGGGTTATTATGAGGCGCTCAATGCATCGAATAGAGCGGGAGAGTCAACGATCTTTGTAACTTTTATGCTGGAAGTGATACGGGATGCGCTGAAAGCTGTGGTGAAAAGTCAGAACAAACTGACGGAAGCCGGAGAAAATGTCGGTATAAATGTCGGAGGAAATGTCGGTATAAATGTCGGAGGAAATGTCGGTATAAATGTCGGAGAAAATGCCGGGACAAACGTGGAAAAGATAATAGCGCTGCTCAGGCAGGATAACAGATTGACTGCCAGAACTCTGGCAGCGACACTCGGCCTGACGGACAGACAGGTGGAAAGGCTTCTGGCGAAACTGAAGGCAGAGGGAAGATTAGTCCGGCACGGGGCGAGCAAAAACGGATACTGGGAGGTTGTTTGAAAATCCCGGACGCCCATACACCCGGACGGCGAGAAAATATAAATAAAGACTTGTCAAACGGCAAAAGATATGCTAAAATATCCCTTGTCGCTGAGATATAAAAGCGACTGGCCCGCGATAGTAGCTGAGGGGCTGATGAGGATAGGGCTCCTTGGTCAAGCGGTTAAGACATCGCCCTTTCACGGCGGTAACACGGGTTCGATTCCCGTAGGAGTCATTAGCTGGAATGCCCGGTGCGCCGATGTGGCTCAATTGGCAGAGCAGCTGATTTGTAATCAGCAGGTTATCGGTTCGAGTCCGATCATCGGCTTTCTGGACCTTTAGCTCAGTTGGTTAGAGCAACCGGCTCATAACCGGTCGGTC
>CANRBX010000116.1 GCA_947628955.1 uncultured Lachnospiraceae bacterium | reverse complement strand
GTCATCCCATACATCGTATCGTAAATATTCAGCGCGAGCATCTGGGACATCCGGGCCGGATTGCCGTCCGTCAGAGCGAGGTTCTGGTCGAACAGCTTGAAGCCGTTCGTCAGCGTCAGGAACGTGCACGTGCTGATCGTCGGCATCAGCATCGGGATCGTAATGTTTTTGAGCATGCTCCAGCCGCCTGCGCCGTCGATCTTCGCCGACTCGATCACCTCTCCCGGGATATTCTGGATCCCGGCGATATAAATGATCATCATGTAGCCGATCTGCTGCCAGCAGACAACGATGATCATGCCCCAGAATGCGTACCACTGCGTGGAGATGATCGTCTTCGAGAACGGGGCCAGCACCGCATTGAAGATCATCAGCCAGATATAGCTGAGTACGATGCCTCCGATCAGGTTCGGCATGAAAAATACGGTGCGGAACAGATTCGTTCCCCGGATTCCCTTCGTCAGAAGCATCGCGATCGCGAAGGCCGCCACGTTGATTATCGCCATGGAGACGATCGTGAACAGCGCCGTGTACCACAGCGAGTGAATAAATGTGGTGTCCAGCTTCCCGTTCACAAAAAAGATCCTCGTGTAATTCTTAAAGCCTACCCAGGACCAGTCCGTGACAGTCGTGAACTTGCAGAAGGACAGGAAGATACCGTAGGCAAACGGTACAATGAACCCGATGGTGAACGCGAGAAGCATCGGCAGAACAAATATGGGGAAATATTTTCCCATACGCCGGTTGGCGACTCCGGACCCGGAAATGCGCGGGCTCCCCTTTGCAATATTTCTATTAGCCATGACTTTATTTACTCCTTTTCCAAAAAAGGGTAAGTGACAGGCACTTACCCCTTCCATCTGCTTACCTGATTCTTTTGTCTGTGAAACGGCTGCCGGAGATATTACTCCTCATGAGCCAGAGCCCACTGCTCAGCCCAGCCGTCCACGAATGCGGACACAACGCCGTCCCAGTCGCCGCTGCCGTCTGTATATGCGGTCAGGGCAGATACGACGCCCTCTCTCCAGGTATCCACGTTCGGAGTCGCATTGAAGCTCCACGCCACGGAGGTCTTACCCGCTGCCGCCAGCTCGTTCGCTGCGTTCGCCAGCACGTTCTTCGTCGCAAACTCGCCCTCGAACGTGTCAAACGGGGTCGTCAGGCCCATCTGGTTCGTCACCGCGTCGCGGCCCTCGTCGGACGTGATCACCCACTCGAGGAACGCCAGGGATGCGTCGATGTCCTCCTGGGATGCCTGGCTGTTGATCGCCCAGTAGTTCTCGGTACCGACCGCAAGGCCCTCGTTCTCATCATCCACGCCAAGGTAGATCGGCATCATGCCGATGTCGTCGCCGGTCACTTCGTAGCCGTTCTCCGGATTTGTGAATGCGGAATATTCCCAGTCACCATTCTGATAGAATACTGCCTCGCCCATGCCGAACTCAGCCTCGGCATTCAGAGCGCCGGATGCCAGAGTCGCCGGGTCCGCAGAGGATGCGGATACGTACAGATCCCACACGTTCTTAAACTGGTCGAGATACGTGCCGTCGATCTCCGCCTCGCCTGCCGTCAGATCGCAGCCGTCGTCCCTGAACTCATAGTAGAGCGGAAGGCCTGCCAGATGTCCGGAGAATCTCCAGGATGAGCCGCTGTCCAGACCCGCGGAGGCAAATGCTTCGGTCAGGAAGGTGCCAAGCGCATCATTGATCTCATCAATACGGCTGTTGATGTCATCCGCCACCGCCTTCAGGGTATCGAAGCTGTTGATCTCGTCGATGGAGGACACCACCGCGCCGTCAAGCGCACAGTACTGCTCGAGGATCGTCTTGTTGTAGATCAGGCCGTAGCACTCATAGCAGTTCGCAATAGCCGCTGTCTTGTCATTGTAACTGATCACCAGGGATTTGTCCGTAAGATGATCGTACAGGGCAGTGCCGGACAGATCATAGGTATAATTATCCCACGTAGCCGCCGCGTCAGCATTGCCCACGTTGAAGATCGTCGGGGCCTCGGACTTCGCCATCTCGGACTGCAGCGTGGTGTTGTACTCACCGGATGCAGCTGTAAGGACAGTCACCGGGACGCCGGTCTGCTCTGTGTACAGAGCCGCCAGATCCTGCCATGCCTGATCTGCCTCCGGTTTGAAGTTCAGATAGTAAACCTTGCCCGTCGCTTCTTCAGCCTGTGACGGCACAGTCATGAGGCCTGCAGTCATCGCTGCAGCAAGCGCTACTGCAAAATACTTTTTGGAATTTCTCATTTTTCCACCTCTTCCTTTCGCAAAATGATTAATTGTACAGAAAATGTTCCCGCCGCGCTGCCTTTGTCTGATACCCTGCATGGTCATTCCATTGATGCCGCAATTTCCGGTTTCGTTTCCGGCAACGATATCGGTAACGTTTCCAACCACGTTTTTACCATAACACATCTCCTGAAAAGATGCAATAATTTTTTCTTTTTAATACACAATTTATCTGTTTTTCACAAATTTAACTCTTCATTTTTGTCTAAATCGTCCATATTCATTTTCAGACGTCCGCTATCCGTAAAAAGCGCGTTATAAACGCAGCGTCCGCATCCGGAAGCCTCCGGGCAAAAGCGGCCCCATAATACAGCGTCCGCATCCGGAAGCCTCCGAGCAAAAGCCGCCTCATAACACAGCGCCCTGCATCCGGAAACCGGCGGAAGTCTCTGAGCAAAAAGTTCCCCCTACAGCAAAAACGGCTGCCGCAAAATGTACAGCCGGATTGTGTCAAATCCTCCCTGTTCATTTTGCGGCAGCCCCATTCCTGCCCTATGCGGGATCCTTCAGATATACGGCCACTGCCCGCCAGTTGTCCCCCGGCCGGCAATACAGGATTCCGTTCTCTGTCCAGACCTCCGTCTGCGCATCCGAGTAAATCCCGGCGATCTTCTCCGGCGTCCCGTCCGGAAGCCGGATGCCGACCGTCTCCGGATACGCTCCGCCAAACGTATGGATCAGCACGTATGCCCCGCCGTTCTCCCCGACGCGCACGACGCCCTGCCAGCCCTCCGGGTGGCGGATGCACCTGACCTGCGGGCTCACGATGTAAGTACAGCCCTTTTTGATGACCGGCGCGATCCTGCGGTAGAATGCGATTCCCCGCTCGATGACATCCCACTGCTTTGGACTCAGGTTCGTGACGTCGCCGGAGAGGCACATGCGTCCGAGGAAGGTATTCGCCACGGAATACGCGATCCGCTTCAGGCTGTCCGTCTCACGGATGACCGCCCAGATCTGGCTCTGGCGCGGCAGGATCGCCCGGTGCAGATTTGCGGCAATGATCGGGATCTCCACACACTCATGCGCGTCCGAGAACGACGCCATCGAGGTCGCTCCCATGAAGCCCGGCTCCAGCCGGTGTCCGCCCGAGGCGCAGTTTTCAAGGATGATCCCCGGCACCTCGCGCTTCACTTCCTCCAGAAATTCCATCGTCGCTTCCATGTTCCGGCGCAGGCCCTCACCCGGGGACTCCGCGCCGTCACAGCCGATGCCGATCGTGTCGTTATAGTCTATCTTCATATATTCAAAGCCGTACTTTTTCAGCGTACCGGTCACACGCTCCCGCAGATAATCGCGCACCCACGGATCGCGCATATCCCAGAAGCGCCTGCGGCTCGTCGTCAGCACCTCTCCGTCACGCTTCAGCAGATGTCCGGTCTGATGAAACGCCTCCGACGCATGGCCGACATTCTCGATCTCAAACCAGATCCCGGCCTTCATGCC
>CANRBX010000115.1 GCA_947628955.1 uncultured Lachnospiraceae bacterium | reverse complement strand
GTTTCTTACATTCAAAAGCGGCAGTTGCTGGCGCTTCTTTCGTTATGCTTCTGTTTCTACTTTACGTCTTCACACTAATCCTCAGATTATTAAAAGAAAGGCTAACGGCCCAAAGGGAAAAGAGGGGTTTTTTGAAGGAAACCTCCTTCTCCTGAAGGAACCGGGTGAATAGTGGAAATGGAAAGGGGCTGCCGCAGAATATTCGTCGGGTTGTGACGAACCCTCCCTGTACATTCTGCGGCAGCCCCCTGAGAGGTTATCAGCTGTTTTTAATCATTCATCAGTCGTCCTTTACCGATTACCCTTCGATCGCGATATATTTACGATCCTCTACGGCCGGTTTTGACTCTTTCTTCGGGACGAGCATTTTCAGCGTGCCGTTTTCGAACTTCGCCTTGATCTCATCCTGAGTGACGGCCTCGCCTACATAGAAGCTTCTGCTGCAGGTGCCGTAATGACGCTCGCGGCGGAGGAACCGTCCGTCCTCGTCCTTCTCTTCGTTGTTGGAATCGGTGCTGGCCTGAATGGTCAGATAACCGTCCTTCAGCTCGGCCTGGACATTTTCCTTGCTGACGCCCGGGATATCTATCGTGATCTCATAGCCCTGATCAGTGTCCTTGATGTCGGTCTTCATCATGCCGGCTTTCGCGATTGTGTTCCGGTCAAAATCACTCGTGTGGAATGTGTTGAACGGGAAACTGAAAAAGTCATCAAATAAATCTCTTCCAAAAATACTAGGCATCATCATAAATCATCTCTCCTTTTTTTATATATTATTTCCTGGATTTTTAATTTTTAGAACTGTGCGGGAGGAAATCTTTCATTTATTTTTCTCCTTCGCTCGTTCTAGATGTAATATAACACGCATTGTTAGCACTGTCAAGAGGTGAGTGCTAATTATTTTGTGAAAAATTTGTGAATTCCAGAATTTGCGGAATTCACAGAGTTTACAGTTTTTCTATTTTCTCGTTTTTGGGGTTTAATACACTAATTTTTATACCAATTCCGCACCGATTGATACGCCCAGATATCACCAGACAAAGACACAAATGCCGCAGAAGTCCCGGAAATCCTGCTCTGCGGCATTTATTACTTTTAAACTGCCGCCTGAATTGTTTTACGATTCATGGTTCAATGTCATTAAGTTTAATGATTCCTGCCCTCTGCGGCTATTGTTTATTTCGGCCAGACGCCGGAGCTTTTTGCGTGCAAAAATACCCGGCTGCACACAGCGCGGACACTGACGCGGACGCGGCGGCTTAAATTCAGAAGCCTGGGAAATGAACTAAATCCGATGAATGAAAAGTGAAATGAACTAAATCCGTATTTCAGACAGTGCACAGCGTGAAATTGACTGAAAATGCCGCGGATGCCGGAAATCTGCCTGCTTTATCCCCGTGTATAATGTAATAAGTTTCGCCTGGGAGCGTTTTGTATGTCAACAGGCGATTTCCATACGGAAGGATGAAAAAAGACATTCAGATGATGATATGTGATATCCATTGCCATATCCTGCCGGGGCTGGACGACGGGCCGGGGGACATGGAGGAGACGCTTGCCGCCCTGGAGGACGCCGTGCGGCAGCAGGTCGGCTGTATGATCGTGACGCCCCATTTCCACCCGGGCAGGTACCGAACGGACGCCGAGAAGGTGCTGCGCGTGCTGGAAAGGGTGCAGGACGAATGCGCCGCGCGGGGGCTGGACATCACGCTTTACCCGGGGCACGAGTGCTACTACTATTCCGGCCTGGCGCAGGAGCTGGAGCGCGGGAATGTGCTCACGCTTGCCCGCAGCAGGTACGTCCTGGTCGAGTTTGAACCAGACTGCCCGTATTCCCATCTGACGGGAGGGCTGAGGGACCTGCAGAACAGCGGCTACGCCCCGGTCCTCGCGCATTTTGAACGGTATGGGTGCCTGCGCCGGGAGGAAAACCTGCGGGAGCTGAAACAGCGCGGCTTCCTGATGCAGATGAATTTTGACACCCTGCTGGCGAAGGAGCGTCTGTTCCGGCATTATCCCTGGAGACGGCTGGTGCGGCAGGGCGCGGCCGATTTCCTGGCGAGCGACTGCCACGGGACACATTACCGGCCGCTGCACGCGCTGCAGGTGCAGGAATGCCTGGACGGCTTTGCTGGCGCTTCCTGTAAGGAAAAGCTTTTTCAGACGAACGTACTGCGGATACTGGAAGACCAATGATGGGGGACACTTATGGACAGATTATCAGGACAACAGCCGCTTGCCGGGCAGGGCGCGGCGGACGACGTGATCGAGATCGACCTGCGGGAAATATTCTTCCTCCTGCTGGGCAACTGGAGGATGGTGTTCCTGGCGATGCTCGCCGGGGCGGTGCTGCTCGGCTCTTTCCACGCTTTCCTGCTGGAGCCTTCTTACCGGGCGGATGCGGAGATTTACATCACAAACACGGACTCCGTGATCTCCTTCTCGGACCTGCAGCTGAGCGCGGCGCTGACGGACGACTATGCCAACATCATCAAGAGCCGCACCGTGCTGAAACGCGTGATCCGGCAGCTGGAGCTGGACCTCGACTATGAGCAGCTGCGGGAGCTGGTCGAGGTGAACAACCCGGAATCCACGCATATCATCGAGATCATGGTCACGTGCGACGATATCGAGCTGAGCCGCAACATCGCCAACGCGCTGCTGAACGTCAGCATCGACCAGATCTACCAGATCATCGGCAGCAATGAGCCGACCGTCATAGACTATTCGGAGGCGGAGGCCGTGGAAAATGTGACGCCGCCGCTCTTCCTTTTTCTGGCGATCGGTGCATTGGCGGGCATGTTCCTGGCATGCGCATTTTTGGTCATCCGCCTGCTGACGGATACCACGGTCAAGACGGAGGACGATATCGACCAGTACCTGCACATCCCGGTGCTGGCGGCGGTCCCGTATTTCAGGGAGTCGCAGGACTGATGAGAGGCAATACAGGACTGCTGGCTGGAAATCAGACGGGGCAAGCCCGCAGGGTGCAGCAGGGTTGTATGTTGGCAGCTATACAGTGCTGCGGTACCTATGGTGCGAACGAAGAAGTGAGAAAAAAATGAGACAAGGGACAGAAAAAGATGGAACAGAATGAACAGTGGCTGAAGAACCCCAGGATGACAGGCAAACCGGCGCAGGCGGTCTCCATGCAGGTCGAGGAGCTCCCGTTCCAGGCCCGGGAGGCGGTCAACGTGCTGCGGGGCAACATCCAGATGAGCGGGTACGACCTCAAAACGATCGCGGTCACCAGCGCGGTGGCGCATGAAGGCAAGTCCTCCATTTCCTTCCGGCTGGCGAAAAGCCTTGCGGGCCTGCACAGGAAGACCCTGTACCTGGACTGCGACATCCGCAACTCGACGACGGTTTCCAGGTACCATATCCAGAAAAAAACGGCCGGGCTGAGCGAATTCCTCTGCGGCCGGGCGGCGCTGCTGGATATCATCTACAGGACGGAGGACCCGTGGCTGGACATGGTCTTTACCGGGGCGTCCGCGCCAAACCCCAGCGAGCTCATATCCGGCGTGATGTTCACCCAGATGCTCGCCTATGTGAGGGAAAAATATGACTATGTCATCGTCGATACGCCGCCGATCAACCCGGTCATCGACGGCACGCTGATCGCAAAGCACTGCGACGGGACCATCCTGGTGGTGGAGAGCGGCATCACGGAGCGCTCCCAGGCCATGCGGGCCAAGCGCCAGCTTGAGTACGCCGGGATCAAGATCCTCGGAGGGGTGCTGAACAAGGTCGGCATGCGTAAGGGCGGCTATGGTTATGGCTACGGGTATGGTTATGGATACGGCTACGGTTACGGCTATGGATACGGGTATGGCTACGGGGAAGACCGCGAAGGGCACAAAAAGCACAAAAAGAAGAGATCCGGAAAGAAGACCGGGGACGGTTCCCTGGACCGGCAGGAGAACGCTTCTGTATAACCGGGGCCGATTCCCTGAGCCGGCAGGAGAACGCTTCCGTATAACCGGGG
>CANRBX010000114.1 GCA_947628955.1 uncultured Lachnospiraceae bacterium | reverse complement strand
CAGCTGATCGGCGCGTTCGAAAAGACCGGGCAGCTCACGGTGTCGCTGGACGAAGTGCCGCTTGAAAGGGTGAAGCACTACGGCATCATCACAGGGCGTTTCACGGATGACGGGGACAGACTGATGCAGGCATCAGATATAGTGGAGAAACCGACGGCGGACTATGCAAGGCAGTACCTTAGTGTCAAAGACAGCTGCGGAGAAGAGCATTACTACTGTGTATTCGGCCAGTATGTGCTGACGCCAAGAGTATTTGAACTGCTGGAGAGGAATATCACGGCAGATCTGCGGAGCGAGCAGGACGAATACGGGCTGACCGGTGTGCTGCAGGAAATCTGCCGTACGGAAGGAATGACAGCCTACCGGATCGACGGGGAGCGGCATGACATCGGGATTCCTGCGGAATACCGGAGGACAGTATCCTCTTATGGCCGGCAGGCGGCAGGGGAGTAAAGACAGAATAGCAAAAGCGGAAGAAGGCCGACGAGCAATGGCAGTATTAGTCTGCGGGGGCGCGGGATATATTGGCTCCCATGTCAATAAAATGTTAAACCGTATGGGATACGATACGGTGGTGTTCGACAATCTGGTATACGGACACCGGGAAGCGGTGAGATGGGGAGAGTTTGTCGAAGGCGATTTGAAGAACCCGGAAGAGATAGAAGCGGTATTTGCGGAATACCCCATCGAGGCGGTGATGCACTTTGCGGCATACGCCTATGTGGGTGAGTCGGTCACTGATCCCGAGAAATACTATTTCAATAATGTGGCCTGTACACTGAACCTGCTGCGGGCCATGCGCAGGCACGGGTGCAATCAGATCATTTTTTCCTCCACCTGCGCTACCTACGGTGAGCCGGAACGCGTTCCCATCACGGAGGACATGCCGCAGAACCCAATCAATCCGTACGGTGCAAGCAAGCTGATGGTGGAAAGAATTCTTAAAGATTATGAAACGGCATACAGCCTGCGCTTTGTGGCGCTGCGCTATTTCAACGCCGCCGGGGCAGACCCGGAGGGAGAGATCGGCGAGGACCACGACCCGGAGACGCACCTGATCCCGCTGGTGCTGGATGCGGCGTCAGGAAAGAGAACAGATATCAAAGTGTTCGGCACGGACTACCCGACAAGGGACGGAAGCTGCATCAGGGACTATATCCATGTAGAAGATCTGGCGCAGGCGCATATCCTGGCGCTCAAGTACCTGCAGGGCGGCGGCGTAAGCGAATGCCTTAATCTCGGAAACGAGCGCGGCACCAGTGTACTGGAAGTTATCGAGGCGGTTAAAAAAGTCACCGGAAAAGATTTCAGAGTGACATTATCTGAGCGGCGTCCGGGAGATCCGGCGGTACTGGTCGGCTCAAGTGATAAGGCGAAGGCGGTGCTTGGGTGGGAACCGAAGTATGCGGATATCGAAACCATTGTGGAACATGCGTGGAAGTGGCATGAGGGAAAGAGTAAGAGAATTTTATGAGTAGGTTATCTATTGTCATTCCTGTGTATAATGCAAAGCCCTATCTTAAGAAATGTATGGAGTATCTGTACGCGCAAACATATCAGGATTGGGAAGCTGTTTTTGTGGATGACGGATCAACAGACGGCAGTGGGGCAATACTGGATAAACTGACAGCCGATGAAAGCCAATTCCAAGTAATACATCAGCAGAATGGGGGTACCGCAAGAGCCAGAAATGCCGGGCTGAAAAGGGCATCCGGAGAGTATGTCACATTCATGGACTGTGATGATGAACTGGATCCAATGATGTATGAAAAGCTGGTGCGGCTCATGGATGACACCGGCGCAGATATGGGAATCTGCGGATATTATTTCAAGATAGAAGATGCTGGAGGCCATGGTACATATCTGGAAGAGAAGTCCTATCCATCCTGCTATTTAAAAGACTGGGAGCAGATCCGTCCCCACTACATTGATCTGTGGGATAAAGATATGCTCAGCAACGTCTGGAACAAAATCTACCGGATGGATGTGATTACTTCCAAAAACCTGCACTATCGCGACGGTCATGTATATACTGAGGATCGGGTATTCAATCGGCAATTTCTGGAAAACTGTCAGAGCATTGCGGTTACTCAGGATTGTTTGTATTACTATGTGCGGGAACGAGCCGGTTCGACCTCTGAAAAGTATCGCGAAGACGCTTTTACTATCCGCCACAAAGAATACCAGGAATTTCAGACCCATTTTAAGGCATTGCATATGTGGGATGAAGTCTCCCGGGAATATGTCTGCCGGGAATTTACCGAAAGGATTGCCGGCTGTATCGAAAATATTTTCCACGCGGGACGGAAACTTGGCGGAAAAGAAAAAAGGCGGAGAATTCGAAAAATGATCACCCATCCTGATGTGATAAAGGCTGTATCGAGAGCAAAGTGCCGAAGCCGAAAAATGCGACTGCTTGTTTTCCCGATCAGACATCAAAGTGTCTGCCTGACTTATATGATTTACGGCGCTGTCTATCTGATCCGTAAAAGTAATCCGGCGCTGTTCCACAGGTTAAAAGGCAGACGATGACGGCAGAAAGGATGAAATAAATCATGAAAGTTTTTTTTGTAAACCCTCCTTTTAAATCCCAGTACGGAAAGTTCTCCAGAGAACAACGGAGCCCTGCCATTACCAAGAGCGGATGCTTTTATTATCCGCTTTGGCTGATCTACGCAGCGGCTCGGGTGGAAAGAGAAGGCTATGATGTGAAATTTATTGATGCGCCGGCAAAACAGCTTAGCCAAGAGGAGTGCTTTGCACTGATTGAAAAGCAGGGCGAAGGAACGAAACTTTTTGTTGTGGATGCCACAACACCCTCCATCTATGAAGATGCGGATTTCGCATCGGAATTAAAAAAGAGATATCCCGAGGCTGTGGTGATGATGGTGGGGACTCATGTATCCACCTTGCCGGAGGAGACTCTTGAATTGCACAAAAATATCGATGCCGTGGCGCGGAAAGAATATGATTTGACTGTAAACGGCATTGCAGATGCGCTTCGGGAGGGTAAAGACTGGCGGGAAGTTAAAGGTATTACCTATCGGGATGCGGAAGGGATAATCAAAAAAAATGAAGATATGCCCTATATCACTGATATGGATGATGTGCCTATGGCAGCCAAGTTCATTAAAGAACATCTGGATGTAAAAGATTATTTTGTTCCCACTGCCGCGTATCCGGAAATCCAGATTTTCACGGGCAGAGGCTGCCCTTTTCACTGTTATTTCTGTCTGTATCCACAGACGATGCATGGGCACACATACCGCTTCCGCAGTCCGAAAAATGTGGTGGCAGAATTTGCATATATCGCTGAAAATTTTCCGGAAGTGAAAGAGGTTGTCATTGAGGACGATACATTCACGGCGGACAAGCAGCGCGTTCAGGATATCTGTAAACTGCTGATTGAAAAGAAACTGAATAAGCGGCTGCGCTGGATGGCCAACTCACGTGTCACTCTGGACTATGAGACTATGGTGTGGATGAAGAAGGCAGGCTGCCGTCTGCTGCTGCCGGGGTTTGAGAGCGGTAACCAGACCGTTTTGAATAATATCAGAAAAGGAACAAAAGTCGAGCAGTTCAAACCATTTGTGGATAACGTGCGTAAAGCGGGGATGCAGGTACACGGCTGCTTTATCTTCGGCAATAAGGGTGAGACGCGTGAAACCATGAAAGAGACGTTGGATGTTGCGCTGAAGCTTAAACTGGACACGGCACAGTTTTATCCGCTGATGCCGTTTCCGGGCACGGAAGCCTACGACTGGGCCGTGGCGCAGGGCTATCTGAGCGGCAAATATACGGATTATCTGCAGGAAGACGGCAACCATAATACCACGTTCCATTTCGGCGACGTCACGGCGGAAGAATTGGTAAACTACTGTAATTACTGCCGCAGGAGATTCTATATGCGTCCCTGGTATATCGGGCACAGAATTTGGATGGGGATAAAAGATCCGGATGATTTGAAACGGGCGTTGAAATCATTCGGCCGCTTTCGGAATTTTCTGTTTATACGAGCGAAAGCATGAAGCTTTCACTGTTAAATTAAAAGATACTTTTTCTGCCCTGCCGAATGCAGGAAAAACTTCAGTACCTTGACAATTGCATATCTTACATCGGAGGATTGAAAATTCCGAACAAAAACGCTTGCAAATTCATCTGACATATGCTAAGATGCAGTCAAAGCATACAAGTTCTTTTCACGTCGGAATACGATATATTT
>CANRBX010000113.1 GCA_947628955.1 uncultured Lachnospiraceae bacterium | reverse complement strand
GCGCTGACATCCTCAAACCCGGCGAACGAGATCTCCCGCTCCACCGGCGCCTTTGCCATCGCAAATTCATAGCAGCCGCCCTGAAAATGATCGTGGCTCAGGATCGAACCGCCGACGATCGGCAGGTCCGCATTTGAGCCGACAAAATAGTGCGGGAACTGCGCCACAAAATCCAGCAGCTTCGCAAAGGTTGCGCGCTCGATCTTCATCGGCACATGCTGTGAATTGAACACGATACAGTGCTCGTTGTAGTACACATACGGCGAGTACTGGAAAAACCAGAGGCTCCCGTTGATCGTCACGGGAATGATGCGGTGGTTCTGCCGGGCCGGATGGTTCAGGCGTCCCGCGTACCCCTCATTCTCCCTGCAGAGCTGACATTTCGGATAGGCCGTCTGTTTCGCAAGCCGCGCCGCCGCGATCGCCTTCGGATCCTTCTCCGGCTTCGACAGATTGATCGTGATGTCCAGATCGCCGTACTCTGTCGGAGTGATCCATTTGCGGTCCTTCGCGATCCGGTACCTGCGGATATAGTCCGTATCCTGGCTGAACTGATAATAGTAATCCGTCGCCTTCTTCGGGGATTCCTGATAAAGCTCCCGGAATCTGCGGATCACGTGGGACGGCCGGTCCGTGAGCAGGCTCATGAGACCCGTGTCGAACAGGTCGCGGTAACCCACCGTGTTTTCCTCCAGAATCCCGTTTTCATATGCATAATCGCAGATCGCGCCCAGGATCACCCCGAGCTGGTTCCTCATGCCGCCGTCGCCCGGCTTCCAGCCAAGGATCGCGGCCTCCGCCTCCTCGTCCAGCGCGTCAATATGAAGCCGCTCCAGCAGGCGGTTCGCCGTGTAAATGGCATCCTCCTGCGCGATCAGTCCTGTCTCCAGTCCGTACCGGACCAGCTTTGAAATATTTTTCTGTATCATAAAATCTCCATTCCGCCGCCTTCAGCCGGCCAGATCCTGTCAGAGCTTCTGCGGGCCGCCGCCGATCTCCACTACATAGAAATCCGCCGCATACCCGATCTTTTCCAGATATGCCTTTCCGACCTGCGCGGTAAAGGTATCGATCGCCTCTTCCTTCACGATGCTGACGGTGCAGCCGCCGAAGCCGGCGCCGGTTATCCTCGAGCCGACGACGCCGTCGATCTTCCAGGCGGCCTCCACCAGGGTATCCAACTCGATCCCGGTCACCTCATAATCGTCCCTCAGAGACACATGCGAATCGTTCATAAGCTTTCCGAACCGCCCGATCTCGTTATTTTTCAGAGCCTCCACCGCGCGAACCGTCCGCCGGTTCTCATACACGGCATGGCGGGCCCTCCTGAGCCGCACCGGGCTCTTGATCGCACCCTTGTACCGCTCGAACGCTTCCTCCGTCAGATCGCCCAGCGCTTTGATCTCACACACCTTCTGCAGCTCCGCAAGCGCTGTCTCACACTCGCTTCTGCGCTCATTATATTTGGAATCGGCCAGGCCGCGCTTTTTGTTGCTGCACGCGATCACGATCTTCATGCCGTCCAGCACGACCGGCGCATATTCAAACTGCAGCGTATTCGTATCCAGGAAGATCGCGTTGTCCTTTTTGCCCATCGCGACCGCGAACTGATCCATGATCCCGCAGTTCACACCGTTAAAATTGTTCTCCGCGTACTGCCCGATCAGCGCCAGATCCTGATTGCTCACCTCAAATCCGTACAGGGCCCGCAGCGCCGCCCCGGTAAGCACTTCGACGGAGGCAGAGGAAGAAAGCCCGGAACCGTTCGGGATGTTCCCGAAGATCACCATATCCAGTCCGCAGTCCATTTTCATGCCGCGCTGCGCGAACGCCCACATCATTCCCTTCGGATAGTTCGTCCACCCGGCCGCCTTGTCCGGCCTGAGCTCATCCAGGCTCGACTCGATCACGCCGCGCCCGGAAAAATTCACGGAATAAAAGCGCAGCTTCCGGTCCGCTCTCTTCCGCGCCGCGCAGTACGTCCCGATCGTCAGCGCACACGGAAAAACATGGCCTCCGTTGTAATCGGTATGCTCCCCGATCAGATTCACACGCCCCGGCGAGAAGAAAACCTCAGCACCGTCCGCCTCGCCAAATACCTTTGCAAAATGATCCAACATCTGCTGTTTCATATCCTGTCCTCCTGTCAACCATGTGCCTGCGCACCCGCTTATCAAGCCGAGCCGTGCTGACCTCGCAAAGCCTGCGGCTTTCCTCGGTCGCGGGCATTCGCCCTATAGATCCGCTGTCCCGTGAAACTGCCTGCACGCAGGCATTTCACGCTCCAGCGTCTCTGCACGGCTCTTTGTTTTCGCGTAAATTATATCATAAAGCACCATCCGCACACAAGATGAGTGTAAAAGAATTTGCCCGTTCGGGCGGCGTCCCGGACGGCGGCAGCTACTGTCCGCTCTGTGCCGGACGGGCGGCAGCGTCCTGTGTATCCGCGGTGAAATGAATCTGCACCGCCGGATAATCTCCCGTCTGCGCAGGCAGGGTATATCCGCCGTACATCAGGGCTGCCCCTGAGATCAGCAGATCCGTGCCCTCCGCCCGGTAGAGGACATCCTCCCTGAGCCCCTGCAGGCGGATAAACGGAAATTCCGGATTTGCGCGGACATCCGTGACCACCAGGCTGACAAGGGCCTCCAGGCCGTCCTCCGACACAAACTCCCAGGCCGTAAAATAGTCGGCCGTCTCCGGCCGGTCAAGCCGGTAATACCTTCCCTTCTGGATCAGCCAGTAGTACCGGTGAAATTCCCGGATCTGCGCTCTGACCGTCTCCTTCTCTTCCTCCGTCAGCCTTTCCAGGTCCAGCTCGTAGCCGAAGGTTCCGGACATGGCCGTGATCCCCCTTGCTGCAAGGGGCGTCCGCCGTCCCGTCTGATGGTTGGGCGAGGCGGATACATGGCTTCCCATGGTGCTCACCGGGTATCCGTAGGAGGTGCCCTTCTGAATCTTCAGGCGGGCAATACAGTCCGTATTGTCTGAGCACCAGATCTGCGGGCAGTAGAAAAGCATCCCCGCGTCAAAGCGCCCGCCGCCTCCTGCGCAGCCCTCGATCATCACCTCCGGATGCGCCGCCGTGATCCGTTCCAGCAGCGCGTAGGTGCCCAGAATAAACCGGTGCGGCGTCTCTCCCTGCCGGTCCTGCGGAAGCAGGGCCGAGTATACATTCGCCACGCTCCGGTTGAAATCCCATTTCACATAATCGATCGGCGCGCTCTCCAGAATGGCGTGCATCGAGTCAAACAGGTAATCCTGCACGTCCTGCCTGGACATGTCCAGGACAAGCTGATTTCTCATCATGACGGGGGCCCTGTCCGGATCCTTCAGCGCCCAGTCCGGGTGGTTCCGGTACAGCTCTGAATCCTCGTTCACCATCTCCGGCTCAAACCACAGCCCGAATTTCAGGCCCAGCTTTTTTATCTCCTCAGCGAGGTATTTCAGGCCTCCCGGGAGCTTCTCTTCATTCACATACCAGTCGCCCAGGCCGGCGTTGTCGTCATTTCTCCTGCCGAACCATCCGTCGTCGAGCACCAGCATCTCGATGCCGAGGTCTCTGGCCTGCTCTGCCAGGCGCAGGATCTTCCGCGTATCAAAATGGAAATAAGTGGCCTCCCAGTTGTTGATCAGCACCGGACGCCTCACATCCCGGAAGCGCGCGGGGCACACATTCTCCCGGATAAGCCTGTGGTAATTCCAGCTGAGGCCGTTCAGCCCCTCCCCGCTGAAGGAGAGGATCACCTCCGGCGTGAAAAATGTCTCCCCGGGCCCCAGCCGCCAGCTAAACCCGGCCTCGTGAATCCCCGCGACGATGCGCACGCTGCCGGTCTGGTCCGCCTCGGCCTCCATGTTGTGATTCCCGGAGTAGACCATCATGAATCCGTAGCAGTCCCCGGCATTTTCCCCGGTCTCCCTGTCCGCCAGGATCACGAAGGGGTTCTGGTGATGGCTGCTCATCCCCCTTGCGGAGCCGGCGGATATGACTCCGCGCACCAGCGGCACACGCTCCATCTGCCGCTCCATGCAGTGCTTTCCGTGAAAATGGAGCAGATCCCAGTGTCCATACGGAAGATCCACGCTGGCCGAAGCAGCCTTTTCCACGGTAATCTCTTTCTCCCCCTCATTGACGAGCTCCGCCGCACGGACGATCACGTCCTTTTCCTCAAACACACTGTAATACAGCTTCACAGACAGGCGCGCCGCCGGATCCGAAAGCCAGACGGTGAGCGTCTGCACGCTGTCCGTCCCCTGATCCCTCACATAAGGCAGCCCCTCAGGGACAAGCCCGCCCGGGCGGATCTCATGTCTCTGATAGCGCAGATCCATGCTCCTGCTGCCGTTCTCCAGAATCGTTTTCAGGGC
>CANRBX010000112.1 GCA_947628955.1 uncultured Lachnospiraceae bacterium | reverse complement strand
AACACGGTCATGGAGGTCGAAGAGCGGATCCACATGACGCGGCACGAGCGCTACGGCTATCCGGTGCTCCACAATCACGCATATATCGAGATCGTCTATGTCTATTCGGGGGAATGTCTCCATTTTGCGGAGGGCAGGGAGTTTCCGATGCGGCAGGGCGATCTGTGCATTCTTGCGCCGCACGCCATGCACGCGCTGTCGGTCACCTCGGACGATACGATCGTCCTCAATATCATGGTCAGCACTAAGGTGCTTGACCGTTCGTTTCTGGATCTGCTGCGGGGCGGGAAGGTGGCGGTCCGGTTTTTTGAAGATCTCTTTTACAAGAAAGAGCGCGTCAGCCCGTACGTGATCTTTCCGACCGGAGACGACGCGCAGATCCGCACGCTGATCGAGCTTATGTATCAGGAGGTTGAGGAGCGGCAGTACGCATATCAGAAGAGCCTTTACCTGCTGGTACAGGCCATGTTTATCCAGCTGGTCCGCAGATACGAGATGCTTGCCGTTGTCACGACCCCGACCGAGACATCTTTTAACAACTGCGTGGTCTCGGTGCTTGGATACCTGTCTGTAAATTATAACCGGACTTCCCTCGGTGAAACGGCGGCCTTTTTCAGGTATACGCCGAACTACCTGGGAAAAATGCTGAAGCGCTACACCGGAAAGACCTACACGGAAATCGTGCAGGAGTATCAGATGGAGCATGCGCGCAGGCTTCTGGAGGAGGACAGGCTGAGCATCACGGAGATCAGCCAGGAGGTCGGCTGTTTCGACGCAAGCCATTTCACGCGGAAATTTAAAAAGAAATACGGGATTGCCCCGCATGAGTATGCGGAGCTTAGGAAGCGGCAGAGCGGCAGCCTGAGGAAGAAGCTGTCTGAAGCCTTGGAGGAGAAGCCGCCCGAAGCCTTGGAGGAGAAGCCGCCCGAAGACTGGGAGGAAAAACTGCCCGAAGCCTTGGAAGAGAAGCCGCCTGAAGACTGGGAGGAAAAACTGCCCGAAGACCGGGAAGCGGAGCCGTCCGGAGACCGGGAGAAGAAACCATCCGAAAACTGGGAAGCGGAGCCGTCTGGAGACTGAGAAGAGGGACTGTTCGGAGATCAGGAAACGACACGGGAGAGAGGATAATTGCCATGATTTTAACTGTTACGTTGAATCCATGCATCGACAGGACGGTTGCGATCCCGGAATTTGCATACGGCGGCACGAATCACATCACAGACACAAGACAGGATGTGGCCGGAAAGGGGATCAACGTCAGCATCGCTTTAAAGCAGCTGGGCGTGGACTCGGTCTGCCTGGGCTTCAACTATGCGGAGGATGCCGCGCTGTTGGAACGGACGCTGGAAGAACGGGGAATCGCGCATGATTTTGTCACGGTGCCCGGAAATCTGCGCATGAATATCAAGGTGTTTGACGAATCCAGGCGTGCCATGACTGAATTTAATGCGCGCGGCGGCAGGGTGCCGCCGGGGGCGGTGCAGAGTCTGCTGCAGAAGCTGGACAGGTATCTCGGCCGGGCGGAGCTTCTGGTGATGAGCGGGAGCGCACCGGAGGGGGTTCCGGACGACATCTATGGAACGATGATCCGAATGGCGCGCGGCAAAGGCGTCCGCACGGTTCTGGACGCGTCCGGTGCGCTGCTGGCGGAGGGACTCAGAGAGAAGCCGCTTCTGGTCAAGCCGAATCTGGATGAGTTCCGGGAGATGTTCCGGGAAGAGCTTGCCGCGGGCAAAAGCATGGAGAGAATTGCTGGGGAGCTCGTCGCGCAGGGTGTGGGCGGCGTCTGCATCTCCATGGGTGCGGAGGGAGCGATGCTGGTCTGTGCGGACGGCATCTTCACGGCCGGGGCCCCGGACGTGGAAGTGAGAGGCGTCCAGGGCGCGGGCGACTCCATGGTGGCCGGCATGTGCGCGGCGCTTGCGGGCGGCGCAGGATTCCGGGCGGTGGCCAGGAAAGCAGCCGGGAAAGTGGCCGTGGCTGGCAGCGGTGCAGGCTTTGAGACAACGGCCGGAAAAGTGGATGGAAAAGGGATCACGGATGACAGTAGCACGAATCTTGAGGCGGCGTCCGGGAATGCGTCCGTGGCTGACAGCGGCGCAGGCTCCGAGGCAGCGGCCAGGAGTATGCTTGAGAGTGACAGCATCGCCGGCGGGAAAGAAAAAGCGCCGGGAATTTTCGGCGCGGAGCTTCTGCGGTGCGCGACAGCCGCGGCGGGCGGCTCGCTGATGCAGCCCGGGACGCAGATGTGCACACGCGATGATTTTCAGGCTCTTTATGGAAAGACGGCGATAAAGAAGATTTTCTGATTGCAATAGAAACTACTTTAGGGTATACTACTTATAAGTAGTATATGAAAGCGATATCTGATCCGGGAGGGCGCGGCATGATTGGAAGAGTCGAAGAGCTGAACAGGCTTGATGAAATGTACCGGAGCGATAAGTTTGAATTTCTGATCATGTATGGCAGACGGCGAGTCGGAAAGACTACGATCCTTCAGGAGTTCGCTGGAAAACACAGGAGTATTTTTTTCTCTGCGCAGGAAAAGAATGACGCTTTGAACCTGCTGGACTTCTCAAGAATAACACAGCAGTATTTTACCGGAGATTTTATAGCCTCTTTTTCTGACTGGGAGGCAGCGCTGAAATATACGGGAGAAAAAGCAGGTCAGGAGAGAGTGATTCTGATCATCGACGAATTTCCGTTTATGGCCGCGGCAAATCCTTCTATAAAAAGCATTTTTCAGCACCAGATCGATCACGAATGGAAGGATAAAAACATTTTCCTGATCCTGTGCGGATCAAGTGTAAGCTTCATGGTGAATGAAATCATGGGGTATAAGAGCCCGCTGTATGGACGGATCACGGGTTCGATGGAGGTGAAGCCGTTTGATTATCTGGAGAGTGCCGGATTCTTCCCGGACTACAGGGAAGAAGAGAAACTGATCGCTTACGGGATGCTGGGCGGTGTTCCGAGATATCTGAATGCATTTGACCCGGCGAGATCCATCTGGGAGAATCTTCAAAATGAGATTCTGAAAAACGGCGCGTTTCTGAACGACGAACCCCAGACGCTTCTGCGGATGGAACTGAGGGAACCGATGGTGTATAACAGCATTCTGGAGGCGGTTTCAAACGGCTGCAACAGAGTTTCTGAAATTTCTGACCGGATCCATGAGGAAAAAGGCAAATGCAGCAAGTATATACTCACTCTGCAGAGCATCCGGCTTCTGGAAAAATGTGTGCCCTGCGGGGAAACGCAGGACAGCAAAAAGGGAATCTACGAAATCACTGATAACTTTTATAAATTCTGGTACCGGTACATTTTTACCAATCAGAGCTATTATGGCATGATGGGGACTGAAAAAGCATGTGAAGAGATCCGGCAGGAAATCAATGATTATATGGGGCCGGTATTTGAGCGGATCTGCCTGCAGTATCTGATCCGGAGGGCGAAAAGAGGCGAACTGCCTTTTATCCCGCACAGGATCGGAAAGTGGTGGGGAACGAATCCGGCCATCCGGAAGCAGGATGATGTAGATGTGCTCGCTCTGGACAAAACAGGCACAAAAGCAATCTTCTGCGAGTGCAAATTCCGCAGCAGGCCGATGCCTATGGAAGAGTATGAAGATCTGCACACTGCCGCGCGGGCATTCCCCACTGTGAAGGAAAAGCATCTGATTTTCATCAGCAAATCAGGTTATACGGCCCCGGTCGAGCGGCGTGCGCAGGAGGAAGGGGCGCTTCTTCTGACTCTGAAGGACCTGTTTTTTGAATGACGCTCCGCGATGCACAGCACCGCTCATAGCGCTGCATTCATTCCATAAGTCACCACCTGAAATACAGTTTACAATTGTCATTGAAGCTCTATATTTATTAAATCCGGCCTGAAACATGGGGTCAACTAAAAATGCGGCAGATTTCAAGAATTTCCTGAAATCTGCCGCAAATTTTGTATCAGCCTGAATTCCTTCTGATCTGAATTTCTGCCGGATCCTGTACAGACTGACGGAAACAGTCCCATAAAATTCATTTCACCCTGTCATAGAGGAACGACAGCGCCAGCCCGCACACGGAGATCACTGCCGCGACCAGGAATGCCATCTGGTAGCTTCCGGTGGCGCCGAGGATTTTGCTCATGACGGTCGGGCCCACACAGCCGGCGAAGGCGAAGCCGATGAACATGATGCCGTAGTTGACGCCGCTGTAGCGGCTCCCGAACTGCTCGTTCGTGAAGCCCGGATAGACGCCCATGAAGGAGCCGAAGCTGATGCCGATCAGCGCGATGCCGACCGCGAAGAGGGCCGTCTGTCCCGTGCCGCAGATGTAGAGGATGGCCAGTCCGATCAGGGAGAGCACCAGCGCGATACGCAGCGTGTTCAC
>CANRBX010000111.1 GCA_947628955.1 uncultured Lachnospiraceae bacterium | reverse complement strand
ATACACCTGACAGGAAACGCAGACATCATTGTAAAGAAAAATAAAAAAAGTGCCAACGAGTACTTGACACAAACTTTCGGAAGTAAAATCTTGATAATTTCGGAAGTTTTGTGTATACTATCTACAGTACATAATATTGAGGTCACATGATGCCATACGGATTGCTCCGTGCTTCGCACCTTCCCAACCCTGCCCGGTATCATGTGAAGTTCGCCTGTGTACGTTCACCGAAAGGAGGCCAGAACCATGAAACGTCAATATCTGAATCGAATAGCGGATCAGCTGCTGCGAGAGCGTCTCGAATCCAGCGGAGCGGTGCTGGTGGAGGGCCCGAAATGGTGTGGGAAGACCTGGACGGCGACAGAGATTTCCAAAAGCCAGCTTTACATGCAGGATCCGGACCGGCAGGTCTCCTACCTCAAGGCGGCGGATACGAAACCGTCCCTGCTCCTGAAGGGAGAGACTCCACGGCTGCTGGATGAGTGGCAGACCGCGCCTGTCCTGTGGGACGCAGTGCGCTTTGCGGTGGACGAGAGGGGCGAGAGCGGGCAGTTTATCCTGACTGGCTCGGCGATGCCGCTGGACAATGCAGTGCAGCACACGGGAACAGGACGAATCTCGCGGCTGCTGATGCGTCCCATGAGCCTGTACGAATCAAAGGAATCAAATGGAAGCGTCTCTCTGAAAGAACTGTTTGACGGGAAGACAGCGATCGACAGCTTCTCGGAGCTCACCATCGAGCAGACCGCTTACGCGATCGTGAGAGGCGGCTGGCCGGCCTCGATTGGGGAAAGCAGGAAGAATGCCCTGCGTCACGTGATTGATTATGTAGAAGCTATTATCAACGCAGATGTCTCAAGAGTGGATAATATTGAAAAAAATCCGGCGAGGGTCCGTGCGCTGCTGCGTTCCCTGGCAAGGAATATTTCCACTCTGGCAACCATCCGGACAATCCGCGATGATATCGCGATGGGCGACGATGACCAGAGCATCTCGGACAAAACGATCAGCCAGTACCTGAACGCACTGGATCGCATTTTTGTGACCGAAAACCTCCCGGCATGGAATCCTGCGCTGCGCTCCAAAACAGCGATCCGCAGCTCAGTCAAGCGGCAGTTTGTTGACCCGTCGATCGCGGCGGCTGTCATGCGCCTGGCCCCGGAGCAGCTTCTGGAGGATTTCAATTATTTCGGATTTTTATTTGAATCTTTATGCGATAGAGATCTGCGGATCTACGCGGAGGCAATTGACGGACAGGTATTTCACTATCGCGACGCGAGCGGTCTGGAGGCAGACGCTGTGGTCTGCCTCAATGACGGCCGGTGGGCGGCGGTGGAGATAAAGCTTGGCTCGAGGGAGATTGAAGAGGCGGCGGTTCATCTTCTGGAGCTGAAAAAAAAGGTCAATACGGAAAAGATGCGCGAGCCGTCGTTTTTGATGATCCTCACCGGCACGGAGATTGCCTACCAGAGAGCGGACGGCGTATTCGTGGTTCCGATCGGGTGCCTGAAAAATTAAAATGGATGAATCAGAGAGGGTATCCCAAAACGGCACATCGGCGAAATTCCCCTGGCCGTTTTGAGATACCCTCTTTCCGTCCCCGTATCACAGCGCCGTCATCTGGCTGATCGCGTTCATAAACGACGGCACGAGCTGTTTCTTCCGCGAGACAACGCCCGGAAGCCATGCGCTGCCGTCCGTGACAGTCTGGTGAAACGCCTCCTCGATAAGATGATCGGAACCTTTTCCGCAGCAGAGCAGCTCCGTCGTCTCCTCGATGATATTTGTCAGCATGAAGAAGACCATGTCTGTCTCATGGCCGCCCGGAAGCTTCTCGAGCACAGGCTTAAGCCTCTCCCGGATACTGGCCAGCTCCTGCGCATTCATCGATGTGACCTGTCCGATGCTGATGTTCAGATCCCCGAACTCAAATTTCTTGTAATCCTGATACAGAATTTCTTCGGCCGTCTTGGAGCTGAGATCGCTGCCGGCCGCGAACATCTGCGGAGCGTAGGTCTCACACCGGATGCCCGCGATCGCCGCCAGAGCATGCGCCGCATTTACGTCCATCGGCGTGCAGGTCGGCGAGCGGAACATCAGCGTATCTGAGAGGATCGCACTGCACAGCAGTCCCGCGATGTGCGCCGGTATCTCCACAGAGCGCTCCTGAAAGATCTGATAAATGATCGTCCCGGTACAGCCGACCGGCTGGTTCCTGAAATAGACCGGCGCGATCGTCTCCAGCGAGCCGAGGCGGTGATGATCGATGATCTCCATGATCTCGGCGTCCAGCACATTGTCCACCGCCTGCGAAACCTCATTGTGATCCACCAGGATCAGGCCGCGCTTGCGCACGCCCAGCAGGTTCCGCCGCGAGATCATGCCGACAAACTTGCCCTTTTTGTCGAGGATCGGGAAGTCTCGATAGCGCTTTTTCGACATCGTATCCCGGATGCTCTCCGTGTAGTCGTCCAGGCGGAACGTCATCAGATGGTCCTTGCGCATAAAGAAATCGACCGGCATGCTCTGGTTGATCAGCCGTGCCACCGCGTAGGTATCCAGCGGCGTCACGATGATCGTGCAGTTCCGCTCTTCTGCGAGGCGCTTGATCGTCCGGGACACCGGAGCGCCCAGGCAGACGACGATACAGCCGGCCTGCATCTCGATCGCGCAGAGCTGCGACTCATAGCGGTTCCCGAGCACCACCATATCGTGTTCCTCGATGTAATTTTCCATGACGTCCGGATTTGCCGCCGCGATCACGACCTTACCGCTGTCGAAGCAGGCGTCCGGATCGCCGACGATCATCTCGGCGTCCAGCGTTTCCAGAATATTGCGGTACGGCGTCTTCGCCACCGACACGATCGCGCTGTCGTATTCCTCCATGTAGGATTTCGCGATATCGTTGATCGTGATCAGGCCCTTCAGCTCGTTGTCCGTGTTTGTGATCGGGAGCGTGAACACGTTCTGCGTCGTCATCAGCGTCCAGGCATTCTTCAGGGAAATCTTGCTGCGGACACCCGGCACCTTGCGGATCTCCATGTCCTTGACGCGCGTGCCGATGTTGTCAAGCAGCCGCGGCACCTCCACCTGAAAGCGCTCCAGCACGTACTGCGTCTCGGCGCTGACCTGGCCGGCCCTCGCCGGCACAAAATGATACTGCCCGTCTGTCCTGCTCTTCAGGTACGCATAGGCGATCGCCGAGCAGATCGAATCCGTGTCCGGATTCTTGTGCCCCACGACATACACCGTGCGTCTGCGCTCCGGATCCGCGGCAGAACTCTCTGTGATCCCGGCTGCGGCAGGATTCCCTGCAATCCCGGCTGCGGCAGAACTCTCTGTGGTCCCGGCTGCGGCAGGATTCCCCGCAATCCCGGCTGCGGCAGAACTCTCTGTGGCTCCGGCTGCGACGGTGACTTCCGCCGGGCCGTGTTTCTCTTCCTCAACCGACCTCTTTGTTTCGCCGCTCAAAATATGCATTCCTTCTGCAGCCTGTTCTTCTCTTCCGTCCGCCAGGCCACATTTTTCTTCTCTCATTGGTTCTTCCTCCTGCTCCTGTCCTGATAATTTTCCTGATGCAGATTTAAAATATCCGCACTCAGGCCCTGCTCTAACTCTTCTATGGTCGGTAATGTACCTTTAAAGTCTTTCGGCATCAGTGCATTCAGTTCATATTCTGATATTCCGATTGGCTCCGTAGATGTTTCAACCGCATATTTCGCCAGTATGTTATCTTTTGTCTTACAGATGAGCAATCCTATCGTTTGAGTATCATTGTCCCCTTTCAGGATATGATTTACCGCAGACACATACGTCGCTGTCTGTGAGATAAAGCCCGGCTCAAAATCAACCACCTTTACCTCCACGACCACATAACAATGACGTTTGATATTATAAAACAGCATATCGAGGTACTGCTCCGTATTCCCCACCTGTAACCGATATTCTTTCCCTACAAAGGCGAACCCCGTTCCGAGCTCCATCAGAAAATTCTGTACATTGTCCAGCAATGCATCTTTCAGCTCTTTTTCATCATATCCCTGACGGATGGTAACAAAATCAAAATTATAGGGATCTTTCGTTATTTCCTGTGCCAGAGCCCCTGTCTCTTTTGGCAGGGTGTACTCAAAGTTCGTAATCGCCCGGCCCTGCCGCTCAAATAAATCCGTATCCAAAAAGTTTAATAAAATAGTCCGGGACCAGTTGTTCTCAATGACCTGTTCAACAAAAAAATTAAATTTTTCCAGATTGTCGTGACACTTATCAATCAATAATTTAATGTGTCCCCAGGGAATCATGAAAACTTTGGCCGGCGCCGTTTGTGTCAAGTACTCGTTGGCACTTTTTTTATTTTTCTTTACAATGATGTCTGCGTTTCCTGTCAGGTGTATGG
>CANRBX010000110.1 GCA_947628955.1 uncultured Lachnospiraceae bacterium | reverse complement strand
GGAAGACACGCCGGCGCATCGTACTCCCACTCGATCTTTCCGGTCTCAGGTGAAAACAGCGGCCAGTCTCTCTCCCAGACCACCGGGCAGATAAATGTCTCGCGGCCGATGTTTTTGCCGGTTCCCTCGATCAGGCGGGAGGCCAGCATCACCGCATACCAGCTCCCGTCCGGAAGCTCCACGAGATCCGCATGTCCGACGTTGGTGATCGGGCACCTGAAGCCCATGTGCCGGTGCGTCATCACCGGGTTGGCCGGATTGCCTTCATAGAAAGCGAACAGCTCCCTGCTCCGGGCGACCACCACCGAATGATAATGCTCCGTGCCGCCCTCCGCGATCATCAGATAATAGTAATCTCCGATGTGGTACAGATGCGGCGCCTCCGGCGACGTAGCCACGCGCAGCGCATTATTGAAGATCGTAAACGGCTCGCCTGCCATTTTAAAATGTTCGATATCATACTTTGCCAGCCAGATGCCGCGTTCCTTTACACCCGTGCCATTGTCCCAGACGTTTCCGGTACCCATCACATAGCACTGTCCGTCGTCATCGAAAAAGATCGATGCGTCGATCCCGGGGATGTCATCGAGCCAGTGCGGCATCGACCACGGGCCGGCCGGATCTGTGGCCGTGATGATATAATTGCCGCGGTCATTGAAATTGGTATTCATGATATAATAAGTGCCCTGATGATAGCGCAGCGTCGGCGCCATCAGTCCGCCGACCCCGCTGTTTTTCTCCAGATGCAGACCGTTTTCCGGTGTGATCGCATTGCAGATCTGCTCCCAGTGCACGAGATCCCTGCTGTGAAAGACCGGGAGGCCCGGGCACATCTCAAAGCTTGAACAGACAATATAGTAATCGTCTCCCACCCGGCAGATCGACGGATCCGGATAATAGCCGGGAATGATCGGGTTTGTTATTTTGTTCATATATGTTCGTATCCTTTCCTGTCTCTTCGTTTCCCGGGCTGTGTCCCCCAAGTTCACGAAAACTCTTTTACAAAGGGAGCGTCCTTGCGGTACGCAGGCCAGGTATCCCCATCCCCGCCGTTCGGATCGCCTGTCTTCATGAAATTCGTCCAGTACGCCATCATCTCATCGCAGAGCCGGTAGTCCGCATCAGTCAGCGGCCTCCAGCAGCGGTCAAGCGTGCCGTGCACATACCACAGCTCCGACGAGTGGAACGCGCCCTCATTGTCGCCCGGAAGCTTGTGTGTGAACCTGTACAGGTACACCGGCCTCCCAAATGTCTGCGTCACCTTCTGTGCCCAGAGCTTACCCTCGCTCTGGAGCACGCCCGGCGCTCCGGCAGCCGCCTCTTCCGGCGACATGCCGAGATCGTTCCCTGTGCTTCCCACAATATAAGGGATGTCGTGCATCTTTCCCTGCGCCCAGATACTGCTCACCGTATCCTCAAGCACAAAGCCGTCGGCATTCGGCACCAGGGTCAGCGCGTCATGCATCGTCTGAATACAATATACCGTCAGCTTCTGCACTGCCTCGCGGAGCGCGCCCGCGTCCATCGCGCGCAGCTGCTCCAGAGATCCCGCATGTGCAAACCTGACAAATCTCTCCCCGAGCTCCTCCATCTGCGCAAGCGTCGGCTGATACAGGATCTTCGCCTCACAGGAAATGCCGCTCTGCAGGACCGCACCGGCGATCTTCCCCCTGGTCAGCTCACTGGAAACCAGCACCTGGGTCGACATGCTTCCCGCAGACTGGCCGAACACCGTGATCCGCTGCGGATCTCCGCCGAACGCCGCGATATTCTCATACACCCAGTCGAGCGCCGCGATCTGGTCACAGGTGCCGTAGTTGCCGGATATCCCCTGTTCATTCTCAGCGTCCAGCCACGGGTGCGCAAAAAATCCATAAATATTCAGACGGTACTGCACAGTCACGAGGATCACGCCCTTCTCGCAGAACTTCTCCCCGTCGAACTCCAGCTCGCTCCCGTATCCGCCGGAAAAGCCGCCGCCATGGATCCAGAAAGCCACCGGGAGCGGCTTTTCGCCCTGCTCCTTCGGTGTCCAGATGTTCAGATACAGGCAGTCCTCGCTCATCGGCCGGATGAAATCCGGGTTGCTGTAAAATTCTTTATAAAACACCGCCCCGAAGGAGCTGTCCGGCGTCGGCAGATCCTGCGGGCACATTGCCGGAAATGTATCGGCCTTTCGGACGCCCTCCCAGGCGTCCGTTTCCTGCGGTCTTTTCCACCTCAGCTCTCCCACCGGAGGCTTCGCGTACGGAACGCCGCGGAAAACCGTATAGCTTCCCATATCCACGCCTTCCAGCAGACCCTTTTTTGTCTTAACTACTGTACTCATCGTTTCCTTCCTTTTTCACTGCTCCTGCGTCTGTTTTTTCAGGCCGCAGATCCGCAGGTGTGACAAGGGACGCTGCAAATAAAACATTGCATCCGGCGGAGGGCGTACTCTTGCGCCCTCCGCCCGACTTCTGCTAATATTTCGCAGCGTCCCTCATGAAAATTTACCGTATATTATTTTTTGCTTCCTGCCGCGCGCACCGCGGAGATCACAATATTGCCCTTGATCTCAGAGACAGGGGCCCCTCTGGAGCAGTCGCAGACAACGCTGTTGAAGCCCTGGAGCATCGGACCGTACGCATCCGCATGTCCGAACTGCTGGATCAGCTTCACGCCCACGTTGCCGACATTCAGGTCCGGCCAGATGACGACGTTTGCCTTACCGGCGACCTTGCTCTCTCTCTTGACCTTCTTCGCAGCCACCGCCGGAGAGATCGCGGCGTCAAACTGGAACTCGCCGTCGATCGCCAGATCCGGGCGCAGCTCGTTTGCGATCTTCAGAGCCTCGGTGACCTTGTCGATCAGCTCGCCCTGGCCGCTTCCCAGCGTGGAATAGCACACAAGCGCGCACCTTGGCTCCCAGTCGAGCAGCGCATGCACCGTGTCGCACGCGGAGATTGCGATGCTTGCCAGCTGCTCCGCGTTCGGGTTCGTGCAGACCGCGCTGTCGCCAAATGCGAGCAGCGAGCCCTCGCTCCCCTCAAAGCCCGGGATATCCGCCAGCCCGATGCTGGAGATCGTGCTGATGCCCGGCTTCATGCCGATGATCATCTGGCCTGCCAGAAGCACGTCGCCCGTCGTGTTGTCGATGCCCGCGAACGTAACGTCCGCCTCGCCGACGGCCTGCATCGTCATCGCAAAATACAGCGGATCCTGCATGCGGCGGCCGAGCGCCTTCTCCTTCAGTCTCGTGTCCGGCTTCGCCACATAGGCGGCGATCACCTTATTCTTGTACTCTTCGTCGCTGATGTCCACAAACGTGAACACAGACGCGTCATACCCTCTCTCCTGCGCGAGAGCCTTCAGCTCCTCTGCGTTTCCCACCAGAACCGGGACAATATATCCCTCTTTTCCGGTCTCATAGGCAGCCTGCATCATCTTCTCATTCGTCGCCTCCGGAAACGCGACCTTCTGAGGATTCGCCTTGGCCTTCGCGTAGATCTTATCCAATACGCTCATTTTCATTTCCTCCATGTTCTTATCATACGGCACAAGTCCGCAGGTCTCCCATACAGGCACAGGCGGCAGAACCGTCTGTCCCCCGCGCCTGTATGGCGACCGTTTTTTTATTACATCTCCGCCTCAACGGCGTCCACGAGATCCTTCACCGTCGCACATGCGGAAGCGTCCTGAAGCGCCACCATCGCGTCCAGCTCGTTCTCAATCTCAGACACGAGCGCCACCATCTGCACGGACGCGCCTTTTAAGTCCTCCTTGAAATTTGTCTCCAGCGTCACCTCGCCCGGCTGCTTGCCGTAAGAGATCTCCACCAGCTCGATCACTTTTGCTTCCAGTTCTTTTCTGTCCATGATTCATTCTCCTTATCTATAATATTTTGATTTTATCTCCTCTTTCAGGAGGTTCTCGCATGCCCTTCGCACGCCGCTGCGCACACGCTCATCCGGCGCGGATCATTCATTCCCGCAGATCGTTTCCCCTCCGCAGGCCGCTCATTTCCCGCGGATCGGTGCTCTCTGCAGATCACTCACTCTCTGCGGTTCACTCGTCCTCGTCCAAGTCGAACACAACCGTCTTGTAGCCGTCCCTCTGGTAGATGGAGGCATGGCAGCTCACCGGGAGCTTGTTGTTCTCGAGGATCTCGTTTCTCTTCTTCTTGTTGATGCCGCGGACGACCGCGTTCAGGCGCGCGCCCTCTTCGATCTCGACCTCGCCGTACGCATACTTGCCGAGCGCCTTGTACTCCGGCTTGGAAGAAAGTGCAGCCGGCATCACGATCGAGTGCATCTTTGCCTTGCCGCTGATCTCAACCCACTCCATATCCCAGCAGCCGCAGCTGTTGCAGGCATATACCGGAGGGAACTCCACCGCGCCGCACTTCGTGCACTTTCTGCCGGTGATCTTGCCCTCTTCCAG
>CANRBX010000109.1 GCA_947628955.1 uncultured Lachnospiraceae bacterium | reverse complement strand
TATTGACAAGAGCCGGATTTTCCTTATTTTACAAGGAATTCCGGCTCCTTCTAATCACTCAAGTGTCGAAAACGGGAGTTTATTTGTCAAGTTTTTTCAGCGTACCTTTTTCTATGAAGTTCTTCGCCCGATTCGGATTTAAGACATACATCGAACGGGCATAATAGATATTGTGCGATGCAACTCTGACAGTGACTTTCACGTAATCCCCGGATATACAATATTCTTTGGTGAATTCAATAGAGTCATCCTTTGCATTTTACCGACATAGTCGGGGTTGGCTATGATATCTTCAATGTCACACCCGTATTTTGCAAAGTCTTCCGGGTGGGATGTTCGCATATGCTCTATATTGGAATCTGCTATATAAATAGGTGTTCCGGCACGAATATCGAGATCTAGCAGATCGATAATATTCTGAGGGAAGTACCCTATTATTCTTTTATTCATTTTTGACTTTCCCTCTTCTCTTTTGAAGCTGAGAATCAAACGGCTATTTGACGGCGAAAAACTTCCGGATACATTCAATTATTGCATAGAGATCAATGATATGTCAAATAGATTTATAGAGCAGGATGTAGCTGATAAGCAGGCAAAGCTATATGTTCGTGTGTTCGAGCCCCATTTCCGGCTTAGGAGAAGCTCTGTATTTACGTTTTTTATGCTGTATTTTGTGTTACACTATACTTTCAAAACAACTGCCGGGTTTTGTCTTTGTTCTGGTCTGCGCGGGCAGCTTCTCCTGATTATCTGTGCATAACTCTCCGGGGACAGGGGCAAACTATCGAAAAACCAAAGGAGGCTTATTTATGGGAAATCAAGATACGATACACCTTCTGAAGGAATGTGATTCCGGCGCAAAAATGGCCGTTGCATCCTTCGACGACGTACTGGATCGGATCAGCGATTCCAGCATGAAACAGCTGCTGATCGACAGCCGGGAGGATCATGAAGAGCTTGGAAACGAGATTCACGGGCTGCTGAACCAGTATCAGAGTAACGAGAAAGATCCAAACCCGGTCGCCAAGGGCATGTCCTGGCTGAAAACGAATGTAAAAATGGGGATGGATAAAAGCGATGCGACCGTCGCAGAGCTGATCACGGACGGCTGCAACATGGGTGTAAAATCGCTCCATAAATATCTGAACCAGTACCCGGCAGCAGACACTGCTTCAAAGGATATCTGCCGCAGGCTGGCTTCCATGGAAGATCAGCTCTGCAAAGATCTGCGCAGCTATCTGTAGCATGCCGCGTCAAAAAGCGCTTCCTGTTTGTTTTGCAGGCGAGCGCTTTTTATTTTTTTGAAAATAAAGACTTGCAACGTACAATCTATCGCTCTATCTCTAAAGAAAATGGCGTATTCCCAAAATCAACTATGCTATAAACGTAAAGAATTCTGCTTTCGCTTAATTTTTACATTGCTTCCCAGCCTGCAAGTATATATAATATAAAATAGTGCGTGTCCACTTATTCGGTATGCAAGGAGAATAATATGAGCGTAAGCTATAAGAAACTTTGGAAACACATTTGATAATCGTGTGGAAATTGAAAGCCCAGGAAAATTGCCAGGATATGTGACAGTTGATAATATATTAACAGCACAGTCGGCCCGTAATCCTAAAATTGTGCGTCTTATTAATAAGTTTCCAGAGGCCCCTAATAAAGAGGTTGGAGAAGGATTGAATAACGGCATTTGAAGCTGTGGAAAAATTGAGATTAAAGGCTCCTATTATTGAAGAAAAAGACAATTCCGTTTAGTGGCTATTCGGCATGAAAAGTTGGCATATCCTGCAGAAATTATTCTACCGTGCGGGATATATTGAAAGCTGGGGGCGCGGGATACAGAAAATCTGTGAAGCTTGTAAAAATCTTGGAGCAGAGCTGCCGGAATACATCGTTCACGGCGAAGATATCATGGTGAAGTTTACTGCATTGGAAAGCGCTAAGGTGACTGAAAAACAGGATGAGGTTGAACAAAAAATACTTGATATTTTGAAAAAGATTCCAGATGTGACATATGTAGAGTTATCTGAGAAATTAAATGTTAGTCGGAAGACAATTTCGCAAAAAATAAAACAGCTCAAAGAAAAGGGGGCTATCGTCAGAATCAGTTCAGACAAAAAAGGATATTGGGAAATAACGGATTTTGACAAATAGTTTTCAAGAATTGAGAATGGGGCATCTTCTCTTGCCGCTCTGTCTGCGGCAGTGCTGGATTATTCAGCGGAAAATGCTGCAGAGGATATGGAGCTGACTGCACAGATTGCTTCCGGCAACAGGGATGCGCTTGAAGCGATGCGCGGCAAATTGATGGAGTACGGTGACACGCTGCCGGCTGTCTGGGATACGTTCATTTGAGGTAGTGCGGTGCAGGTTGTTCCTTGACTGCAAAGATACTGGTATCAGAGATACGGTATGTAATGCCTTCAGAGAGGCAGACGGCAAGGATTCTATTCCGTATCAAAAGGACAGATCCACCTCCCGCTACGGTCAGAAGCTGACCGCACGGCGAGTCGCCAGAACAATCATGCCGGGCAGCGCGCCGAGTACCTCTGTGCTCCATGATCAGATTATCCGTGGATTGGAGGCATCAAGAATTTTGGTTTTGAGGATGCATCACATTGAAGATGAAAATATGAATGACAGGTGGGATGACTATGGAGATACGCTGTATCGCGCTTGACCTGGATTTTACGACGCTGAATTGTCAGGGCAGGCTGAGTGAGGCTGCGCGCAGGGCGCTTACATATGCAATTGACAGGGGAGTACACGTTGTGGTGGCCAGCGGGCGGTCGCTTTATTCGCTCCCGGCGGATATCCGGGAGATTGAAGGGATCCGCTATGCAGTAACATCCAACGGGGCTGCAGTCTATGACCTGCACACGGGAGAGTGCCTGAAGCAGTACAAGCTGACAAAGCAGGCGGTGCGGGAGATCCTGCGAATTACCGAAGGGACACCGGCTGCCTATGAGGCGTTTATCGACGGAAAAGCCTATGCGCAGGAGGAATACGTGAGAGATCCGCTGGCCTATGGAGCTCTGTCTGCGGCCTATGTTCGGAATACGCGAGAACCGGTTCCGCGGTTTCGGGAATTCCTGTACAGAAACGCAGAAAATCTGGACTGCGTTGATCTCGTGCTTACGGACGGAGAGCTGAAGCGGAAGCTCTGGGCACAGCTGCAGGAAGAAGTTCCGGACGTCTATATCACGTCTTCTGTGAGGTCTCTTCTGGAAATCTCCTACAGGGACTGCGGAAAGCACTCCGGGGTGAAGTTTATACTGGAATATCTCGGCCTGCCGCGCGAATCCCTCGCGGCCTTCGGGGACGGGGATAATGACGCGCCCATGCTGGAATACGCGGGGGTCGGCATTGCGGTCGCGAACGCGTCCGCCGCGTGTAAGGCTGCGGCAGACCGGATCACGCGTTCCAATGATGAGGACGGAGTTGCGCTGGAGATTTTCCGGCTGCTGGATGGGGAGTGAGACAATGTTTGGTTTGGGCACTTTGATTAATACTGCGGGGGTCATAGCCGGGAGCGCGATCGGCATCCTCCTGCGCAGAGGGATGAAGAAGGAGATGCAGGGCGCG
This sequence comes from uncultured Lachnospiraceae bacterium, assembly GCA_947628955.1. Lineage (GTDB taxonomy): Bacteria > Bacillota > Clostridia > Lachnospirales > Lachnospiraceae > Choladousia. The sequence goes on along the minus strand of CANRBX010000109.1, from coordinate 1,161 downwards.
CTGATGGCGGGCTGCGGCGTTGCGACGATCTTTATCGGCATCGCCGGCGTGATGCAGGGAATGATCACGGTTGTGGACGGGAGCATTCAGACAAAGGGCAGCATGCTGCTTATCTTTTCCCTGGTGATCGGCGGACTCGCCGGAGAGTTTATCGATATTGAAAAACGGATGGATGCGCTCGGCGAGAGGCTGAAGAGCATGTTTCACGCCGAGAAGGACGCGCGGTTCGTGGAGGGATTTGTCAACACGTCCCTGATCATCTGCGTGGGCGCCATGGCGATTGTCGGTTCGATCGAGGACGGCCTGAGCGGAGATGCGTCCATGCTGACGGCGAAGGCAGTGCTTGACTTTGCGATCGTGATCGTCCTGGCCTCCACATACGGGATCGGCGTGATGTGCTCCGCGCTGGCGATCCTGGTATACGAGGGCGCGCTGACGCTGGCTGCACATTTTGCCGGCAATTTTATCAGCGGGCCGCTGATCGCAAACCTCTCGTTTATCGGATCGGCCCTGATTTTCTGTGTCGGCGTCAACGTAGCCTTCGGCAAAAAATTCCGGGTCGGCAATATGCTTCCGGCGCTGCTCGGGCCGGTCGTGTACGCGCTGCTCTGGAGAGCATGACTGAGACCGGAACGATCAGTCCGACCGGCCCGTCGGAGGCCTGGCTGAGAGCCTGACCGGTCACTCCGATCGAGTCTGACGGGGCCCGGCTGAAGGCACTCCGACCGGACCTGACAGGAGCCTGAATGGAGGGCTGCTGGCGAGACTGACGTGCGAGGCTGACGCAAAAAAATGATTGACGCGCGGCGCAGAATATGCTATCTTTATAAAGTATGCCGCACAAAGAGGTTTAAGTGCCGAAAGGCCACCGGATTTGGCGAGTAATGATAATGGGAGGTGCCATATGTACGCAATCATTGCAACAGGTGGTAAACAGTACAAAGTAGCCGAAGGCGATATCATTAACGTAGAAAAACTTGGTGTTGAGGCTGGCGAGGTTGTAACGTTTGATCAGGTGCTTGCAGTAAGCAATGACGGACTGAGGGTTGGCGCTGACGTTGCGGGTGCGACAGTTACCGCGACGGTCGTGAAGAACGGCAAGGCGAAGAAAGTCATCGTTTACAAGTACAAGAGGAAGACCGGATACCACAAGAAGAACGG
>CANRBX010000108.1 GCA_947628955.1 uncultured Lachnospiraceae bacterium | reverse complement strand
CATAAAGAAAAACTGTGTGGTTGGGAAGAGGCTTTGGCCTCTTCCTTTTATCTTGCCCACTATAATTTTACACTAACGCCGGCGCCATTTTAAATTGTTCCTCAACCTGGGGAACGATTTTATTTTCATTATTTTCCATCAATTGTTCCCCAACCTGAGGAACAATCTCAGCATCTTTAAAAAGCTCGTAAAATCGCATCATATAGCGTAAATTAGTAGGCGAAAATCCCTTGACATTGGGAATCATATCCGCCATATCCATGCTCATGTTCTGAAAAAATTTATTTCCCCACTTACTTTCAGCCCGCCGTGCAGCAATATCCCTCCCTACAGACCAATAATACATCAGCATTTCATTGTTTACACGAACCGACGCTTTGATCTGACTTATCCGATATCTGTTTCCAAGTTCCTGTATCCAGGTTCTATATTCTTTGTCAAACCGCATTAATTCGCTCATCACATTTACCCTGTATTCCATAAAATCTTTTAAGGAAACACTGATTAAATCAGCGTTTCCTTAAATTAACACAACGATCAGCCTTTCTCCAGATACTCCACGCCCTCTTCTGTCACTCTGGCGTAGACCAGCTGCTCCGGATCCGGCTTCTCATCGGAAAGGGTCAGCGCCTCCAGAAAGCGCGCCCCGGCCCCGGCAAACCGGGATTCTTCTGAGGCGCGCAGCTCTGCGATCACCTCGCCCGCCCGGACCGCGTCCCCTGTCTTTTTCTTCAGGATAATACCGGCCAGATAATCCAGCCTGCTCTCCTTCGTCTCGCGGCCCGCGCCGAGCATCATCGCCGCAAGTCCGATCCCCTCCGTATCCATTTTCGAGATAGAACCGTCTGCTGGGGCCTTTACCTCTGCTTCAAGCGGCGCTCTTCCCAGCTTCTCCGGGTGGAAAATGCATTCCTCGTCCCCGCCCTGGCAGCGCACCATCGCAGCCAGCCGCTGAAGCGCTGCGCCGGAATCAACCGCCTCCTGCGCCAGCCTCCTGCACTCTTCTCTGGAACCTTTGCCGGCCAGATACAGCATCTCCGATGCCAGCGCCAGGCAGACCCCTGTCAGATCCGCCGGGCCTTCGCCGCGCAGCACCCGAACCGCTTCCTCGACCTCGAGCGCATTGCCGATCTGGTTTCCGAGCGGAATATCCATATTTGTGATCAGCGCCGCCGTTTTGCGGCCATTGTGCATCCCGATCGCGACCATCTTCTGCGCCAGGCAGACGGAATCCTCCACCGTCTTCATAAACGCGCCGCTCCCGGTCTTGACGTCGAGCAGGATGCAGTCGCTTCCGGCCGCCAGCTTTTTGCTCATGATCGACGACGCGATCAGCGGAATGCTCTCCACCGTCGCCGTCACGTCGCGCAGTGCGTACAGTTTCTTGTCCGCTGGCGTCAGATTGCCGGACTGCCCGGTCACTGTGATCCCCGCCTCCTTCGCGGTGCGGATAAATTCCTCGCGCGTCAGCTCTGTGCGCATCCCGGGGATGGACTCCATTTTGTCCACCGTGCCGCCGGTGTGCCCGAGTCCCCGGCCCGACATCTTCGCGACGTGACAGCCGCACGCCGCCGCAATCGGTCCCACGATCAGCGTCGTCTTGTCCCCGACGCCCCCGGTCGAATGCTTGTCCACCTTGATGCCGGGAATCTCTGACAGATCCATCATATCGCCGGAGTGAGCCATCGCATCCGTAAGCACCGCCGTCTCATGGTCCGTCATTCCCTGAAAATAAACTGCCATCAAAAGGGCGGACATCTGGTAGTCCGGAATCTCCCCCCTCGTATATCCCTGCACAGCCTCCCGGATTTCCTCATCCGTGAGCGTGCCTCCGTTCCTTTTCTTCAGAATCACATCATACATCCGCATATCCTGCCACACCTCCCCTGCCGTGTATTTACTGCTGTTCTTCTCTCAGCCGCCGGATCTGTCCCAGACCGCTGCGCCCTTCAGACAGGCTCCGCAAGCTTCATGTCCTCAGGCCCGAAGTGCTCCGGCAGGAGCTCCTTCAGCCGCAGGATCCGGTATTCCTCCGGGCTGCGGGCCAGGATCACTTCAAACGATTCCACATCGCAGAACTCGGCCATCACCTGCCTGCAGACGCCGCACGGCGCGCAGAAATCCCCGGGCTTCCCCTGATAATTTCCGACTACCGCGATCCGCACGAACCCACGCACGCCCTCGGACACCGCCTTGAAAAAAGCCGTCCGCTCCGCGCAGTTTGTCGGCGAGTACGCCGCATTCTCGATATTGCACCCCTGAAAGATCTGTCCGTTCTCCGCCTCCAGCGCGGCCCCCGTGGCGAAATGCGAGTATGGGCAGTAAGAACGGCTCTGCGCGTCATACGCAAGCTCTATCAGGTGCCTTATATGCTCTTCCCGTGTCATATCCTTCTCCATTCATTTTCTCTGTCATTCACCCGCAGCCGGCCCGATACGCGGCAGTCCGGCCTTCTGTCATCCGCGGTTCGGCAGCCGGCCGGCCTGCCTCCGCAGGGCCGCCAAAAATCCGGCTGATCAGTCTTTCATTATTCACCTGCATCCGGCAGCCGGCGGATCTCACTCCAGAAGCTCGTGCCGTCGAGCGTCTCGTCTATGCCGAACATCTCGAGCACGGTCGCCGCGATGTCCGCAAAGCTTCCGCGCGTGCCGACCGACACGCCCGGCTGCACTGCCTTTCCGTAAACCAGCATCGGCGTGTACTCCCGCGTGTGGTCCGTCCCCGGGAAGCCCGGATCGCAGCCGTGGTCGGCCGTGATGAGGATCACATCATCGTCTGACATCTTTGCCATCATCTCGCCGAGCTGGCGGTCAAAAAGCGTCGCCGCGGCCGCATAGCCGCCGATATTGTTGCGGTGTCCGTACACCATATCAAAATCGACCAGGTTCACGAAGCAGAGACCCCGGAACTCCTCGTCCATCAGCGCCAGCGTCTTGTTCATCCCGTCCTCATTGTTCGAGATCGGCGTCGTATGGGCAATGCCCTGCCCCGCAAAAATATCATTGATCTTTCCGACACCGTACGTGTCAAACCCGTGCTCCTGCAGGCTCACCAGCATGGTGCGCTTCGGCGGGAGCAGAGAAAAATCGTGGCGGTTTCTCGTGCGCTCAAAATCCGGCGCATGGCCGATAAAAGGCCGCGCGATCACGCGCCCCACTCCGTGCTTTCCCTGCAGGATCCGGCGCGCGATGCGGCAGTATTCATAAAGCTGCTCCAGCGGCACGATCTCCTCGTGCGCCGCGATCTGAAAAACGCTGTCCGCGGACGTGTAGACGATCAGATCGCCGGTCCGCATATGCTCTTCCCCGTAATCGCGGATGACATCCGTGCCGGAGTACGGCTTGTTGCAAAGCACGCCGCGTCCCGTCTGTTCGCGAAACGGCGCGAGCACCTCCTCCGGAAATCCGTCCGGGTAGACCGGCAGCGGATTCGGCGAAATAACGCCGGCAATCTCCCAGTGCCCGATCGTCGTGTCCTTTCCCATCGACGATTCCGCCATGCGCCCGAAAGCCGCAGACGGGGCGGCGACGCCCTCTCTGCATGTCACTCCGTCAATGTTGAACAGGCCGAACTGTTCCATGTTCGGCGTGTCATATTGATCCGATCTCACGATCGTGGCCAGTGTGTTGGCCCCCTTATCCCTGAATTTGTCCGCATCCGGCAGACAGCCAATCCCATAGCTGTCCAGTACGATCAAAAAAACGCGTTTAATATCCATACCTTTCCTCCTAGGCGATCTCCAGTGCGATCTTTACCATGTCGCTGAAGCTGGACTGACGTTCCTCGGCAGTCGTCGCCTCGCCCGTGATCATGCTGTCCGAAATCGTGCAGATTGCAAGTGCGTTCTTGCCCCAGCGCGCCGCATTCATGTACAGCGCGGCGGCCTCCATCTCCACGGCCAGCACGCCCATCTTCTGCCACAGCGCAGTCGTCTGCGGATTGTCATTATAAAATACGTCGGCCGAGAGCAGGTTGCCCACCTTGTAGCCGATATTTCCCATCGACTCCACGACTGCAACCGCTTTTGCGAGCAGCTCGTACGAAGCGATCGGCGCATACGTCCCCGGAAGCTGGTACTGGGATGCAAAATTTGAATCTGTGCACGCGCCCATGCCGAACACGACATCGCGGATCTTCAGATCCTTATGCATCGCGCCGGCCGTGCCGATGCGGATGATGTTTTCCACATCGTAAAAGCGGAACAGCTCGTACGAATAGATCCCGATCGACGGCATGCCCATGCCGCTTGCCATCACAGAAACTCTTTTGCCCTTGTATGTGCCGGTGTGGCCCTGCACGCCGCGGACATTGTTCACCAGGACGGCGTCCTCCAGAAAATTCTCAGCAATATATTTCGCCCGGAGCGGATCTCCAGGCATTAAAACAGTTTTAGCAAAATCTCCCTGCTGTGCCGCAATGTGCGGAGTTGGTATCTGTCCCATAATTTACCTCCTTTGTCTGAATTGTGCTGATGATCCCAAGGTTAAAAGATACTATATTTTATTTTACTACAAATGCGCCTCAAAAGAAACCAATTTTTTCCCGGAATGAATATCTTTCTTATTAATTCTGACAGTGTAGATTTTCGACGGATTTCGCCCGGTATGTGCATTTCAGACAAGTGTTTTTATTTTTTAGAAATGATTTATGGCATTTTTACTATATGTTTACAGTTTGTTCATATTTTGTTCATAATGTGATGGTATTTTATAGACAGTTCTTGAGAAGGCATTCTCAAACACAGTTGATAATTTTTTTCATAATAGCCTCCGGTGTACCAGACGCCGGGG
>CANRBX010000107.1 GCA_947628955.1 uncultured Lachnospiraceae bacterium | reverse complement strand
GACAAGAGCCGGATTTTCCTTATTTTACAAGGAATTCCGGCTCCTTCTAATCACTCAAGTGTCGAAAACGGGTTATTAAATTGTATTGTCAATGGGTTTGCGGCCTCAAACTGTATCCGGGAGCGTATCTCACGCCAGTCAGTCTCACGCCGCCGGTTTCATGCCTGCCCTTATCTGCGAGTCTCACACCAGTCAGTTTCACGCAGATCCGTCTCCGATCCGCCAGGCCATGCCTGCCAGTTTCATGCAGATCCGCCTCAGATCCGCCCGGCCACGCCCGTCAGTTTCACGCAGATCCGTCTCACGTCTGCCCGGCCCGGTATTCCGTCGTCAGCTCCGTGACCTCGTCCACGTACGGCCAGAGCTCCCTGCACTCGCTCGTGCCGGTCAGGTACAGCTCCGCGCCCTCGCCGACCGCGTCGATCAGTCCGCGCAGCTCTTCGATCGCCACAATCCCCTTGTCCGTCAGGCCGAGGATCTCATCGAGGATCAGCACATCGCAGCCTTCCGTGACCAGCACCTTCTTTGCAAAATTCATGCCGTTCTTGATGTTCTGTATCTCGTCCTCCTTCTCCCGCTCCGTCAGATTCTCATAATTTTCCGGGAATCTCTGAAAGCGGAACAGCTTCACCTCCGGCTCCAGCCTCTTGAAAAACTCCAGGCATCCTCCCGACTGCTGCTCCTTCAGAAACTGGATCAGCACTACGTTTTTTCCCTCCGCAGCCGCACGGACGCCCTTGCCGAGCGCCGCGGATGTTTTTCCTACACCGGTTCCGCAAAAAATGTGTATATATCGTCCGTTCATGGTCCACCTCATCTGATCTGCGGCAGGACAAGATCTGTGGCTGCCGCTGCCGCGCCCTTCTGCCGTACCCCTGCGGATCCGGTCACGACATCTGTAATTGTACCCTGCACTGACCCCTCGAACCCCTTTATTCCATCACATTCTACTACAACTTCTGCCGGAATGCAATCTTATTCCAGATATTCCAGCTTGCTGACGGACACTTCGTAGGCCACGCGCCTCTCGCTGGTCTCGTCGTCCAGCCGCTTCACATACTCCCGGCTCTGTATCCGGCCCCACACCTGCACATGTCCACCCACCTCAAAGCCAGAGGTAAAGCGGGCGTTCCTCCCCCAGCAGATGCACGGTATATAATCCGATTTCCCGTAAGGACGGTTGACCGCAAGCAGCATATCCGCGATCTCCCTGCCGAGCGGGGTCCTGCGGTATACCGGCGTCTTGCAGATATAGCCGTCCAGGAAAATCTGGTTGCTCTTTACCTTGTCACAGTCCTCGTCGACGAAGCTGATCTCCCTTGCAAATACGGAGAGCACCAGCCGGTTCTTTTTCTCCTCATGTCTGTTGTACGAGCGGAATTGTCCGAAAATCTGTATGTACTCCCCCTCGTAGTCCTGCGTGACGTCGATCAGGCGTTCCGAGATCATCACCGGGATGATGTCGGACGAATCGCTCAGTCTCTGAACAGAAATATCCACCATGTAAAACCCTTCCCCGAACACCTCATGGCTGAAGCCAAACCCGGAAACGATCTTTCCCATGATGGATACCTGATTGTTTTCAATGATCTTATCTGTCATAAAGCTTTGTTCTCCCTTCTTCATACGAAGTATCTCTTTCTGTATTTCTATTATTCATATGTATTCGCCGGCCTCCCGGTTTAGAACCGGAACCTGCGATTTTTTACAAATTTTTTTACGGCCACTTGTAATCTCGCGGAATTGTGATAAACTGAACGATGGCTGTGAGCGAAAAGATGCTCCTGCCGCCCGTCTCCGCGCGGAGACAGGGCTTTACCACTAAAATAATCGGGAAAGAGTGAATTTATGATCAGAGAAGATATCAGAAACATCGCTATCATCGCGCACGTGGATCACGGCAAAACGACACTTGTGGATGAGCTTTTAAAGCAGAGCGGAGTCTTCCGCGAGAATCAGGAGGTCGCCGAGCGTGTCATGGATTCCAATGACCTGGAGCGCGAGCGCGGCATCACGATCCTCTCCAAAAATACTGCCGTCACCTACCGGGGCACCAAGATCAACATCATCGACACCCCGGGGCACGCCGATTTCGGAGGCGAGGTGGAGCGTGTGCTGAAGATGGTCAACGGTGTGATCCTCGTCGTCGACGCGTTTGAGGGCGCGATGCCGCAGACCAAGTTTGTCCTGCGCAAGGCGCTGGAGCTGGATCTGCCGGTCATCGTCTGCATCAACAAGATCGACCGTCCGGAGGCCCGCCCGAGCGAGGTCATCGACGAGGTGCTGGAGCTGTTCATCGAGCTGGAGGCCTCTGACGAGCAGCTGGACTGCCCGTTCGTCTACGCGTCCGCAAAAGCCGGGTACGCAGTACTCGATCCCGCGGATCCGCCCAGAAACATGGCTCCGCTCTTCGATACGATCCTGAATTATATCCCCGCCCCGCAGGGCGATGAAAATGGTCCGACGCAGGTGCTGATCAGCACCATCGACTACAATGAATATGTCGGCAGGATCGGCGTCGGCAAGGTGGACCGCGGCACCATTTCCGTGAACCAGGAGGCGGTGCTCGTCAACCATCACGACCCGGACAAGAAGCAGAAGGTCAAGATCAGCAAGCTCTATGAGTTTGACGGCCTGAACAAAGTAGACGTCTCTTCTGCGACGATCGGTTCCATCGTGGCGATCTCCGGCATCGCAGATCTCCACATCGGCGATACGATCTGCGCAGCGGACGCCCCGGATCCGATCCCGTTCCAGAAGATCTCAGAGCCGACGATCTCCATGAACTTTGTCGTCAATGACAGCCCGTTTGCCGGGCAGGAGGGCAAGTATGTGACCTCCCGTCACCTGCGCGACCGGCTGTTCCGCGAGCTGAACACCGACGTCAGCCTGCGCGTCGAGGACACGGAGGATACGGACACCTTCAAGGTCTCCGGGCGCGGCGAGCTGCACCTTTCGATCCTGATCGAAACCATGCGCCGCGAGGGCTATGAGTTCGCGGTCAGCAAGGCCGAGGTCATCTACAAGACCGATGAGCGCGGCAGAAAGCTTGAGCCGATGGAGATCGCCTACATCGACGTCCCGGAAGAGTTTTCCGGCAACGTCATCCAGAAGCTGAGCCTCCGCAAGGGAGAGCTGCAGGGGATGAGCATCGGGCAGGGCGGCTATTCCCGGCTTGAGTTTTCCATTCCGTCCCGCGGCCTGATCGGATACCGCGGCGAGTTCCTGACCGACACGAAGGGCAACGGCATCATGAACACGATCTTTGACGGCTACGGCCCCTACAAGGGAGACCTGCAGTACCGCAGCCAGGGTTCGCTGATCGCATTCGAGACCGGCGAGTCTGTCGCCTACGGCCTGTTCAATGCGCAGGACCGCGGCTCCCTGTTCATCGGCCCGGGCGAGAAGGTTTACTCTGGCATGGTCATCGGCCAGAGTGCAAAGCCCGAGGACATCGAGCTCAACGTCTGCAAAACGAAGCACCTCACCAACACGCGCGCATCCGGCTCTGACGAGGCCCTGAAGCTGACTCCGCCGCGCATCCTCAGCCTGGAGCAGGCGCTCGAATTCATCGATACAGACGAACTTCTGGAAGTGACGCCAAAAAGCCTGCGCATCCGCAAGAAGATCCTGGATCCCACACTGCGGAAGCGCGCATCATTTAAGAATAAATAAAAAGTAAAAATCAGCGGTGCGGGCAAAAACAAATACTGCAAATAAAAGCAAATAATGTAAAGAAAAGAATGCGGGAACCGGTTCAGGAAAAAAAGGGAAGCCACCGGAAGGCGATCTTCCACTCCTCCGGTTCCCGCAGCAGGCTTTCATATTCATCTGCAGTCAGCACTTCTTTCAGATCGGCAAGCCCCTCTTCCTCCACGACCGCATGCAGACAATCTGAAAAACAGAGCGCCGGATAGAGCACACACCACCAGTTCTGTCCCTGCGCCTCTCCGAGGCAGATGCGCAGCGCGTCATACCATCCCGACGGAAAAGTACAGCTGCCGTACGTGCGGTCCGGAAAATAGCAGTTCTCGATCGAGGCCTTCGCACGATAAGGCGCGCCCTCGTCCTCCAGGATTGTATTGGCGATGCGCTCAATCTCCCCGAGATGTTCCCCGAGAAACCGAAGCTCCGATTCCTTCCCGCCGTCCGGCTCAGCGGACTGCCCCTTCTCCACCAAACTTCCTGAAACGTTCTCTGCTACCGGCTCGTCCTTCTGAAAATCTTTCTCCGCGCTGCAGCTCTCCCCTGCCAGCTTTCCTGAAACGTTCTCCGGCGCCGGCCCTTCTTCCCGGAAATCCACCTCCGCGCTGCAGCTCTCCCCTGCCGGACTGATGCAAACGCTCTCCGGCGCCGGCTCATCCTCCCATACATCCTGCTCTGTGCGCATCCACTCCAGCACGGCATCCCTCACCAGATATTTGACGCGCTGATCCTCCTCGCTGTCACTGTTCGCCAGCACATGAAAACGCAGCACTTCCTCGGCAATCCCTCGCTGCAGAAATGCCCGGTGCGCCGCGGACACAGTGAGATTCAGCGCCGCCGCACACAGCAGAATGCCGGGCAGCGCAGCAATCCACCCGAATCTTATTTTTGATCTTATTTTTAATCCTGTTTTTGAATTTGTTCCTGATCCTGATTTCCTGTTTTCGGATAACATAAAAGGCAGCACCCCCATCTACTGGAAGTGTTGCCTTATTTTCCTCAGATAATCACTTTTTAGTCAACCTTGCATAAAGCATGACGGGTTTACAGTTCCACAAAGCCTACGAAATTGTAGTAGATGTTGATGTCCCGTTCCATGTGGTCATTCACCTGATATTTCTCGCCGACCTCAATTTTCTGAATGAGCCGGACAAGGGTGGGACGGTCAAGCTCCTCAAGCTGGGTGTAGTCCTGTATCATGTCCAGCCAATCGTCAACCGACTGCTCGTTTGCCCGGCTGGTTGCCAGCTTCGCAAAGATGTCCTTTTTGCGCTCCAGCTTCTCTGTCCGTTCGGCTTCGTACTTGTTCAGAAGCTGGATACAGACACTCTCCGGGATACGTCCCATAACCTTATCCTCATAGGCGGCTTG
>CANRBX010000106.1 GCA_947628955.1 uncultured Lachnospiraceae bacterium | reverse complement strand
CGATCAGCAGGATCGGAAGCGACAGGTCCGCAAAAATTTCTCCAAAGCTTTTCTTATTTGCCTTTTCCATTTTCTATATCCCTCCTAAACTCCACTGTCCCGCATGCGGGACGCCACTGTGAGAGAAAGCCCGGCGGATTGCTCCGCGCTTCCGGGCCTTTTCTTTTTTACAATCCGGACGCAAGTGCGAGCACCTTTTCCTGAGTAAATTCGCCCTTTTTCAGTTCGCCTGTCTGCGCGCCCTCGTGGAGCACGATGATGCGCTCCGACATGCCCAGAAGCTCCTCCATATCCGAGGAGACCATCAGGATTGACTTTCCCTGCTCCGCCAGCTCGTTCATCAGCAGATAGATCTCGTGGCGGGCGCCGATGTCGATGCCTCTCGTCGGCTCGTCAAAGATCAGGATATCCGGGAGCGCCGCCAGCGCCTTCGAGATGACCACCTTCTGCTGGTTGCCGCCGGAGAGCCCGCTCGTGAGCTGCGTCAGGAACGGTGTCTTGATCTTCAGCCTGCCCTTGTAGTCCTCCGCCAGCTTCATCTCCGCCTTCCGGTCGACCACGCCGTTCTTCGCCAGGGAGTCGATCGTGGAGATCGAGATGTTCCAGTAGATCGGCTTGTCGATAAAGCAGCCCTGGAATTTGCGGTCCTCCGGGATCAGCGCCACGCCGGCCGCCATCCCGTCCTTCGGAGAGTTCAGCTTCTTTTCCTCGCCGCTGAAGAGAATCTGGCCGCTTTCCTTCCGCGCCGCACCGAAGATCAGATGCATCAGCTCTGTCCGGCCGGCCCCCACAAGGCCCGCGAAGCCAAGGATCTCGCCTCTGTGAAGCTCAAAATTGATATCTCTCACGCCGTTGCCGGTCAGATTCTTCACTGCGAGAACAACCTCGCTGCCGGCCGGCTTCTTGTCCGGATAGGTGTTGGACAGCTCGCGTCCGACCATCAGATTGATCAGCTCCTGCTTGCTCGTCTCCTCGATGCGCTTCGTCGTCACATACTGCCCGTCGCGCAGGATCGAGACCCTGTCGCAGATGCGGAACAGCTCGTCCAGTCTGTGGGAGATGTAGATCACCGTGACGCCGTTTGCCTTCAGCTTGTCGACCACATCGAACAGCTTCTCCTGCTCGCTGACCGTGATCGCGGCCGTCGGCTCATCCATGATGATGACCTTCGCATTTTTCACCATGGCCTTGGCGAGCTCCACGATCTGGCGGTTTGCGATCGACAGGTTGCGGATCAGCTCCGCCGGGGAGATATGGCAGTCAAATTCCTTCAGCACCTCGGCCGCTTTGCGCTGCCTCTCCTTATCGTTGAGGACGATCCCGCCCTCCTCCTTCACGCCCATGTAGATGTTGTCCGCGACGCTCATCGCCTCAAACTGGATCAGCTCCTGGTACACCACGGCGATGCCCATATCGATCGCCTCTGAAGGCTGTAGCCGCGTGTATGTCTTTCCCTCATACTCGATGGTTCCCGAGGTCGGCTGGATCGCGCCCGAGATCGTCTTGATGAAGGTCGACTTGCCCGCTCCGTTCTCACCGACGAGCGCATGCACTTCGCCCTTCTCAAAGGAGATCGACACGTTGTCCAGCGCCTTTACGCCCGGATACTCCTTCGATATGTTTTTCAGTGATAAAATTTCCGTAAGAACACCTCCCAAACCTGCAGGCGCCGCATAGGACGCCGCACCATGAATGACGTCTCCTGAATCTGAGACTGTTCCTTCCGTTTCCCATACCTGCATATTTTTCTGATGAAATCATTATATATAAATTCCTTCCGCGCAACTTCCCATTTGTTATCACAAATCATGCGCACTTTTTCCCAAAACCGGAGCACAAAAAAAGCGAAGGACAAAACCGCTCTTCAAAATTTGTCCTTCGCAGACCCTGCATGCATATCAGGGGTATTCGTATCTGGGGTATTTTATTGTCTGTCAGGTGTATTTCATCGTCAGATGGATGAACTGGATCTCGTTAGCCTCCAGCGTCACGTCAAAGCGCAGCTTCCCGCCGTGCTCCTCGCAGTTCATGCGCGTCATGCGCGGGGCGGTGACGCGCTCCAGATATCCGACGTCCTCCGGCGTCAGCTCGTCGTCCGCCGCCATCTCCGACCAGGCGTCCAGGATGCTCCCGTATTTCCGGTTGATCGAGTAGGCGCGCAGAACGTACCTGGTCCCGCCCGGCGCGGGAAGCTCAAAGTGAAACTGCCTTGGCTTCGTATCCGTGAACAGGCTGTTGATCTCCTCCACAATGTGCTTGTCCTCCCCGAGCAGGCCGTACTGGTAGCCAAGGCTCTTCAGGTTGTGGCAGACGATCCGGTAATTGTTCTGGCCGTTGTCCGTGATCACATAATAGTCGCCGGTCTTCAGCAGGTTCTTCCCGAGCTGGTTCATAAAGTCAAACGCGAAAAACGCCGGCTTGGGAATGCAGTCCTTCGACAGCAGGCCGCCTCCGCCGTTTAAGATCATGCGCGAATCATAATAGTCCGCAAACAGGTCGGTCCCCACCCAGTAGCCCATCAGGTCGGCAAGGCCGATGCTGTCGATCATGTTTTTCACCAGATACGCGCCCTTCATGCAGTGGTCGTTGAGCACGTTCCGGCTGGACACGGAGAAGCTCCACTCCGTGACATGCAGCTCTTTCACCGGAAACTGCGCCTCCGCCATCAGCTCGCGCGTGCGGATCAGGGTCTTTTTCACGAAATCCACGTCAAGCGTCTGGTTCTTCTCCATGGCGACCGAAGCCGCGCTGTAGGGATAGCAGTAGATCGAGACAAAATCGGGCAGGTTCGCGCGCTCCTTCCACTGCCGCAGGATGTCCAGGACATGCTGTTCGCCCCAGCGGAACGCGAAGCCGCCCCCGCCGATGCGGATCCCTGGCAGATACCGCCGCAGCGTCCCTGCTATGCTGTCAAAAATGTCCAGGTACTGCGGGACCGTCTTTTCAAGGCCCTCGATCTCCACCTCGTTCTGCCAGCTGTCCTGCTCCGTCTTCCAGACCTCAAAATACCAGCGCTCCACCTCCGAGGCCGTGTAGCGGTTGATCAGGTGGATGATCAGCTTCTTCATGAAGGCCCGGATGTACTCCGGCTCCGGATCCGGCTCCGGGTACTGCTCGCGGAAATGCAGCCGGTCCACGCGGTTCTGGACGAGCACCTTCGGCTTGATGCGCAGTTCTATGTACGGCAGCAGGTCGTTTCGCGTCAGGAAGTCCAGGATGCGGTCCAGCTTGTCGAAATTGTTTCCCTCCCTCTGCCAGTCGTTCCCCAGGAACACCTCCGGCGAGTACAGATCCCAGAAGCGCACATAGCGGAAATGCAGCTTCTTTTTCAGGTAGAGAATATGCTGCTGGACATCCGAGTGCAGCAGGTCTCCGGCGGTGCCGATGTTGATCATCTGCGCCCAGATCTTGTTAAGCGGCGTGCGCTCGACCCTGCTCAGGACCACATGCTCCTCCAGCTGCTGCGATTTTTTCGGCGCCGCCGCCGGGTTCTGCGAAAAATAGCCCTCCACCTGCTTTTTTACGTTCTCGTCGTCCGCGGTCCCCTCCCGCACGCCCGGCTCCCTGCTCTTCCAGCGGGTGCGGTACTCGGTCGGAGTCATGCCGTATTTCTCGCGGAACACCTTGTTGAGCGCCGCCGAACTCGCAAATCCGTTGTCCATGGCGATGTGCACCAGCGGCTTGTCCGAATACAGAAGCTGTGAGACCGCATGGTTCAGGCGAACGGAATTGACGTACTCCACAAAGTTCATGTTGAACTGGCGCTTGATATACTTTGACAGATATGCGTTCGACAGATACAGCCGGTCCGCCAGATCCTTCAGGCTGATGTCGCGATCGTAGTTCTGCTGCACATACTCCGCGATCTTGTTCTTGCGGTCGTCAAATTTGTGCTCTTCCGGGCGGTAGGCCCGGTCATCCCTGTTCACCAGGAAATCCGTCGTCAGGATGTGGAGCAGCTCGTAATACAGGCTGGTGAGGTAGATCCGGCTGCCCGCCCCGCCGCGGTACTGTTCATTTACGATCCTGCGGAGGATCCCGCGCATCTCTGCGATGGCGTCATTCTCCCCCGTGATGGAATTGCAGTAGAAGAAAAACATCTCCCTGTTCAGCATCTTGCACAGGGAACCGTACGGAAAATGGATGCAGGCCGCCAGATACTGCTCGTCCCTGGTGTGGAACGCGTGCTTCTGGTTCGGATTCACTACGACAAAATCCTCCCTGCCCATGCTGTATTTTTTGTCCTCCAGGGTAAACTCCCCGGAGCCGTCCATGATAAAAAACAGTTCAATATCCGAGTGAATATGCGTATCATCCGTCTTCCGGGCCAGAAATTCAAATTCGATCGAATCCATATAAGAGCCGCCTTTTCTTCAGAATGTTTTAATAGTATAACACAAGAAAAGGAAAAGAGCAAATTTTTTGGTATAAAATTTGCTCTCCCACATCTTTTTCTTTTATTGCAGCTTCTCCCGGAGTACCTCTACCAGACACTCATGGCGTTTTTCCTTATCGTCCTTATGATAGGCAATGCCAACAGCCAGGATCCGCCCTGTATACTCCGGTTTTTCCCCGAGTCTTCCTTCAAACCGGAGGGCATACCGGCGCTCCCGGATCTGCCGGACAGCCTCCTGCGCACTGTGGTTGATCTTCAGCTCAATGATGATCGCATCGTCACTTTTTACATACGGATAAAAAATAAAATCCGCATAGCCGATACCGGCTTTGTCCTCCCGCTCAATCCTGTAGAAATCACGGGTCTGCAGATACGCCAGCTTTATCACAGAGGCCAGCTCCGCCTCGTTATTATAAACGGTCAGGGGGCTCTCTGTATCATGGACAAACTGCAGAATTTCTGTCATGATCCGGGTATCTCCTGCTTTGGTCGCAGCCAGCATCCGGCCAGATTCCCGCGCAAGCCGGTATACATTTCCCAGAGAGGCCTCCTTTTGCGCCATCTCAGTGAATTTATCCATGAGTTCCTTATTCGGAACGGAGACATATCCGTCTTCATAATTCAGGAATCCATAGACCACCATCGCGGAAAAAATCTCATTCCGGGTTTTGAGCTCCATCGATGTGGCTGCATATTCCTGCACCCTGGCCGGCACCGGGATATCAGAGAGCAGCAGGCCCACATCCTCCTTCACCTGATCCACATTGGCTCCGATATAGTAAAACAGTTCATCATACGGTCCGGAGCTGGTCCAGTA
>CANRBX010000105.1 GCA_947628955.1 uncultured Lachnospiraceae bacterium | reverse complement strand
GCCGGCAGAGAGGCAGCGTCGATGTCCGCGCAGGTCTACAGCAAGGCGACCGCCTGGATGTCGAAGTATAAAAAGAGCCACAAAATCTCCCTGGATGATGAGGCGTATTACTGGGAGCAGCTCCTGGGGCATGTCAAAAAAGGTACGGACGCATATGAGAAGGCCGCCGGCAGGCTCTGGAAGATACAGCTGCAGCAGTCGGGGCTGTCCGGAAAAGACTGGTCCTCCACTGAGAAAGCGGTCAGCTCCAGCTTTGGCGTGTCCAGGTCAAAGACCACCGGCAGCGGGAAGAACCAGAAGACCGTCAGCAAGGATGCTGAGAGCTATTATAGCGAGGTATATTCCGCGGCGCAGAAATATTTTAACAACATGCAGGTCCTGAACGACTGGGACCTGTCCGTGCAGCTGGAATACTGGAAGTCGGTGCGGTCACAGCTTGGAAAGGGGACGCAGGCCTGGTATGATGCCACCAAAGAGATTAAATCTGTAAAGGCTGAGATCACCGGGAGCAGGCAGTCCATGGATGAGGACCTTGTCAGCAGTTCGGAGGAGTATATCCGGAAACAGAAGATCCTCGGGAAGATGTCCACGGAGGACGAGCTGGCATACTGGAGGGATGTGCTTGCGACAGTTGAAAAAGGAAAAGATGCCTGGTATGACGCGAAGGAGAATGTGCTGTCGCTGAAGGAACAGGTGCAGCAGGAGCGGGAACAGGCGAATGAGGACATTATCCGGAATGCAGAGGATTATATCCGGAAGCAGAAGATCCTGAACGGGATGTCGGAGGAACAGGAGCTGGCATACTGGGAAGGAATCATCAAGGCCGTGGATGCCGGCACGGATCCCTGGTATGATGCCGCGGAGGAGATCAAAGAGCTGCGTGAGAACATAGAGGAGGAGGCGCAGCGCGCCGCCGAGGAGCTTGCGCAGGCTGCGGAGGAGGCCGCGGCGGAAGCGCGGGAGGCGGTGGAGAACGAAGCGAAGGAGGCGGAGGAAGCCGCAGAGGAGGCCATGAGGACGCACCTGTCCGTCCAGCAGCAGCTCCTGGCCAGATACAAGACCTATTACGGCGTATCCGCAAAAGCTGAGATGCAGTACTGGGACACTGCCAGGAAGCAGTTCCGGGAGGGGACGGACGAACGCATTGAGGCCGACCAGGCATATTTTGATGCGCGGGAGGCTTATTATGACCAGCTGGCGGAGCTGGATGAGGAGTATGCGGAGAAGAAGCAGAAGATTGATGATGATCTGGCCGGCAGCATCAAAGACCTGCAGGACAAGTATGACGATGCGGTAAGGAGCCGGGAACAGGAGATCAAATCCTCCATGAACCTCTTCGAGGGCTGGGATGCGGAAGGGTACCGGCCGGAAGAGCTGCTGAAAAACCTGAAGACGCAGGTGGAGGGGCTGGATTTCTGGGAACAGCAGCTGGAGGAGCTCAGCCGGAAGAACCTGACGGAAGAATTCCTGGAGGAACTGAGGCAGATGGGCCCGGATGCGGCGGCGAACCTCTGGTCGCTGAACCAGATGACCGCGGAGCAGCTGGACGAGTACCAGCGGCTCTGGAACGAAAAGAATAACCTGGCGCATAAGCAGGCGCTGGAAGACAACGAAGACCTGTTGAAGGAGACACAGGACGCGATCGCGGATGCCAGAAAGACTGCACAGGACCAGATCGCACAGATGGAGGCGGATTACCGGTCAGCGATTGATGAGCTGGAGGCAGACCTGTCGGACGGGCTCCGGGGCCTGGTGGATGAGGCAGGGAACATCGGGGAGGATATGATTGCGGCACTGGTGGCGGCGATCAACGCCGGGGAGGCAGACGTGGCGGCGGCAGTTTCCAGGCTGCAGGAACAGACCGCGCAGCAGCAGGCTGCCGTAAAGGCCCAGGCGGAAGCGGCCGCCCAGGCAGCGGCTCAGCAGGTACAGCAGCAGGCGGGGACGCAGTCCCAGCCGGCCCAGACGCCCGCACAGCAGGAAGAGCCCCAGCCGGCATCTGCTGAGCAGGCCCAGACAGAGGCATTAAGCGATGCCGAAGTGAAAAAGCAGCTGCTTGCAATCATCAGGACCGGCACAAAGCGAAGCAAAACTCTGACAGAAAAAGAGAAAGAAAAATATTCAACGCTCTGGCAGCGCATTGCCAAGAATTACGGATATTCCGTCGGCGAATCGCAGATGAAGCAGATCGCAGCCCTGCTTGGCGTGAAGGTGAGTGCGAACATCACCGAGGCCGAGAAGAAGAAGGTGCGCGCCGCGATGGAGGCGAAGGGGTTTGCATCCGGCACCCGGAACGTCTGGCGGGACCAGCTGGCGTGGATCCTGGAGAATGCAGAGACGGAATATGTGTACCGGAAACGCGATAAAGCCATCCTGCAGCCGGTCGGGGAGGGAGACCTGGTCATAGACCGCAAAGGCGCAGAGAATGTCTATGACTTTTCGAAGGATCCCACCGGGTTTATTGCATCCCGCGCCCGGGAAGCACTTGCGGCGGCGGAGGCGGAGATGCAGAAGCAGCAGGCCGCATTCCAGGCGCAGATCCCGGCACTGGATTATTCCGGGATCACGAGGCTGAACCGCCTGATGGAGCAGGGGACACAGCCGGCGCCCTTGGTGAATGTGGACACCGGCGGCGTGGTTTCCCTGATGCAGCAGATGGTCTCCGGCATGCAGGCGATCATGGAGCAGATGCAGGGGCTGCAGAGCCGGCAGCTCTACATGGACACCGGCGCCCTGGTGGGCGCCCTTCGGCAGCCGCTGAGCCGGGCGAATGCGGCGGTCATGAACCGGAAGAACAGAGGGGGATTGAGATAAGCGTGGAGAGAGGTGATCTGCAATGAAAGAAACCACACCAGAGGAAGGTGATCTGCCATGAAAATAAACGGCTGGGACATTGCCGATGCAGATGCCAGGCAGTGGAACGTCACGCCTGGATTTCACGGGCTGAAAAATGAGAGCGAGTGGGTTCCGGGAAGCCAAATCCCGGCATTGTCGCCCAACGAAATCGGCTTTAAACGGATCTCCGTCCGGATCCTGGTGAAGACAGACGGCGGCCGGCTGGCGATCCTCGGACGGTGCAGTGAAATCCTGTCGCGCCTGATCAGTCCGGCAGAGCTGGAACTGGATGGATTTGACCACAAATTTTATGGGATTCTCGCAGACAGCCCAAAGCATGAGGAGAAGTCCATGGAGCGGTGGCATGCGCTGACACTGACCTTTGACTGTTATGAATACGGCGATGAAATCCAGGTGCCTGCGGCACAGATGACGGACCCGATTACTGTGCAGAATCCAGGAAACATCCTGACGCCGGCGATTATCGAAGTCAAGCCGGAGATTGATATCATATCCGTGACCCTGACCGGGCTGTGCCGGGATGTCCGGACCGGCGAAGACCTGCCGGTCGTAATCCGGGACCTGAAAAAGGGGACCGCTATCACGCTGGACGGGGAAACCGGCCTGTTTACAGAGGGCGTGGCGCAGAAGGCGCGGGACATTGACATCTGGGGCCTGCCTGTGCTGGCGCCGGGGGAGAATAAAATAACATCAGACAATCCATGGGTGGACATCGCGGTGCGGTTTAAGCCGCGGTATATGTAGGAGGTATACAGCATGAATATGAATCTGAGAGATGTAATCAAAAACAGGAATGCCCTGGAGGCACTTGGAAAACTTTCCCTGCCTGCGAAGCTGAGTTTTGCGATTAAGCGCAACCTGGATATCCTGCAGAGGGAAGCGGTTCGTATTGAGGAACAGCGCGTGGAGCTGTGCCGCCGGTATGCAGACAAGGGCACAGACGGCGAGCCGCTCATGGTGGAGAGCGTTGCAAATAACAAGAAGGTCGAAGAATTCAAGCTGTCAGATGAGAACATGAAGGAATTTGCCAGGGAATACGCTGACCTGCTCGGCACGGAGATCGATGCTGACATCCGCACCGTGAAAATGGAGCTGATTGAACAGTGCGAGACATCCGAGCGCTACAGCATCCCGACGGTGGAACAGCTGGCGGGGATGGATTTTATGATTGAAGAATAGTGCATCTGCGGGCGCACCGCCGGCCTGAAAGAACGGAAGGTGATTTTCTATGCTGAAAATCTATGACCAGTCCCATCAGTTTGTGGGGCATATCGTAAAATATAAAGACTGCCAGATCGAGAGCGATGCCGCAACAGGTGACAAGGCGCTTTCTTTTACGTATACAGCGCGGTACCACAATCTGAAAAATGAATACTATATCCGCACAGAGACGGACGAATACGTCATAAAGGAAATCGAAGAGGATTCCAGCGGATCCCCCAGGATTGTCGCCATGCTGAACCGGGAAGCCCTGCAGGGCAGGAGCTGGCAGTCGTTTTCCGTCGTCAATGCGACAATTGACGAAGCGGCGCGGCTGGCCCTGGCCGGCACCGGCTGGACGGTGGGCGAGTGCGGTATCACAAAGCGCCGGAATGCCGGCATGCCGAAGGCGACAACGCTGACGGTGATCGAGAACCTGTGCACAGCTTTCATGTGCGAGCCGGTTTACGACACGATAGGCAGGACCGTTTCATTTTATGAAAAGCGCGGGGAGGACAGGGGCGCTTACTTTATGTCCGGCCTGAACCTGCGAAAGCTGTCGAAAAAGACCGACAGCAACGGATTTTTTACGCAGATCATACCGATCGGCAGAGACGGCATGACGATCAATGAGGTCAACGGCGGACAGAATTACCTGGAAAACCACCAGTATTCTGACAAGGTGATTCAGTTTATCTGGACAGATGAGTCCTATACTGACCCGCAGGCCCTGAAGGACGACGCAGAAGCCTATCTTGCAGACAAATCGAAGCCATACGTATCCTATTCCGCGGACGTGGCCGACCTTGCGGCACAGAAGCCGGAATATTCCGTGCTGTCGTACGGCCTCGGCGACACCGTCAGGCTGATCGACCGCGCCACCGGGACGCAGGAGGAACAGCGGATCGTCAGGATGGTGGAATACCCGCAGGAGCCGGAGAAAAACACCTGCGAGCTTGCGAACACGGTGCTGACATTTGAGGAAATGCAGGAGAAGCTTCAGGCGGCCGCCTCCCTGGTGGACAACACCATGACCAGTGACGGGAAGATACGCGTATCCGACATCCTCGGATGGGAGAAGGGCCTTGCAGAAAATCCGCTGATCGGAGGGATGCAGGACAGCATTGCGTCCCTCAGCGGGCAGGCGGCAACCTTTGCGGGACAGCTTGGCGCGCTGAGCCTGACGGTTGGCTCGATCGAGACAAACTACCTCAAGGCGGAGGATGCGGAACTGCGTTTTGCAAAGATCGACCTGACAAACATCGAGGACGGATGCATCAAGAACGCCATGATTGGCATCGGTGCGATCGGAACGGCCCAGATCGCGGACGGCGCGATCACGGATGCGAAGATCGTGGAGCTGACAGCGAACAAGATCACCGCCGGGACGCTGTCCGTGGAGCGTCTGGAAATCCGCGGGAGCAAAAACAGTATTGTCTATGCGCTGAACAACATCACGGGGGCATTACAGGCTCAGAACGTGGATACGCTCAACGGTGAAATCCTGACACCGCGGACAATCACGGCAGACAGGATTGTCGCGAACAGCATCACAGGCAGTGAGATTGCCGGCCGGACGATCACAGCGAACCATATCGTGGCGAACAGCATCACATCAGCGGAGATTGCTGCAGGGGCAATTAAAGCAGTAAATATAGATGTGACTGATTTGTTTGCGCAG
>CANRBX010000104.1 GCA_947628955.1 uncultured Lachnospiraceae bacterium | reverse complement strand
TTAGATTATGTGAATAAACGTAAGAGTATAGAAAACAAACCTATAAAATTACTGCGATATTTATATAAGAATGGAAAATTTTTACTGGAAAAAGTCAATTGATTTTTTGGAATGTCATTACAATGATATACTTAACTTTTGCGACATACTATTTGCCAGTGAATTTGCGTAGATTTATAGACTTTTGAAGGGATAGAAAAAGATATGGTAAAAGTATTATTCGTCTGCCACGGCAACATCTGTCGTTCGCCGATGGCCGAGTTTATCATGAAGGATCTGGTTCGCAGGGAAAATCTTGAGGATCAGTTTTATATTGCCTCCGCGGCGACGAGCATGGAGGAGATCGGCAATCCGGTGTACCCGCCTGCAAGGAGAAAGCTGGCGGAGCATGGGCTGGCGTGCGCGGGCAAGACTGCACGCCGGATGGAACGCCGGGATTACAGGGAGTATGATTATCTGGTGGGGATGGAGCAGTTCAATCTCCGCAATATGATGAGGATTCTGGGCGATGATCCGGAGCATAAAGTATTCCGGCTGCTGGATTTTTCAAACAGACCGCGGGACATAGATGATCCGTGGTATACGGGGGATTTTGAGACAGCTTATCGTGAGATTCTTGAGGGCTGTGAAGTTTTGCTGGAATATATTTGCAGGGAGCGGCTGCACAGGCCCTTAAAAGGGGACGGTATTCGGGGAAAAAGCAGTAATGGCAGGCAGAGGAAAACAAACGCAGCGAACAAGTGAAAAGTGAGCCGGAAGCCAGGTGAAAGAGCTGTGAAGAGACCGGCAGGGGAGAATGCGGGCAGCGGACGGATGAAAGGATGTGCCGGCTGATGGCGAAAAAGCTGCGATGCGGCAGACGGAGAAAAACAAACGCAGCGAACAAGTGAAAAGTGCGCCGGAAGCCGGATGAAAGAACTGTGAAGAGACCGGCAGGGGAAAATGCGGGCGCCGGACAGATAAAAAGCTGCGGCGAAAGAAAGATATAGATACTGTAATAACAGACAGATAAGCAGGAGGTGCAGAAGATGGGCGGGAAGCGTGAGGACTATATTTCATGGGATGAATATTTTATGAGTGTCGCCAAGCTTGCGGGGATGCGGTCGAAGGATCCGAATTCGCAGGTGGGAGCATGTATTGTGAGCAGTGACAACAAGATCCTGTCGATGGGCTACAATGGATTTCCGATGGGCTGTTCGGATGATGAGTTCCCATGGGCGCGCGAGGGCGAGGAACTGGATCAGAAGTATTTTTATGTGGTGCACAGCGAGCTGAACGCGATCCTCAATTACCGCGGCGGGAGCCTGGAGGGGGCCAAGATTTATGTATCCCTGTTTCCGTGCAATGAGTGTGCGAAGGCGATCATTCAGGCCGGGATCAGGACGATCGTGTATGATGAGGACAAATATCATGACACGCCGATCGTGATTGCGTCGCGCAGAATGCTGGATGCGGCCGGCGTGCGCTATTATAAGTATCAGCGGACGGGAAGAAGGATCGAATTGTCTGTCTGAAATGTGGGAACAGCCGCGCTTTTCGGCAGCTTCGGCGGGAATCTGCGAAGAACTCTATAAGATGAATCTGCGAAGAACTCTATAAGATGAGTCTGCGAAGAACTTTACAAGATAAATCTGCGAAGGATTTTACAAGATGAATCTGCGGGGGACTTTTCAGCCAAACCCCTCATTCGGGCGCCCAGACGGGGTGCCTCCGGCCCCGGACGAAGATAAATCAAAAATAAATTGTGCCTGAAGACAGAAAAAACTTGCTTTTTTTCTGGTATGGGTTTATTATCTTTGCATAAATATGCAGATAACTGCTGAATGAGGAGGAATGTATTATGAAGAAAATGCTTAGTGTTTGCCTGAGCGCTGCCATGGTTTTCTCGATGGCGGCCGGATTTACAAGCATGGCGGAGGAGCAGACGGCTCTGGAGCGCATTCAGGAGAGAGGCTCCCTGATCGTGGCTACGGATGCTGCATGGGCGCCGTTCGAGTACATGGAGGGTGAGAATGTGGTAGGCGCGGATATGGAGATCGCGGCAGACATCGCTGAGGCTCTCGGCGTTGACCTTGAGATTGTCAATGTTGCGTTTGACTCGATTTCCATGTACCTTCAGAACAAGGAGGCGGATCTTGCGCTGGCTGCGATCACGGTGACGGAGGAGCGCGCTGAGACGATGGAGTTCTCCGAGCCGTACTGTGATACATATCAGTATATCGTGGTAAAAGAGGATGACGATACAGTAGAGTCTATTGACGATATGGCAGGCTACACGATCGGCGTGCATCTCGGAACGACCGGTGATTTCCTTGCTTCGGATGAGGTAAACATGGGCGTGCTGGCCGGCACGGGCGCTTCCGTACAGCAGTACAAGGATCTGACGATCGCGGCGATGGGCCTGAATGCGGGCGATGTGCAGGCGATTGTCTGCGACAAGCTGCTGGCTGAGAACCTCTGCGTGATCAATGACGGCCTGAAGTGCTTCGAAGCGAAATATAAGGACGGCAGCTCCACCCTGGAGCAGTATGCTGTCGCAGCGGCCAAGGGTGAAACCGATCTGATCGAGAAGGTCAACGAGATTATTGTTCCTCTGAAAGAGGATGGCACGGTTGACCAGTATATCCTGGAGCACAGTGAGAGAGCGGCAGCGATCAACGAGGAGGCAGAGGCTTCTTCAGAGGCTGAGACCGAGGCATAAATTTACATGCCGGATGTGCAGGAAAATGTCCGGACACACATTGCTGTGAGTAGAACGACGGCAGTACAGAACTGTCGTCGTTCTGTTTACGCAGGGGAAAAGTGAGAGGGCATGGGATTTTCGGAACAAATTTCAGGAAAGGAAGGAATCTATGGGCTGGATAGAAAGCATTAAGGCGGACTATGTCAAGACATTTATCCGGGACGACCGGTACAAGGTGTTTCTCACCGGTTTTCAGAACACGATTCTGATCACGCTGGTATCGCTGGTGGTGGGGCTGGCCGCCGGAATCCTGATCGCGATGATCCGCTACGGCTATACGCAGCTGAAAAAGCGGACGGCGGTCACTCTGTCGCAGAAGCTGGTATATGCCGTCGTCTTCGTGGTGGACAAGATTCTGGCATTTTACGTTGCAGTGATGAGAGGCGTCCCGCTTGTCGTGCAGCTGCTGATCATGGCTTTTGTCGTCATGGCAGGTTTCCCGAATAAAATCATTGTCTGCTGCATCGCCATGGGCCTGAACTCCGCGGCCTATGTCTCCGAGGTGGTGCGCGGCGGGATCAATTCGGTCGATGCAGGCCAGATGGAGGCCGGGCGCTCTCTCGGCGTGGGGGCGGTGGCCACGATCATGCATATTATACTGCCGCAGGCGTTCAAATCGGCGCTGCCGGCGCTCTGCAACGAGGGTATCGCCGTGCTGAAGGAGACTTCGATCGTCGGCTACATCGCGGTCGTGGACCTGACGCGCGCATCCGATCTGGTGAGAAGCCGCACGCTGTCTCCGATGATGCCTCTGCTGTTTATCGCCGCAGTTTATTTCATCTGCGTGATGGTGCTGTCCTGGGGCGTCAGTATACTGGAAAGGAGGCTGAAGCAGGGTGATAGAGGTTAAGGGACTGAAAAAGGATTTTGAGGATCTGAATGTCCTCAGAGGAATCGATTACAAGGTGAACCAGGGAGAAAAGATCGTGGTCATCGGCCCGAGCGGATCGGGCAAAAGCACGTTCCTGCGCTGCCTGAACCTTCTCGAGGAGCCGACGGCCGGGACGGTGCTGCTGGACGGCGTGGACATTACGGATCCGCGCACGGACATCAACAAGATGCGCCAGAAAATGGGAATGGTGTTTCAGCATTTCAATCTTTTCCCGCACAAGACGGTGCTGGAAAATATCACGTTTGCACCGGTTCAGCTGAAGCTTCAGTCGAAAGCAGAGGCGCGTGAAAATGCGATGCGGCTTCTGAAACGGATCGGCCTGGAGGACAAGGCTGACGAATATCCGAACAAGCTTTCCGGCGGGCAGAAACAGCGTATTGCGATTGTGCGCGCGCTGGCGATGAACCCGGAGGTGATGCTGTTCGACGAGCCGACGTCCGCGCTGGACCCGGAGATGGTAGGCGAGGTGCTGGACCTGATCCGCGAGCTCGCGAACGAGGGAATGACGATGGTGATCGTGACCCACGAGATGGGGTTTGCGCGGGAGGTTGCGACGCGTATCCTGTTTATGGACGACGGGATCATCAAGGAGGAAAATACTCCGGAAGAATTTTTCGAGCATCCGCAGAATCCGAGGCTGAAGGAGTTTCTGTCGAAGGTGCTGTAATGGATGTCCGGGGATATCTGCGGGAGCGCGGGGCACGAAGCGGCCTGTGCGGCATTATTTCGCTCCGGCGGCATCCTGCGGTTTGGCGCGGCGGATATCTTTTTCCGGATAAAGAAAGCAGGGCCCGATATGTTCTGCGGCACAGGCTGACGGCCGCCGGGAAGGAACCCGGAAATACAGCCGCCGCACCGCTTAAATACATGATACGGAGGGAAACTATGTTTCGGAATGTAATAGTAAAAAAACCATGCAGCAGGATCACAGAGGGAATCACTTCCGCGCCGGAGCTCGGGAAACCGGACTACGAGCTGGCGCTGAGACAGCACGCCGCGTACATCGAGGCGCTCAAAAGCTGCGGGGTGCAGGTGACGGTGCTGGAGGCGGACGAAAACTTCCCGGATTCCTGCTTTGTGGAGGACACAGCCGTGCTGACGCGGAAATGCGCGATCATTACGAATCCGGGTGCGCCTTCCCGCAACCGCGAGGTGGAGGCGATGATCCCGGTCATACGGAAATTTTACAGTGATGACTGCATCGAGTACATCAAGGCTCCCGGGACGCTCGAGGGAGGCGATGTGATGATGGTCGGCGACCACTTTTATGTGGGCCGTTCCGCCAGAACGAATGCGGAAGGGATCCGTCAGTTCATCGCGATCCTTGAGAAGTATGGCCTGTCGGGCTCGGAGGTAGAGCTGAAAGAGGTTCTCCATCTGAAGACCGGCGTAAATTACATTGAAAATAACAATATGCTTGTGTCGGGCGAGTTTATCGACAAGCCGGACTTTGCAAAATACAACAAATATGTGATCCCGGAAGAGGAAGCTTATGCGGCGAACTGCATCTGGGTCAATGGAAAAGTGCTTGTTCCGGCGAACTTCCCGAAGGTAGAGCAGATCGTGAGAAATGCGGGGTATGAGGTGATCCTGGTGGACACATCCGAATACCGCAAGATCGACGGAGGCTTAAGCTGCCTGAGCCTGAGATTCTGACAGCCTGCGGCATTCTGACTATCATGAACGCTGACTGGACTCGCCTGTCGTACAGCGGAGTGTGCAGAGCTGCAGGGATATTGGCCTGCGGCATCCTGATCTTTATGAACGGCGGCCGGGCTTCCCTGCCGTGCGGGAAATACATGCCTGCCGCAGAGAACGTATGGACTGCCCGCGACCGGGTTTATCCGAATTTATCCGGCGATGGGACACGCGCCTGAACTGTGTGCTGGCCGTGCGGACTGCCGTGCGGACGCGTGGATGCGTGGAGAAAAAGTGGTTGACATGCCCGGGTGGTTGTAGTAAAATATTTCAGCATGGCGTTGTGCGTCTGTTTGGCGCGCAGCCCGGAATGGATAGTAAATGTTCGAACCATAGCCCCGGTAGAACATTTTACCATAAGATTTCCCGGCAGGGAAATAATTGGGAGGGTGGAAATAAGCCTCCGTCAGCCCGCGCAAGTCAATCATAATCAAGGAGGAAGACCAATGAAAAGTTTTATGGCAAGTCCGGCGACGATCGAGAGAAAATGGTATGTAGTTGATGCTGCTGATATGACGCTTGGCCGCCTGGCTGCGGGTGTTGCAAGCGTTTTGAGAGGAAAAAACAAGCCGACGTTTACTCCTCATATTGATACCGGCGATTATGTGATCATAGTGAACGCAGACAAGATTAAGGTGACCGGCAAGAAGCTGGATCAGAAGGTTTACTATCATCACTCCGATTACGTAGGCGGCATGAAGGAGACCACGCTGCGTGAGATGTTGGCAAAGAAACCGGAGAGAGTTGTTGAGCACGCTGTGAAGGGAATGCTTCCGAAGGGACCTCTCGGAAGAGAGATGTATAAGAAACTCTATGTATATGCAGGACCGGATCACAAGCAGCAGGCACAGAAGCCGGAAACGCTGACATTTTAATAAGGAGGTAAAGAACATTGGCTAACGGAAGATTCTATGGAACGGGAAGAAGAAAAAAATC
>CANRBX010000103.1 GCA_947628955.1 uncultured Lachnospiraceae bacterium | reverse complement strand
CCGCCCGGGCGGATCTCATGTCTCTGATAGCGCAGATCCATGCTCCTGCTGCCGTTCTCCAGAATCGTTTTCAGGGCTGGGACGCGGTAGTCCCCCGTTCCGCGGCATCCGTATTCCTGCGGGATCAGGTCAGGGGAACAGCTGCGCTCCAGCCGCTGCTCATACGGGTTCCCGGAAAATCCCCGGTCGATGCGCTGCCCGAGATAATCCATGCTGACACGTCCGACCTTCCTGCCATAATACAGATGCTTCAGAAGCCCCCATTCCAGCACCTTCATCTGGTAGGAGCTGTGCGCCGTCTCCAGAAAGAAAAGTTTTTCCCTGTCATCATAAACGATACTCATATGCTCTCCTTCCACACTGTGATGTCCGTCTCAGAAAAACCCGCAGGTCATCCTTTCTGATCTCACATCCTCACTACAATTTCCGTCACAAGCTTCTTGAACTGGCCGGAGACGCGGTCCGCGATCTCCTGAACCTCCCTGTGGCTGAGCTTTTCCCCGCTCATTCCCGCGGCCATGTTGGTGATGCAGGAAATCCCGCACACCTCCAGGCCCATATGCCTTGCCGCGATGGCCTCGCACGCCGTGCTCATGCCGACCGCGTCCCCGCCGATCGCCTGGCACATCCGGATCTCCGCCGGAGTCTCATAGCTCGGCCCGGTGAACTGCACGTATACGCCCTCGCGCAGGGCGATCCCGCATTCCCCGGCCGCCTCACGGATCACCTCCCGCAGACGGACGCTGTACACCTCGCTCATGTCCGGGAAGCGCTCTCCCAGCTCCTCACAGTTCCTGCCGATCAGCGGATTGGGGACGCCCGCCGCGATGTGGTCGGTGATCATCATAAAATCGCCCGGCCGGAAGTTCCTGTTCACGCCTCCCGCAGCATTCGTCAGGAGCAGCTTTTTCGCCCCCAGCATCCCCATCAGGCGGGTCGGGAGCACCACGTCCGACATCGCGTAGCCCTCATAATAATGTACCCGTCCCTGCATGATAACCACCGGCACATCCTTCACGTACCCGAACACAAAGCGCCCCTTATGTCCCTTCACCGTGGATACCGGGAAGCCATCGATATCCGCATACTCCACAACCGCTTCCATCCGGACAGAATCCGCATAGTCGCCCAGTCCGGAGCCCAGGATCAGTCCCGCCTCCGGCTGAAAATCCGTTTTTGCCCGCACACTTTTCAGGCAGGTCAGCAATTTGTCGTACATTTCATTTCCTCCCTCTGCAGATCATTCTTTCGCACGGCAGACCACATACTGAAACAGAAAGGGCTGCCGCAAAATATATTAAAAAGGGGTTATGACAACCCGTCAGTCAGCCTCCCGCCTGTCCTTCACGATCATCAGGGAATAGTAGCCCGCGTCCGCCGGGATCTCCTGCGCGCTGCCAAAGCATCTCTCGTTTTCCATGCCGCAGTTTTCCACCATCGCCACATCTGCCCCGGACTGTATCAGCTGTTCCTTCACGGTTCCGATCCTGCTGCCCGCCTTCATCAGCACCTTCGTCCCCGGCAGGCGCAGGGCATCCTCGATCTGGTAGGACGCCGGGATCACATGCAGCGGCTCGCTTCTCTCCACAATCCCCATGTTCAGCCTTGCGGCGGCGGCGCAGAAGGACGGAACACCGCTTATGATCGCCGCCTCATCGCCCAAGCCGGCGATCGCTCTGTGAAGATAGAGATACGTCGAGTACACCGTCGGATCCCCGAGCGTGAGAAACGCCACCGTCTGTCCGGCCGCAAGGCAGCTGTGCACCTGTGCGGCCGCCCGCGCATACCCCTCTTCCAGGATCCTCCTGTCCCTTGTCATCGGCCACTCGATCTCAAGGCACCGCTTCTGCTCCAGCTCCGGAACCGCCTGCACCGCGATCCGGTACGCCGTCGTCGCCTCCTTTTTCCGTCCCGGGACGGCGATCACATCCGCCTCCCGGATCACCCGCACCGCTTTCACCGTCATGAGTTCCGGATCTCCCGGCCCGACTCCCACACCGTACAATTTTCCCCTCATGTGTCCGCTCCATTTCATTTATAAAATACTATGGCTCCGATTCTGTCCGGACGCCGAAAATTACCATCCGACCGCACAGGGATTATGCTGATATGTATCTATTGCAAACGGCAAAATGAATGCCGTTCTGATCGTCTGCTGTGCCGGATCTGCGCCGCGTAAGCGGCATTTTCCGGTACAGATTTGTGCGCATCCCGGGAGGGTTTATCTCTCCCGGCACACCCAGCGGATCCCTTTGGCAAGACGCTGCGCAGAGTCGGCAAAATGACCGCCCGGATTCCACTCCAGAATGCAGCTTCTGACCTGCGGGTCTTCCCGCAGAAGCTTCTCCTGCGACCGCGTCCGGTCTCCGACCCGCGCCATCCTCGGGTTTCTGGTCTTTTCCTCCCGGCCGCCGAGGCTCAGATAAACGTCCGCCGGCGATTTTATCCTGTGCTCTGCGGCGTAGCGGTCCCATCCGTCCAGCCACAGAGAGCCGGAGCAGCAGACCGCGCCGGCAAAGCAGTCCGCCTCATACAGGCTCCACAGGGCAAAGAGACCCGCGAGGGAATAGCCCATCGGATAGCAGCCAGCGTCTCCCGGATTCCTCATTTTCAGCTCCGGCAGAAATTCCCCTGTCAGCCAGGCAAGCATGGCCGGCGCGCCTCCTGCAAAACATCCGTCTCCCATCGCCGCAGGGGCCTCCCACGGCGACAGATCGCGGTTCCAGTCCTCCACCTGCCACGCGGCGACCGTATACCCCGCAGCTGTCTCGCCGGACAGCGCTTTCTGCAGCGCCGCTTCCAGACGCTCCAGCTCTCCGCCCTCATGCGGATAAAACGGCCACAGAAATACCGGGCCGCCTTCCCCTGATCTCATTATATGACAGGTCTTCCCTGCAAGCTTTACTGATTCCCACATCTTAACCTCCCGCATATCATCATTATATCTAAGGAAATGCAAAATGCAATATAAAATGTATTACTCATCCATTTCATGAATCACTTTCTTACGGCCTCACCAGCAAGTGCTTCGGCCTGGTCTGAACAGTAGCATTTCATGTTCATTCCAATTAAAAAAGACAGCAGAGTGTCATGATCACAACACACTGCCGTCTTTCGTATTCTTTGCTTTTCATCCCATGCCGCGACTATCAGAAAAGAAAAACTCCTGCATCACATCCAGCGTCCGCTGCAGCTCTTCCCTCCGGTGCGCTGCGGACAGGAACATCGCCTCAAACTGCGACGGCGCCAGATAGATCCCGTGCGACAGCATATGCCGGAAATATTCCGTATAGCGCGCCGTGTCGGAGGTCTTCGCCGCAGCATAGTTCACCACCGGCGTTTCTGTGAAGAAAATGCAGCCGAGCGAGCCGCAGGAGGACACCTGTGCCTTAGCCCCCGCAGCGGCCAGAAGCTTTGCGGCCTCCCCGAAGAACCAGTCTCCGGTCTCATTCAGCTGGGTGTAAATCTCCGGATGCTCCCTGAGGATCGTAAGCTGCGCGAGTCCCGCCGCCATGGCGACCGGGTTCCCGCTCAGCGTTCCGGCCTGATAGACCGGCCCCAGCGGGGCCACCTTCTGCATGATCTCACGCCTCCCGCCGTACGCTCCCACCGGCATCCCGGCGCCGATGATCTTTCCGAAGGTCACGAGATCCGCGTCCACGCCGAAATAGCCCTGTGCACCGGCAAAGCCCAGCCGGAACCCCGTGATCACCTCGTCGAAGATCAGAAGCGCCCCGTGCTCTGTGCAGAGCTTCCGCAGCGATTCCAGGAATCCGGCCCTGGGCGGAACAACGCCCATGTTCGCCGCCGCAGGCTCCACGATGACCGCCGCGATCTCTTCCGGGAATGCTTCAAACAGGTTCCGGACAGATTCCGCGTCATTGTAGACGGCCGACAGCGTATCTCTCGTACATCCTTCAGGCACGCCGGCGCTGTCCGGGATCCCCGCCGTCATCACGCCGGAGCCCGCCTGCACCAGAAGCGCATCCGAATGCCCGTGATAGCAGCCCGTAAACTTGACGATCCTGTCCCGCCCGGTAAAGCCGCGCGCCGCGCGGATCGCGCTCATCACTGCCTCCGTGCCGGAGTTCACCATCCGCACCATTTCCACATTGGGAACCGAGCCGCAGATCAGCTCGGCCATCTCCACCTCACGCGCCGTCGCGGCGCCGAAGCTCAGGCCGTCCCCGCACGCCTTTATCACCGCCTCGCGCACGGCGGGATGATTGTGCCCGAGGATCATCGGCCCCCACGAGCCCACAAAATCCAGATAACGGTTTCCGTCCTCATCTGTCATATAAGCCCCGTCTGCCGAAGCGATCATGCGCGGCGTCTGCCCGACCGAGCCGAAAGCGCGCACCGGACTGTTGACGCCGCCCGGCATCACCTTACACGCGCGCTCATATAATTCTTCTGATTTCGTCATAACCTCTCCTTATCTCTTTTCGTCCTGTCCGTAAATATCTTCCATGCAGTCTAACATCTCCCGGAAGGCTTCACGGCTCACCCCGTCCTTCAGCCCGAACAGCAGCCTGTTCGCCGTCCGGGCGGCGGCCGCACGGACGGCCTCCTGCAGATCTCCCTTTTCTGTCCCGCCAAGCGGGAGGGCCCGGTATTTTTTCGTGAGCCGCAGCTGCAGATCATTCGCAATCTTCTCCTTCAGCACCTGCAGCCGGGGTATCACATCCACATACTCGTACCATGCGAAAAATTCCTCCGCCTGCAAAAGCAGGCAGTCCTCCGCCTTCTGCACGGTCTCCCTCTGCTCCCTGTTCTCGGCGCCCCTGTGGAAATCGTCTATATCGTACAGCGTCACCTGCTCCAGCTCCCGTATGGAGCTCTCCATGTCGCGCGGAACCGCCAGGTCGATCAGGAGCACCGGCTTCTTCAGGCAGCTGCTCACCTGCTCTCTCGTCAGCGTATAATTCGGGCTGACCGTAGCGCTGACTACGCAGTCGCAGTCGCCGAACAGCTCCATCCTCCGCCCGTAATCGATGCGGCTGCATCTGTCGGGGATCTCCACGATCCCGCGGTGGTACTGCCGTACCGTCACGGTCACATCCGCTCTCTCGCGGCTCAGCAGATCGGCGGCCAGCTTTCCCATAACCCCGTTTCCGATCACCATGCACCGCTTCCCTTTAAACTCATACCCCTGCCGCTTCAGCGTCTCCAGCGCGATGCGCACAACCGACTGATCCGCCGGAGAAAGCGCAAATTCCGTCTTCACCTTTTTTCCGGCCGTCACAGCCTTCCGGAACAGCGTCTCCAGCACATGGTCCGCCGCCTCCTGTTCCCTCGCAAGCTGAAGCGCCTCGTTCACCTGGGTGATGATCTGATCCTCCCCCAGGATCCGCGACTCCAGTCCGCCGGCCAGGCGGAACAGATGCCGCACCGCCTCCCGCTCCTCCAGAAAGCGGAAATACTGCCGGTACTGCCCCGGCGGGACATCCTTCAGGGCGCAGAGCCTTTCATAGCCGTCTCCCCGAAAGCTTTCGTCCACGCTGAGCCACAGTTCCATGCGGTTGCATGTGGACAGCAGGACGCAGCCCGCTACCCCGGGCTCCCGCCTGAACTGCTCCAGCGCCTGCGCCGCGCGCGTTTTCGTAAAAGAGAAGAGCGCGCGCACATCGATATCTGCCGTATTATGATCAATGCCTGTCATCCAAATGCCCATATTACTTTGTTTCTCCTGTGCTTCTTCTGTATGCCTCTTCTCCTGCAGTTCTTCCCCTGCACACCTTTTCTCCCGTACGGCTCTTCTCCGGCGGGCCTTTTCTCCTGCAGCTCTTCCCCTGCACCCTCTTCAGCCTGCCGCCTCAAACTGCGCGTTGTAAAGGCTGGCGTAGAAACCGTTTTTGTCCAGCAGCTCCTGGTGGGTGCCCTGCTCCACGATGTCGCCGTCCTTCATGACCAGGATCAGGTCGGCATTGCGGATCGTGGAAAGCCGGTGCGCGATCACAAAGGATGTACGCCCCTTCAGCAGCTCATCCATCGCCGCCTGGATCAGGTGCTCAGTCCTGGTATCCACGGACGAGGTCGCCTCATCGAGGATCATGATCGGATTGTCCGCGAGGATCGCGCGCGCAATCGTCAGCAGCTGCTTCTGTCCCTGCGAAATGTTGGAGGCCTCCTCGTTGATCTCCATCTGGTAGCCGCCCGGCAGAGCACGGATGAATTTGTCCGCACGCGCGTGCTTTGCCGCCCGGATGACTTCCTCATCGGTCGCGTCCAGCCTGCCATAGCGGATGTTTTCCATGATCGTCCCCTTGAACAGCCAGGTGTCCTGCAGCACCATGCCGAACCCGCCGCGGAGCGCATTCCGGTCAAAGTCGCCGACCGGATGTCCGCTCAGCCGGATGCAGCCGGCATTCACATCGTAGAAGCGCATGAGAAGCTTCACCATAGTCGTCTTGCCCGCGCCCGTCGGGCCGACGATCGCCACCATCTGGCCGGGCCGGATCTCGCTGTTGAAATCATGGATGACGATCTTATCCGGCGTATAGCCGAAGCGGACGTGCTCGAAGGAAACACGCCCGTCGATCACGGCGGGATCCACCGGATCCTCCGTCGTCTGGGTCTCTTCTTCCTCATTCAGGAAAATAAAGATCCTCTCCGCGGCCGCCGCCATGGACTGGAGCAGGTTGGAGACCTGCGCCATCTGTGTGACCGGCTGCGTGAAGCGCTTGACATACTGCACGAACGCGACGATATCGCCGATCTCGATGGTACCCGCCGCGGCGAGCATCG
Organism: uncultured Lachnospiraceae bacterium; assembly: GCA_947628955.1. GTDB lineage: Bacteria > Bacillota > Clostridia > Lachnospirales > Lachnospiraceae > Choladousia. The sequence continues at coordinate 112 of CANRBX010000103.1, read as the reverse complement.
CTCCGGACACCGCCACCGCCACGTAGCCGAGATTGCTGACAAAATTCATGACCGGCATCATCAGGCCGGACAGGAACTGGCTCTTCCACGCCGACTCAAACAGGATCCCGTT
>CANRBX010000102.1 GCA_947628955.1 uncultured Lachnospiraceae bacterium | reverse complement strand
ATTTTTACGGAAAACTCAGAATCGGGGAATTTGAGGCATCCGGGCAGGCTATAACGAAATTTACCTTTCAAAACTGGAGAGAATTACAGACGGTTGACAGTTTATTTATTTAATGTTAAAATTAATTAAATATTTAGAAAAAAATATTGACAATTCCGGTGAAATGATGCGGCAGACCGGACGAAGGGAGCGTGTGTGTGATAAAACAGGTGGGCAATGTACAGCTGATGCAGACAATGAACAGGGTGAAGGTACTGAATTACTTCCGGGAGAAGCCAATGTCCTCGAGACCGCAGGCCGCGGCAGACATTGGTTTGTCTGCTGCCTCTCTGACGAACATCACTTCTTTTCTGATTGAAAAAAAACTGCTCAAGGAGGTCGGAACCGAGGATGTCACACGTGTAGGGCGGAAAAGTACGCTCCTGTGCTTTAATGAGGAGGCAAAAAACCTGCTCTGTGCGGGAATCTCCAGAGAGACGATCCGTGTGTTCCGGATCAATCTGAACGGCGTTTCCAGAGAGTGCAAAAGTGTATCTATTGCGGGACTGGAGATTGATGAGGCAGTTTCCATGATCTGCAATATCATTCAGGGCTTTCTGGATTCTTATGGGGAGAGCAGCTTTATGGGAATCGGTCTGTTTCTGTCCGGCCTTGTTCTGGATGGAAAGCGTTTTATTTTCTCTGCCGACCTGAACTGGGGAGAGTATGATTTTATTTCCAGGATTCAGGAGATCACCTCGCTGCCAGTGATCATTGAAAACACGACGGTTTTAAATGCGCTTGCCTTTTTCCGGAATGCGCCGTTCGCGCCGGAGGAGAGTGTGATCTTTCTTGATATGCACGGTGGGATCGGCATGACCTATTTTTGCCGCGGGAAGATTGTCCACGGCATACTCGGGGAAGTCGGGCATACGACGATTGATATCAACGGCGTGGAATGCATCTGCGGAAACAAAGGCTGCCTGGAGGCCATGTGTTCGGCAGAGCAGGCACTGGCGCTGTATCGGGAAAAGTCCGGGCGGGAGGTGAGCGTTCGGGAGCTGAACCGGCTTCTGGCAGAGAACGATCCCGCGGTGGTGGATGCGGCTGCGCGGTGTGCAAAGTATCTGGGAGCTGCGCTGACGAATATCATGAAGCTGTTTACCCCTTCTATTCTGGTGTGCAATCTGGGAGATTATATGAAATGCCATAAGATCCTGGAGTGTGCAGTAGAAATCCTTCAGGACAATATGCAGAAAGTGTTTGGAAAGTGTATTCGGATAAGGGAGATCACGCTGGAAGAAAAAGATATTCTTGCCGGTATGGCGATCAGAATCTGTGATGAGCTGTTCGATGTAGATTATTTTCGGAATATTCAATAAAATTCTGTTGACAAACAGAATTTTATTTGGCATAATTAATTTATTCAATGAATAAATAAACAAGGCCAAAATCATACAGCGGAGGAATTATAATGAATTTTATGATTGCTCAATGCCTGGGGATTATCACGACGGTTGTTGCATTGCTGAGTGTCCAGTTCAAAAAGGTAGAATCTATTTTGATCGGACAGATCATTTCCAATGTGCTTGTTGCGCTGAGCTTCGGGCTTCTGGGAGGACTGTCGGGTGCGTGGATCTGTATCCTTGCCGCGATCCAGACCCTGATCATTTATTTTCTGGATCGGTCGGAGACCCCGAAAAAAGAACAGAAGAAAGCAGTCCTTCTGGTCCTTTTTGTGATCGGTTATATAGTGGGAACAGTTATCGTGTACAAGGGCTGGGGCGACATCATCGCCGGGATCTGTGCGATCCTGTTTGTACTGGCGATCGTGCAGACAGAATCCGGAAAGCTGCGCGTGATCATGATGCTGAATGCCCTGCTGTGGATCATCTATGACTACAAAACCAGAGCCTATACCAATATATTGACGCATGGCCTGGAGCTGCTGTCCATACTGGCCGCAATGATCCGTCTGGACAGAAAGGCTGCTGATAGAGGAAAAGATCATTTGGAGGGAAAATCTGCCGATAAAGGAAAATCACCCTCATCGGAATAGTTTCTGGATTTACTGCGGACACAGCAGGCGATTCCGGAGGGGATTTTATAAATGAGCATCCCGGAAAAAAGGGGATATCCACAAAATGAAACGAAAAGGAGGATTTAAAATGAAGAGAGCAAAGCAATTACTGGCACTTTGTCTGGCAGGGGCGCTGACAGCCGGGATGGCCGTTCCGGTCTCCGCTTCCGACAAGGAGAAACTGACATTCTGGTTTGCGACATTTGCAAGCGCGACCGGCGAAGTATCGGATCAGGGCTTCTGGGAGGAAGTGCTGGCCCCCTTTGAAGAAGAGAATAACTGTGAGATCACGGTCAGCATCACTCCCTGGGAAGGCTATGAGGAGAAATACCTGACGGGTGTTGCGTCTCCGGACGGACCGGATGTGGGCTATATGTATACAGAAATGATGTACGAGTATATAGCGGAGATGAATGCCCTGGTTGACCTGGATGAGTATTTCACAGAAGAAGAAAAAGAAAACTATCTGTATTACGATCTGGGAAATATCCTCGGTGGGCAGTATGCGCTTCCGGTGGTCGTCGGAAATCCCAGCATCCTTGTCGCCAATATGGATATCCTGAATGCGGCCGGCATTGATAAGGTGCCTGCGAGCTGGGATGAGCTGCTTGCGGCGTGCGAAGCGGTTAAAAACAATGATCCGGAAGCCTATCCGCTCATCATGGAGTGGGGCAGCAATTCCTATGGCTGCATGGGCTTTATCTACTGGCCGTTTTTCTGGAGCGCGGGCGGAGAGATCACGGATGAGGAGGGTAATCTTACCATAGACTCTCCGGAGGCCCTGGAAGCGACGGAATTTATTTACAGCCTGCTGGAGAAGGGATACCTTCCGGATTCGGTCACATCGATCGATGCGGGAGGGGACGTCTTCAAAAACGGGAAGACCGCGATGGTCATGCTTCCATCCAGCAGTGCCACCCAGTATACGGATATCAACTGGGATTATGCTCCGGTACTTCAAGGCCCCAAATCTGCAACGACCTATGTCGCGGAGGACAGCCTTGTGATGTTCCAGTCCTGTGAAAACAAGGAGCTGGCTGCGAAGCTGATGAAATATGTGACAAGCGCTGAGGTGATGTCACAGTTCCATGAAAAGGTATGCGATCAGCCGCCGATCACAAAGGACGAGACCTATACCGGTGAGGAAAAGTTTACAGATCTGTATTCCGATTACAGCGAGAATTTCAGGACTCTGCCGGTATTCAAGGGTTCTCCCGCGCTGTACGATACTTTGTTTAAAAACATTCAGTCGATGATGATGGGAGATCTGACCGCACAGGAGGCGCTGACACAGACTACGGAGTATTATAACAGCAGCATTAAGTAAAGGCAGAGCGAAAGGAAAGGAGAGGAAGATGAAACGAAAAAGGCGTCAGGCCATTCAGGGAATCCTGTATGTGCTGCCAAGCTTCGTGCTGCTGCTGTGTTTCTGTCTGATCCCGATCGGTATGTCCGCATATTTCAGCTTCACTGATTACAATGTGATGATGCCTCCGAAATTTACGGGACTTTCCAACTATATTAAGATGCTGAAGGATTCTTACTTCGGGATCTCCATGAAAAACACGCTGCTTTACGTGCTGATGACAGTGCCGTTTCAGGTGATCATTCCGCTTTTCTTTGCCGCGTTTCTGGCGCAGAAGCTCTCCAGTTCAAAACTCGGGGAGTTTCTGCGGAGCGTGATGTTCATACCGGTCATTGCTTCCTCCGTGACGGCGGGAAGTATCTGGAAGATCATTTTTGCCACGGACGACGGGATCCTGAACCGCCTTCTGTCCCTGATGCATATTGCGCCGGTCAACTGGCTGGGCTCTGCCGAGTTTGCGCTTGTCAGTATCTGCGTCGTGGCGGTATGGAGGGATATCGGATATTTTCTGGTGATCTATTACGCGGGGATCAAAAATATTTCACGTGAGCTTTACGAAGCATCTCGGGTGGACGGGGCCAGCGAGCTCCAGCAGTTTACCAGGATCACGCTTCCGCTGCTCAAGCCGATCACCTATCTGGTTGTCACGCTGGGGCTGATCTGGGCGTTTCAGGCGTTCGACCTTCCTTATCTGATGACAGGGGGAGGGCCCGGGCATTCTTCCGTGACCTTTGTCATGGGGATCTATAATTCGGCGTTTAAACAGTACCGTATGGGCTATGCCTGCGCCAACGCCATGCTGCTCCTGGTCATAATCGTGTGCGTGAACCTGCTGGAGGATGTATTTTTTAAAGACAGGGGTGAGGTGTGACGATGAAGAAAAAAAGATCGTGGTCATTTTTTTCTGTCCTGGGACTTCTGATCATCATTTTAACAGCCGCGAGCTGCATCGCGCCGTTTCTCTATATGGTGATTATGTCCTTTACGCAGTCTACCAGCCTCATGCTCCGCTGGGAAGATATCCATTTCGGAGACTTCAGCAATTACCGCTATGTTTTAACGCAGAGCAGCTTTGCGCGTGCCCTGCTGAACAGCATTATTGTCGTGGTCTGTGCCTGCTTTTTCAACTGCCTGATCGCTTCCATGGCTGCTTACGGATTTGAAAAGAAAAATTTTCCGGGAAAAGAACTGATATTCCGGCTGTATCTGATCACGATGATGATCCCGAGTCAGGTTACCATGATTCCGATCTTCATTATCATGAATAAGATGGGGCTTTTGAATACGTATTTTTCCCTGATTGTGCTGCTGATCAATGCGTTTGGAGTGTTTCTGATCCGGCAGTTCATGGCGGGCGTTCCGGATGAGCTGCTGGACGCGGCGCAGGTGGACGGCTGTCCGGAGTACCGTATCTTCCTGCAGATCGTGCTGCCTCTGATCCGGCCTGTGCTGGTCTCTTTGGTGGTCTTTACGTTTGTATCGGCATGGAATGATTTCCTCTGGCCGCTGGTATCCACCTCGAAGATGGAGATGTATACGCTGACGATCGCGCTGTCGCTTCTGAAGACACAGTATGTGGCAAATTATGGCTATATTATGACCGGGGCCACGATCACCTTCCTGTTTCCGTTTGTACTGTATGTATTTTTGCAGAAACAGTTCGTGGAGGGGATCGCCCTGAGCGGGATCAAGGGATAGGGCTGAGGAGGAAGAGCATGAAATTACATTTTACAGGCGATGTGGAAATGCTGTCTGAGGGGATCGAAGAGCTGAGTGGGTGCCTGGCGTACTCGGTTGCAATAGACGGATATGCGGTGCATGCACAGCACTGTCCGGGCAGTCCGCTGATCGTGAAGGCCTGCGCGGACGGGGCCGAGCTTGTCTATGACCGGAGAATCCATTTCTTCCGCGCCCTGGGGCTGCTGCTGGAAAATCTGCAGGCAGGCAGGACGGACTTTCATCTGGAGGAGCAGCCGCAGTTCGATCAGATCGGACCTATGTTTGACGTTTCGCAGGGGAATGCGGTCATGAACGTGGAATGTGTAAAGCATGTGCTGCGTCGGATGGCCGTGATGGGCCTCGACATGCTGATGCTGTACTGTGAAGACAGCTACGTGGTGGAAGGACAGCCGTATTTTGGGTATATGCGGGGCCGGTATACGCAGGAGGAACTGCGGGAGTGCGATGCGTATGCAGAGCTTTTCGGGATCGAGATGATCCCCTGCATCCAGACGCTGGCACATCTGACCGATGTTTTGAAATGGAGCGTCTATGACAATATCAAAGAGGACCAGGAGTCGCTGCTGGTGGACTGTGAGGAGACCTATCAGTTTCTCGAGGATCTGATCCGCGCGGCCTCCCGTCCGTTCCGGACCAGGAAGATCCATATCGGGATGGATGAGGCGTGGAAGCTGGGACTCGGAACCTATCTGCAGCTGCACGGCCTCACACCGCTGGATGAGATCATGCAGCGGCATCTTGCGCGGGTCATGGAGATCCTGCACAGGCTGGGCCTGAAACCCATGATGTGGAGCGACATGTTCCTCAAGGCGTCTCCGCACGACGATTATTTTGCTGTGGAGAACCGGATCCCGGAGCGCACAAAACAGAACATGCCAAAGGATGTATCCCTGGTTTACTGGGATTATTATCACACGGAAGAAGAGTTTTACAAAATGTTCATAGAGAAGCACAGGATTCTCGGGGAGCCCATCTTCGCGGGCGGGATCTGGACCTGGACTGGCTTTGCTCCGAACTGGGGTATGACGTGGCGCTCCATGAATCCGGCACTTATGGCCTGCAAAAAGAAAAAGGTCCGCAATGTGATCGCGACGATCTGGGGAGACAACGGCACGGAGTGCAACATTTACGCCAATCTTTTCGGGCTGTCTCTTTTCGCGGAGCACGCCTATTCCTTTGAGCTGGATGAGGAAAAGCTCAGAAGGCGGTTTGAATTCTGCACAGGCGGCTGTTTTGATGATTTCTACAGGCTGAAGTACCTGGACGAGACGCCCGGTTGCCGGCCGGACAATCTGGAACGGGTGAATCCTTCCAAATATCTTATGTGGCAGGATATCCTGACCGGGCTGTTTGACAGGAACATAGAGGGTCTTTCCCTGAACGGACATTATGAGAAGCTGGCAGAGCAGTTTGGCCAGGCAGAGGAGCGCAACAGGGAATACGCGGGCCTGTTTCGCTATTATTGCTGTGTCGCCGATGTCCTGGCCATAAAGGCGGAGGCTGGCCTGCGCATCACGAAGGCCTACAGGGAAAATAACAGGGAAACTCTGTGTAAATATGCTGATGAGATCCTGCCGGAGCTTTCCGGCCGTGTGCGCAGGCTGAGAAAGGTGCACATGGAAAACTGGTTTGCCATGCACAAGGCGCAGGGCTGGGATATCATGGATATGCGTTACGGCTCCCTGCTCATCCGGATCGAAAGCGCGGCCGAAGAGCTGCGAGCCTATCTGGACGGCAGCCTGCGGCGGCTTGAAGAGTTGGAGGAGGAACGTCTGTATTACAACGGCCGGAGGGGTCTGGTTTCCTATGCCAATCATTATGGCAGGATCGTCTCCCCGAGCAGGATCGCGCCGGAGGCATAGGGGATTGTGGAAGAGGATAGTGTCTGTTTTAGGTCACAAAAATGATAACAAAAGTGTTAGACAGACAAAGAAAGAGGGTGTCCCAAAAGTCATGATTGCCTTGTAATCAAAAACAAAGATTTCAGGGAAGGAGGATCCTGTACATATGACCGCAGGTTCCGGCCGATGATAAAATTTTGAAAAGCTGTTACACGAAGAAAGAGCATTTTGGCAAGTAAGCGATGAATAAGATACCGTTTGATCAGCTTAGTAAAAAATCGGTCAGCAACCGGGAGACAGCTGTCACCACGG
>CANRBX010000101.1 GCA_947628955.1 uncultured Lachnospiraceae bacterium | reverse complement strand
TTGCAGGCATATACCGGAGGGAACTCCACCGCGCCGCACTTCGTGCACTTTCTGCCGGTGATCTTGCCCTCTTCCAGGTTCTGATAGAATTTCTCTACAACTTTCTCTAATTTGATTGCCATCGTTCTTTCCTCCTTATCAGTCAATCGTCCGGATAATGTAGGTGCAGATATTCTGGGCTCCGCCGTAGCCGCGCAGCATAGAAGTCTTCGCATTGAACTTCACCTGGCCCTCTCCGGCCTCTCCGCGCATCTGCTTCACAGCCTCGTACAGGTCTGCCAGGCCGGATGCGGCGTGCGCATGTCCGAAGGAGGTGCGGCCGCCGTTGGTGTTGATCGGCTTGTCACCGTCATAGGCCGTGCGTCCCGCACAGATGTATTTCCATCCCTCGCCGTACGGCAGATATCCCGCGATCTCAGCGGATACCAGGTGGGAGGTGATGATAAAATCGTTGGAATAGAACAGGTCGATCTCCTCCGGCTTCACGCCCGTCACTTCATATACCTGACGGATCGCCTCTTCTGTCGCGCGCACCTCAAAGTGCGGGGTCGTCGCCTCGCAGGCCGCGCAGCCGATGCCGAGAACCTCAATCGGCTTATGGCTCTTGTTACCCATGTACTTGTCGACCATATCCGTCGCGCACACGATCACAGCCGCCGCGCCGTCGCACTTCAGCTCGACGCCGCCCGCGCGCAGGAAATCGCCCATCTTCGGGTTGTACGGAGAACGCATGTAATCCATGACATTGTCAAAGCCTTTTTCCTTCGCAAGCTCCTCATACGTCGTCCGCTCAAGTGCCAGCGGATTCACGGAAGCGTTTCTGCGGTTGTTGATGCACATCCAGTTCAGGGTATCGTCCATGTCCTGATCAGAGATGCCTCTGGTCCTCTTGTACCATTCTGCCGCATCGTCATAGATCAGCTCCTGGCCGGCCATCAGACTTCTCGTATAGTTGCGGTCATACAGCCACGCCGTCGTCTGCAGGAATTTGTCCATCGTCATCTTCTCGCGCTTGTACGGATGGTTCGGAACCGCCAGGCTGTCGCCGAACTCCACACAGCCGGAGAGCACGCAGTTGTACTTTCCGGAAGCCACCGCGTTGACCGCCTGCTCGACCGCGTAATAACCGGTACAGCATGCCTCAGAGTGATGGATGGAAGCCTTGCCCTTCATGCCGAACCAGTTTGCGATCTGGACGTTCGGGGTCAGGTAGTTGGAGCCGTTGAGCGGGCTCGCCTCGCCGTGGAAGTAGAAATCCACGTCCTGCGGGTTGACGCCTGCGTCCTCCATTGCCTTCAGCGCCGCGTATCCGAACATCTCACCCTCGGTCAGGCCGTTCGTCTCTTCCTTGTCCACCGAATACATAAACGGTGTACAGCCGACGCCGATGATCGACACGCTTCTTGCGTACTTGTTTACTTTTGTCTGATTCATTGCAGTTCTCCTTTCACATAAATGGTTATTTGTGACGGCCGCGCCGCGCGGGCAGGAGTCCGCCCCGCAGACAGCCGATGTCAATACTTTTTCTGGTTTAAACGAAAGAGCCGCAGTTTTCCCCTGCAGTTTCCCGCACACTGCCCTCTCACTTCTTCTCCGTAACCGTCTTTGCCAGATCGATGCAGGTGTCCTCGATCAGAAGCGAGGTGACCAGCCCGACGATGTGCAGGACCGGATACGTCTTCATCCAGATTGAGAAGATATCCGGAACCGGGCCGCAGTTGATCAGCGCGATGGTAAAGCTGATGATCGTCACATAGATCGCGTTGATCACGAACACCCGCACAAGCTTATGCAGGAATGTCCCCTCCTTCAGGCCAAGCGCGTTCGCGGCCGCCATCCCGGCCCGCGGCACCGGGAGCGCCGTCCCTGCCACATAGTTGATCGAAAACGCCTCGAACATCCCCACCAGATACGTCCCGGTATCGGTAAACCCGCCGTTCAGGATCGTCGCCGCTGAATTGATCACGAATGCGAGCATCAGATCCTGGATCACGGTGAAGATCATTTCCTGTCTCTTCGTCATAGACTTACTCTCCTATCTCCTCCGGGGACCACACCGGCCTGCCGGTATAGATCTTCGCCTCTTCCTCGCCCTTGAGCACGCGGATCGCGCCCGCGGCCATAGCCTCCAGCTCAAACTCGCCCGGATATGCGGATACCGGAGCGATCCAGGAGCAGGCGTCCGTGATCCGTGCGACGAGATCCTTGTTGTGGACCATTCCGCCGCCGAGCAGGATGCCGTCCACCTTTCCGTGGAGCACGCCCGCCATCGCGCCGATGTAGCGGATGATCTGGTAGATCATCGTGTCCCAGATCAGAGCGGCCTTCTCGTTGCCCTCCGCAGCCATCTTCGTGACCTCGATCGCGTCCGAGGTGCCCAGATGGCTCACGAAGCCGCCGGTCTTTGTGCACAGGGAGGATACCGCCTTTTTGTCGTCGCTGTGTGCGAAGCAGTAGCGGATCATCTCCGCCGCCGGAACGGCGCCGCATCTGGTCGGGGCCATCGGGCCCTCGCCGCCCACGATATCGTTTCCGTCGATCATCTTGCCCTTCTGGTGTGCCGAAATGGAAATCCCGCCGCCGATATGGCAGACGATGTAATTCTTGTCCTCATATTTCCAGCCGTTGCTCTGGCTGTGGCGGATCGCCGTCTCCTTTAAGTTCAGCGCGTGCAGATGCACGTTGCGGTATACGCCCTTGATGCCCGTCATGCGCGCGCAGAGCGTCAGCTCGTCCGTGTCCGGCGGGTTGACGACGAAGCACGGCTTGTTGTACTGGGCCGCAAACTCGTTCGCGATCTGGGAGCCGAGCTGCGCCGGATGCTGCACGCCGTTCGCGCCTCTCACCGCATGGTCAAGAAGCACCTCGTTGACGGCGTAGGTGCCGCCCTCAACCGCCAGCAGTCCGCCGCCGCGGCCGACAAACGCGTCGATCGTCGCCAGGTCGATATCCGCATCCTTCAGCGCCTGCAGGATCGTCTCCTTGCGGTACGGAAGCTGGGAGCTGATCGTTGAGAACTCCTTCAGCTTCTCCGCGTCGTGCGAAACGTTCACCGTGAAGATCTCCTTCTCGCCCTCAAAACAGCCCAGTTTCGTCGATGTAGAGCCCGGATTGATTGCCAAAATGCGATATTCCATTCTGATCACCTGTGTAATGCCCCCGCATTACATTCCTTTCCTCGGATTTGTCCGCCACTCAGAGCCTGGTGGTGGTTTTTATGAATTAATTGTACTATTCCGTGCAATTTTTTACATTTTCATATTTAACTTTTATCTGCCAAAATTTTTACCTGTTTTCCCCGGGCACTCCGCCGGAAGGGAAAAAGGTCAAATTTCGCGGTACGTTTTTTAACCGCCTCTGTGCGGCGTAACGATCTGCGGCACTATTTTGCCTTTTTCCGTCCGCACAGGGCACGTCGCCGCGGCTGACACACAGACAAGACCGCCGCAGAAGCGTCCCCGCCTGCAGCAGTCCCGCCATAAGCTCTTGTCCCGTCCCCGCCTGCAGCAGCCCCGTCATAAACGGTCGTCCGTCCCCACCTGCAGCAGTCCCGCCATAAGCTTTTTGTCCCGTCCCGTCCGCACGGCTGCGCCGCGGGACTCACGCGATCATGACCTCCCGCTCCTTCACGCCCTCGACCGGCCCCGGGATGTAAGCCGTGCGCGTCGCGACCGTCAGCTTCACCATATGCCTGCCCGCGCTCAGCCCGCCGTCGCGGTACACGCGGATGTAGAGCGGTTCCCCGTACTCCCACTTGATGCTGGTCACGGTCTCGGCCTCGCGCTGCGTGAACCATTCCTCCCGGTCCACGGAGAGGCGGACGGCTTCGTCGTCCATCTGCTTCCCGTCCACGCTGACGTGGATATATTCTATCATGGAGAGGGGGATCCCGCGGTAATACGTGATGTTCGTCTGCAGCTCGAAGCCGCTGATCCGTCCGTTTTCTCTCACGTTTACGCACGTGTTCTCAATAAACACATTGTTGTCGAACATTATATCCCCCTCCCGTCCCCTGGATCTCCCGCAGGCACTGCTGGATATACGCCTGATTCATTGCCACCTGCTTTTTCTCTGCCGTCGGGCAGCCAACTGGCGTGAAGCGGTTGCCCTCGTACTCCGTCGAGACATATCCGTCATACCCGCGCGCGTGCAGATATTCGAGCAGCCCGCGGTAGTCGACCGAGTACTCCGGCCCTTCCTTCGTCATCTCAAACATTTTCAGATGAATGTGCCTGACATGGGGCATATATTCATCCAGCGCCTCAAACGGGCAGTTCTCGTATCCCTCCAGAAGCGGCGCGGACATCCGGTCGTGCTCCGTCTTCATCAGGGACTTCAGCCCGTCCGGGTACTCCCCGCCGTTTTTCTTTTTTGCCTGGCACAGATCCGTGCCCTGCGCAAACAGTCCGTCCAGGTAGCCGAAGATCTCCGGGCTCGCGCCGGCCGAGATCTCGTAGTCGCGCACGACCCTCGGGAACCTCCGGCAGAAGAGCCCCGCATCGATGACCAGGCCGATGTACGGCGAATCGGCACGGCGCATTTCTTCGATGAACGCCCTGGTCGCGGGGGCGTCAAACGCCATCCCCGCGTGAACCTCAAGGGCGATCGCCACATTGTACCACTTACAGTACGGGAGCAGCGGTTCGATGACCCAGTACGGCGCCATGGACATCAGGCGGATCATGCGGATCCCGAGCCGGTCGGCCAGCTTGATCTCCCGGATCAGCAGGTCGATACACTCTTTTCTGGTAAGCGAACGGTTTTTGTATAGGTTCGTGTTGAGGAATACGTCCGCGATCACCGGGGTCAGCCCCGTCTCCGCCACCAGATCCCTCCACATCTCCAGCGTCTCATCCGAGATATCCGGCGACCCGTGGAGCGACTGGTCCGGCAGGATCTCCACGCCCTCCGCCCCGAGGTCCTCCACAAAATGCATGATATCGCTCAGTGTCATCCGTTTGTTCAGATATTCATCCTGCAGACTGTACAGGCTGACACAGGTCTTCATACGCGCCATGCATGCTGCCCCCTTTCCCTGTCTCTCCTGCAATGCCGCCGCAGGCAGCGGATCTGCCCGGCTCTTTTCCTGAGCCGCGCAGCAGAATATATCTGCGCAGTCCCTGCCCCGGCGGATTGGCCCGGCTTATTTTTTGATGTTCCCGCAGGCGTTCGCATCCGGCTCGAACACGCCCGGATTGAACGCCGCGTACGGAGCCTTCAGCTCCTTCAGATTCTTGATGGAGCCCGTCGGCTGCGCCTGGGTCTTGATCTCCGTCGAGTGCTCCAGCTTGCCCTCCCATCTCAGGCGGGAGCGGTTCTTTTCCGCCTCAGTATAGTGAACCCTGAGCTTGCCGTCCACGACTTCAAACGTGCCGTGGCTGCCGCAGACTACGCAGTCCACCGTGCGCGCGTCGTGGGACACCTGCAGCAGGCGGGTGTGGCACACCGGACATGCGCCCTCGTCCTCATCGCCTCTCCACTGCATGCGCTCTTCCTCTGTCTCTGCGTTGAGTGATGCCAGGATGTTCTGGCCGACTCTCGCCGCGCGCTCCATCATCTCCGGATTACCGAGCACGGACTCGTGCGCCATCGCGCCATAGTACTCCACAATGTCGATCACGTCGATCGCCATCGGGAACGTGAACTCGTACATCATCGGCGCCGTCAGGGCGATCCAGTTCTCCGTCATCGCGCCGCCCACGGAGATCAGCGCACCCGTGCGCTTCTTAAAGCAGCGCTCATCCGGAAGCTGCTCGACCGGCTTGCCGGCCGCCTTGCCCTCGTCCCAGGCGCCCTTGCGGAACGTGATGTCGTGGCTCGGCCCGATGCGGTCGCAGATTGTCTTGAACCGCCCGGTCACCGACGTCTCATACGTCGGGCAGGCCAGGATCACCGCATCCGACTGCATGACGCACTCATCCAGAATATCGAAATCGTCGTGGCGCACGCAGTAGCCGCGTCCCTTGCCCATCATCATGCCCACCGTACAGGCGATGCAGCCCGTGCAGTTGCTGATGTTCAGCTCGTCCGCGCGGATGAACGCCACCTCGCAGCCCGCCTTCTCGCACTCCATCAGAGCCTGTTTTACCAGGATATCACAGTTGCCCATTTTTCTTCCAAAAGATACGCCCAAAACCTTCTTTGCCATATTGTCCTCCTGCTTATTTCCCTCTGTCACATGGGGAATCTGAAAATGAAATTTTTATATGCGGCAGGCCGCCACAAATATAGAATCATACTATTTTGCAGCGGCCTCCCTTCAGTTACTCAATCCATTATGAACTTTTCATCCTGTAATACTGTCTTACTGGAAATCCTCAGCGGTAACACTTGTCACTGTGCCGGTCTCGAGGTACTCGTCAACCGTGTCAGCGTTTACAAACATCGTGCCGGCCTTCTGTACATGACCTTCCTCCACGCTGCCATCCATGATGCCTTCGCACATCTGCTTCAGCTCATTCGCCGTATCGTCAACACTTCCGGTCAGGACCATGCCGCGCATCGGAGAAGCACCGTCCACGGAGGATTTGATCAGGTCAGCCATCGTAGCGTCGCCGTTGATCGCGAATACGCCCATGTCGGAGTAATCGGTTACCGGGGAGCTCAGAGCCGTGAAGTAGTTGTTCACGCCCATGCCGAGTCCGCTGTGCGCGGTCAGGAATACCTGCGTGTCAGAGTTTGCCGGGAAGAAGTTCTCGACGGCCTCCAGGCCGGTGTCCATGTTCTCGTCCTCGCACTCGATCTCCTGCGTGAATTTTGCCTTCTGGGAGAATTCCTCGATCTTGATCAGCTCGTCCGCCTGGACAACGCCCGTCTCAGCGGTGCGGCAGCTTAACACTGCAACCGGGATGGAATGATCTTCCGCATCCGCGAACGTCTCATCAATCCACTTTGCGGACATCCTGCAGAGGTCGTCTGCCAGGTCTGCATCGTCGGAAACCATCAGTACGTCATACTGGCTCGTCTCAGCCACGAACGCGATCACCTTGATGCCCGCGTCCATCGCCTGCTGCACCACGCTGTCCATGGCTTCCGGAGCCACAGACCAGAGCACCAGCACGTCTACGCCCATCGCGATGTAATTCTCGCACTTCTCCATCTGTACGTTCGGGTCAAACTGACCGTCCTCATACGTTGCATCCCAGCCTGCGTCTGTCATGACTTCCACATACTTGTCAGCGAGCTGCTGGAAGAAATCTCCGCCGAGACCGAAGGTTACAAAGCCGACGCTCTTCGTGTCTTCTTCTGCGCCTGCGCTCAGCGTCATGCCGGTTGCCATGGAGATCATCATGGCCATTGCCAGTAAGATTGATAATGCTTTCTTCATTTTGAAATGTCCGTCGAGTAGACAGTCTCGACACTCCTTTCTCAATTTTATTTTGTGAAAGGCTTGCCTACTGCCCCTCACAGAACCG
>CANRBX010000100.1 GCA_947628955.1 uncultured Lachnospiraceae bacterium | reverse complement strand
CTATTTTACCATTTTTTCTCAAAGGAGGCTATTTTCAACAGAATTAGTGCGAATTATTTTTTCCTTTCAAAGCTGATAAGATGATGCCGGGATCCGTATGGCATCATTTAACCACAGCATCATGACAAAGGGCCGCCGCAGAATATAAATATTCTGCGGCGGCCCCTCTGCGCATCCTTCTCTTTTAATACTGGAACAGCTCTACCATCAGGCATGACGGCATATCGCCCAGGCGCAGGCTCATCTTCTCGTCGCCGTTGAAGATGCGTCCCGGCTTCCACTGTCCTGCCTCAAGCGTGCCCTCCTCCAGGCGGAGGATTTCAGTCTTTTTGTTCACGCCTGCCTTCGGGGTGAAGGTGAATGCGGACTGCATGCCGACAAGCAGGAACCTGTCCGGCGCGAGCTCGTAAACCATGCCGCCGGCGACCGGCTGCTTCGGCACTCTCGGCGAGTAGGCGATCTGGAGGTCATAGTCCTGGAAATGCATCAGCGCGCCGTAGTCGGTCTCGGACTTCTTCACATAGCTGCGCAGATGCTCCGTGCCGCGGTACTGCAGATACAGCGGCTTCATCTGCTGCACCAGATCATAGGCCTTTGCCAGATAGGCGGAGCTCCCGGCGATGTCAAACGCCGACGGGTCGATGTTCAGCGCCACCATTACCTCCATCGGGGGAATGTCGACCAGGCTCGGATCCATGCCGAGCTCTTCGATCCCGAACGGGGAATAGCAGATCGCATTGTGCTGTCCAAACGCGTACAGGCAGTACGCGGCAGTCACCGCGTCCTTGCGAACCTCCGGGATCACCAGCGGGTTCTCCGGCGTCGTGTACTCATCCAGGATCTGCGGCACGTAGGGAACGTAGATGTCCGGCGCAAAGGTGAACAGCGACGGTGCGGTCACGCGCCAGATCTTCTGCATCTCGACGACCGGCCCTCCGGACGGATAGGAGCCCACGTACCACGGATACTGCTTCAGCCAGGAGTTGGTATAGCACGGGATCGGGTATTCGCCGCGGCCGGAGGCAGTGATCTGCTCCACAGCCTTTGCAAAGTGATAAGCCATGAAGGACTCCTCCGCGTCCCCGCCGAAGGTCTCCTTCCAGTTTTTCCCGGTTTCCAGGCCAAGCTTCCGCGCCAGTTCCTCCGGCACGTTTTCCGCAAACGCCCTGTCGGCCTGCTCACTGTAATCGCGCGCAGTGCCAAGAAGGCCGATCTCATTCTCCACCTGGATGAACAGCACCGTGGACTCTTCCTCATCGATCTCCCCGATGTGCTTCAGCACCGCCGTAAACGCGCGCGCATCCCTGTCGACTGCCGCCTGGCACAGCGGCGAGATCGTGTTGATCGGCTCGCCGTTTACCTTTCTGGCGCGGAAATACGTGGCACTGTCCTTCTTCATCCAGCCGGGCACATACATGGACTCGGCATTTTTCCACAGGCCGAACCACAGAAAGATCAGCTTCATCTCATTCTCGCGTGCCTGGGCGATCAGCCCGTCGAGCAGAGTGAAATCGAACACGCCCTCCTCCGGCTCGATGCACTCCCAGTACAGGGGCAGAATCACAGAATTCATATTCAGCCCTTTCAGATTCGGCCAGACCTCCCGCTCCATATAGGCGAGAGAGCTTGCGCTGGAATTATGCAGCTCGCCTGCACAGCAGAAAAACGGCTCCCCCTGGACATACAGCGTGGCGATTCCCTTTTCATCCCTTCTGACTTCCGGTATCATGATTATCCTCCTTTTTTGAAAGCCTCCCGTCCGCCGCGGCAGCGGGCTCTTCCTGCTTTCTATTTTGTTTTTCTTACTTATAATTATAGTCTTTCTTTCCGCCCGGTTCAATCTAAATATTGTAATATATATATAACAATATTCTTCTCCGTCGATTTCAGAAAGGAACACTGGAAAATATTTTTTACGGTACAGGAATATTTTCATAGCGCCGGAGACGGTTGTCTGCTATAATAGACGCATTACTGACCCAAGGAGGAGAACGTTATGCTTTACACAATCCCACACACCCGAAGAGAGCGCAGCATACTTCCTCTCACGATCAATCTTCTGGGATACAACTACCCGCAGGAGCCGGTCAGCCGTTCCCGGGGCCTGTCCCTTTTCCAGTGGATCTACTGTGTCGACGGCAGGGGCGAATTTATCCTGCGCGGGCAGAAATCCATCCTCTTCCCGGGACAGACAGCCCTGATCTATCCGTACGAGCCGCACTCCTACCGCGCGCTGACCGGGGAATGGCACGTCCATCTCATCGGCTTCTCCGGCAGCTGCTGCACAGATATCATGAAAACCCTGAAAATGCACGAATCCGGGATCTACCATTTTAACAGCCCGGAGCTTTTCTGCTCCTATTTTGAAAAGATTATCCGGATACGCCAGGAAATGATGGAGGAATCGAACCGCAGAAAAAGACGGGAATCACCAAGGCAATTCCCGTTCCTCATCAGCCTGTCAAAGCTGTGTTATGAATTTCTTCTGGATCTGTCGCGGTCCGTCCAGTTCATCAACACCTCCGTGCCGGATCCCGGCAGCGAAACCATACGGCTCATCATCTCCTACATGGAGGAGCATTACCAGGAGCCGGTCTCCCTTGAGCTTCTCGCGGATCAGGTACATTTATCCAGAGGATACCTCTGTGAAATATTTAAAAAGGAAATGCACCAGACCATCATGCACTATCTGACCAACCTCCGCATCAGCCAGGCCAGGATCATGCTCACAGAGTACCCCGAGCGGAGAGTCGCGGAGGTCGGCCGGATGTGCGGATTCGAAAATCCAAGCTACTTCGGGGAAACCTTCCGGAAAGTGGTGGGCATGACCCCCGCCGAGTACCGGCTGGCCTGAACCGTTTTATGTTCATCGTCAGTCGTCGTCGTAATCATCGTCATAGCCGGGCACTACGTTGACCGTAAATGTGACCTTGTCCCCGGACGCCGAATCTTTGCAGGTGATCGTGACGGTCCCCGCCTTCTTTGCAAGGAATTCCACCTCGTCGCCCCAGGTTTCCCGGTCATTAAAGTCCGCGATCCCCTTGTCGGAGATGGTCCATGTCAGGTTCCGGTCCCTGACGTTGTTAGACTTTTTGTTGACCTCGAGCTCAAAATCATCGCCGAGCTCCGCCATCCGGATCTTCGGGCCGTTTCTCGTGATCGCTGCCGCTGGCTCCTTCACGGTAACAGTGAAGCTTACTTTTTTGTTTGTCAGTGTGTTGGTGCAGGTGACTGTCGTCGTCCCGGCCTTCTTCGCCCAGAATTCCACGTCGTCCCCGGTCGTCTCGTAGTAATCGTCAAAGCGCAGGATCTTCTCATCCTTGATCGCCCATTCCAGATACCGGTCCTTCAGCCCGGAGGACTTCTTCACCTTCAGCTCAAAATCGTCGCCCACGTAGACCGTGCGCTTTGCCTCCCCGACCCTGGTGATCGCCGACTTGTTCGACGTTTTCTTAACTGTGACCGTGAAAATGACTTCCTTGTTCTTTTTGCCCGAAATGTCGATGAAGCAGCGGACCTTCGCAGTGCCTGCCTTGAGCGCGCGGATCTCCACCTCGTCGTCGTTGCGGTCATAGTCCGTGAACGCCACCACCTTGCTCCCGGAGACAATCTCCCAGTCGAGATAATCGTCTTCCGCGCGGACCGGGCTCATGCTGACCTTCAGTTCCCTCTCATCTCCGACCGTCATGGTCACCGTCTTCGTCCCGACCGCCGAAATGCTCTCCGGCTTTATGACCTTTGCTCCGGCCTGCAGGGTGAACACAGACGCCAGCACGGCTGTGAACACAGACAGCGTCAGAAACGGATTTCTTTTTATTTTTCTGTTTCTTAAAATTTTCATTTTCCTTCCTCCTTTTCTATGCTATGCTGTAATTATAATCCAAAAAAATTAAAACTAGATTAAAGATGGGAGAAATTATGAGAATTCTGATCGTAGAGGATGACAGTGATCTGAGAGCCATCCTGGAGAAGCGCCTGAAAAAAAAATATACGGTCGACGCCTGCGCAGACGGGGACTCCGCCCTGGACTACATGGACGCATTCACGTACGACATCATCCTGCTGGATATCATGCTTCCGAGGCTGGACGGCCTCACGGTTCTGCGCAGAATGCGCAGCAGGGGAAACCACACGCCCGTCCTGCTCCTGACCGCCAAAAACTCCGTGGAGGACCGGGTCCGCGGGCTGGACGCCGGCGCGGACGACTACCTGGTCAAGCCGTTCGCCCACGAAGAGCTGCTGGCCCGGATCCGCGTCCTGCTGCGCCGCAGCGCGAGCAGCAGCGTGAACATTCTGCACGTCGGCGACCTGACGCTGAATCTGGAGACGCAGACTGTCATGCGCGCAGACAAAAAGATCCAGCTCACGCCGAAGGAATATCTTCTCCTGGAATATATGATGCACAACCCGAATCTCACGCTGACCCGCCATCAGCTGGAACAGCGCCTGTGCGACCAGTCCTACGAGGGCGCATCGAACCTGGTGGACGTCTACATCCGCTACCTCCGCCGCAAGATCGACGACGGCTTTGACGTGAAAATGATCCGCACGGTCCGCGGGAGCGGTTATTGCCTGGAGGACGGAAGGGCTGAAAACGAATAGCCTTTTTCACAGCCTTCTCTGCCGGGCGAAGCGAAAGGGATGAATCAGGACAGATGAATAAAGAAATGAAACAGAACAGGATCAAATACAAAATCACGCTCTGGTACACCGGCATCCTGGCGGCCGTCCTTCTGGCCGGAGTCTTCTGCGTGCTGCAGATCGTGAGGAACCATTTCAGGCAGGACGCGGTTACGGAGCTGAACGACGAGGCCTCCGATTTTGCAAAGGAGCTGGAGCGCGCCGCCGAGCCGCTCTCCGACATCTCCCGCCTGAACTTCTACGACGACGGCGTCACCCTGGCCATTTTTGACGCGGAGGGAAATCTGGTTCACGGGCTCTATCCGGACGGATTTCCCCTGGATACCGGTTTTTCTGCCGGAAACATCCGCACGATCCGGAAAAACAGGGACGTATGGATGCTTCTGGACCGGCCGGTCCTCATCAGCGGGGAAAAATACTGGATACGCGCCGCCTACACGCTCAGCCTGGTCGAACATCTGCTCGGGGGACTCCTGTCCGGCATGCTGCTTCTGATCCCCGTCCTGCTGCTGTGCGCCGCCCTCATCGGCTACCGCATGCTCCGCAGGGCGCTGCACCCGATCTATGCGATCAACCGCATGGTCAACGATATCACGCACTCTTCCGACCTCTCGCTGCGCCTTCCGGACTCGGCGGCCGGGGACGAGCTCTCCTGCCTGACCGAAACCTTCAACTACATGCTGGATCACGTGGAAGGGATGTTCCAGCAGGAGGTTCAGTTTACCTCCGACGCGGCGCATGAGCTGCGCACCCCGATCTCCGTGATCCTCTCCCACTGCGAATACTGTCTGGAAGAGCTGGAGCTGAGCCAGGAGCTCCGGGAAGAGCTGACGGTCATCCACAAGAGGGCAAATTCCATGTCCGATCTTGTATCGCAGCTGCTGATGATCGCGCGCGCCGAAAACGGAAGCTACCAGCCCGACTTTGAAGAGACAGATCTCCGCGTCCTGGCGGAAACCGTCCTGGAAGAGCTCCAGGAAAAAGCCTCCGGGCGCGGCATCCAGCTCAGATGCCAGTGCCGTATGGCACAGCCGACGGTCACCTGCGACTTTGGCCTGATGATGCGTCTGCTGATAAATCTGGTCGAAAACGGGATCAATTACGGAAGAGAATACGGACTGGTAATGGTAGAGCTGGAAGACATGAACGACGAATATCTGATCCGCGTGCGCGACAACGGCATAGGAATCCCGCCCGAATCGCTTGAAAAGATCTGGAACCGCTTTTACCAGGTGGACAAAAGCCGCACAGATTCCAGCGGATTCGGGCTGGGACTGCCGATGGTGAAATGGATCGCAGGGATACACAAAGGCCGCGTGGAGGTAAAAAGCATGCCGGATATCGGCAGCGTCTTCTGCGTGTACCTGCCGTACAGCCCGGACGAAAAAAACAGCTGAGACACCTGGCACCCCTGCGTCATTTCATGACTCTGCCGTCTGTTTTCTGTCATGCAGATATGCCGCCCTGCCTTCTTCATAAAGATTTCTTCCCTCGCTGTCGATGATCACAACGGTCGGAAAGTCTTCCACATAGAGCTTTCTCAGCGCCTCCGCCCCGAGATCCTCATAGGCGATCAGCTCGCACTTTTTGATGCACTTCGCGAGCAGCGCGCCGGCCCCGCCGATCGCGCCGAAGTAGACGCCTCCGTATTTCTTCATCGCCTCCACGACCTCCGGAAGCCGCGCGCCCTTGCCGATCATGCCGCGCGCGCCGACCGCCATCATGGTGGGCGCATAGGCGTCCATGCGCCCGCTCGTCGTCGGGCCCGCGGAGCCGATGACCTGTCCCGGCCTGGCAGGCGTCGGGCCGACATAGTAGATCGTCGCGTCCGCCGGGTCAAACGGGATCTGCTCTCCTCGCGCAAGCGCCTCGCACATCCGCTTGTGGCCCGCGTCCCGGGAGGTGTAGATCGTGCCGGTCAGATACACCGTATCCCCCGCACGGAGTGTTCTCGCCAGCTCTTCGGTGAGCGGCAGCATAATATGTTTCTCCATCTAGATCACCTCCGTCTTGTGCCTGGTCACATGGCAGCTGATATTGACCGCGCACGGCATCCCGGCGATGTGCGTCGGCATCGTCTCGATATTCAGGCCGACCGCGGTCGTCCTGCCGCCAAAGCCCTGCGGCCCGATGCCCAGCTCGTTGATCTTCTGAAGCATCTCCTTCTCCAGATCCGCATAGAACGGATCCGGATTCTCGGAATCCACAGGGCGCATCAGCGCCTTCTTCGCCAGCAGCGCCGCCTTGTCGAAGGTGCCCCCGATCCCGACGCCCACTACCATCGGCGGACACGGGTTCGGGCCGGCTGTCTCCACCGTCTCCAGAATGAAATCCTTGATGCCCTGAAGGCCCGCCGACGGCTTGAACATACGGATCGCGCTCATATTTTCGCTCCCGAAGCCCTTCGGGCCGACCGTAATTCTGATGTTCTCGCCCGGGACAATCTCCGTGTAGAGCATCGCCGGCGTGTTGTCCCCGGTATTCCCCCTGCGCACCGGATCCTTCACGACCGATTTGCGCAGGTAGCCCTTCTCGTAGCCGCGGCGTACGCCCTCGTCCACCGCCTCGGACAGGTCGCCGCCCGTGATATGGACGTCCTGCCCGATCTCCAGAAAGACACAGGCCATCCCGGTGTCCTGGCAGATCGGAACGTGCTCCGTCTTCGCGATCTCAAAGTTTTCTGTGATCTTGTCCAGAATGCCCTGCGCGATCTCCCAGTCTTCGCAGGCCCGGCAGGCCCGGATCGCCTCCTGGACGTCCTCCGGCAGATTCTGATTCGCCTCGATGCAGAGGCGCTCTATCACATCAGTGATCTGCGATGCGTTGATTTCCCGCAT
>CANRBX010000099.1 GCA_947628955.1 uncultured Lachnospiraceae bacterium | reverse complement strand
TTCACTGCTTTCTGTAAGAGTAAATGCCACTTTTTTTCTGGTGCTTTTCAAAGTGGAAATAAACTTTTCACTTCACGCAAAATTTTTTTCCAGATTTGGCAAAAAAATATCGTAAATACGAAAAAGGTGTGATAGAATAAGAGCAAATACTTTATTAAGGAGGACAAACCAATGGCTTTAGTAACAACCAAGGAAATGTTCAAGAAAGCTTATGAGGGCGGTTACGCCATCGGCGCATTTAATGTAAACAACATGGAGATCGTTCAGGCGATCACAGAGGCGGCCGGCGAGCTCAATTCCCCGATCATCCTTCAGGTATCCGCAGGCGCAAGAAAATATGCGAACCACACCTATCTTGTAAAGCTGGTTGAGGCGGCTCTGATCGAGAATCCGAACATCCCGATCGCTCTTCATCTGGATCACGGCGCAGACTTCGACATCTGCAAGTCCTGCATCGACGGCGGCTTTACCTCCGTCATGATCGACGGCTCCAGATTCCCGTTCGCAGAGAACATCGAAGTGACCAAAAAGGTCGTAGAGTATGCGCATGCTCACGGCGTAGTAGTAGAGGCTGAGCTCGGCAAGCTGGCCGGCATCGAGGATGATGTAAAGGTATCCGCTGAGGATTCCTCCTACACACAGCCGGATGAGGTTGAAGAGTTCGTTTCCAAGACCGGTGTTGACTCCCTCGCGATCGCGATCGGGACAAGCCATGGCGCTTACAAGTTCAAACCGGGCACCAAGCCGCAGCTGCGTTTCGACATTCTCCATGAGATCGAGAAGCGTATCCCGAATTTCCCGATCGTTCTTCACGGCGCATCTTCCGTACCGCAGGAGTACGTTAAGATCATCAACGAGAACGGCGGCAAGCTCAAGGATGCCATCGGCGTTCCGGAAGACCAGCTCCGCGAGGCTGCAAGAAGCGCTGTCTGCAAGATCAACATCGACTCCGACCTTCGTCTGGGCCTGACCGCAGGCATCCGCCAGACTCTGTTCGCAGATCCGTCGATCTTCGATCCGCGCGATTACCTCAAGGTTGGCCGTGCTAACGTCAAGGCGGTTGTAGCGCACAAGATTAAAGACGTACTTGGCAGCGAGGGCAAGGCCTGATCGGGCAGTTCCCGCAGCAAGCTGAATATTTCTTAAAAACGTCAGGGGGCTGCTGTCTTCAGCAGTCCCCGTTTGTTTGCCCATTCCATCTGATGTTCATTCCCTCTGATTTCCCATTGCTTCTGATGTTCATTCCCTCTGATGTCTTATGTAAACCTGTGTCTTATGTAAACCTGTATCTTATGCAAACCTGCCCTGTGAGAGCCGCAGGCAGGGCGAAGCACACATCCTCTCCCGCTCAGCTCTCCGAGACAATATTGTGGATCCAGACTCCCTTTCTGACAAGCACAAATCCCACGACACATTTCAGCAGATCCAGCGACTGGCACAGAATATATGTGATCAGGATCGGAAAACCGGAGTATCTGCTCAGCAGAAACGCGGCCGGGATTGAGCAGGTCCACACAAATCCCGCGTCGAAGAAAAAGGTGATCCCTGTCTTTCCGCCGGAGCGCAGCGTAAAGTACGCCGCATGCAGAAATGCCTGGAACGGCATCATGCACGCCCCAACGATGATGAACTGCGCCGCAAGCGCGCGCACCTCCCCGGCCGTCCTGTAGATCATCGGGAACACCGGGGCGAGCAGGAACAGGATCACACTGATCAGCAGACAGCTCGTGACGGAAAAGAAGATCAGCTTCCGGTCGGTGTCCCTCGCCTCTTCCATCTTTCCGGCGCCCAGCAGCTGCCCTACGATGATCGAGAGCGCGTTTCCCATCGCGAGCCACGTCACGTTGCAGACATTGGAGATCGTGGATGAGATATTCTGCGCCGCGACCACAGGGAGTCCGTACAGCGAATAGCACTGCGCAAGCGTCGCCATCCCGAGCGACCAGAGCAGCTCATTGAGCATCAGCGGCGAACCCCTGGTCAGGATCTTTTTCACCAGGGCGCCTGGCACGCGCAGGCTTTTGTACGCCCCTTCTATGAACGGGAATCTTTCCATTCTGCGGTGCGTCCAGACCACGATGATCCCGCATTCCGCAAAGCGCGAGATCACTGTGGCGAGCGCCGCGCCCGCCACGCCGAGACGGGGCGCTCCGAATTTTCCGAAGATCAGTATATAGTTCAGCACGGTATTCGTCACGACAGCGGCCACGCCGGCCCGCATCGGGGCAACCGTCTCCCCGGTCTCCCGGAGCGTGCTGGCGTAAATCTGTGCAAACGCGTAGGGAACCAGGCCGATCAGCATGATCCGCAGATATGCAACGCCATAACGAAGCGTCTCCTCTGTGCTGCCGATCTCGCTGTTTCCGTGCAGATACAGGGAGATCAGATCTCCGCCCCTGGCAAACAGAAGCAGGATCCCTGCCAGGGTAAACAGAAGCAGGGATACGATCTTAAACCGGAAGGTATCCCTCAGCCCCTTCGTATTGCGGCTTCCGTAAAACTGAGCGCCGAAGATCCCGGCCCCGGAAAGCATCCCGAATGTACTGACATTGAATACAAACAGCAGCTGGTTGGCCACCGCCACGCCGGACATCTGCTCGGTGCCCACACGGCCGATCATGATGTTGTCCAGCATGGAAACAAAATTTGTCACCCCGTTCTGCACCATGATCGGCACGGCAACCGCGAGCGCCATCCTGTAAAAGTTTCTGTCACCGATATATTTTCTCATCTCTGCTCCATCTCTTAACGGGAAAGCAGGATTTCACACAGCCTGCGCGTACATCAGCGTGCCGCAGCCATATTCTTCTGATGTCTTTCGATAATAAATACTCCCGTGCCGTTTTTCTCATTCACCGTATATTTCTCTGCGATGCGGTACTCCGCGCGGTCCCTGAGGGCCTCCAGCACAAGCTGCGGCTCCGTTGTGTAAAGGATCAGCACCGCCTCCGGCTTCAGATGCCTGCCGGCCGCGGCAAAAAAGTCCCAGTACAGGTGTCTGATCTGCTGTCTGGAATGGTTCGCCGTCACCTGCGGCAGATCGGTAATGATCTCGTCAAACAGGTACCCGTGTTCAAATTCAAAGAAATCTTTATTGATATAATAAACGCTGCAGCCCGCGCGCTTTGTGTTGACGCGCGCCTTCATGACGGCCTCCCCGTAAATGTCGATCCCGTACATGATCCCGGCCTTTACCGTGCGGTCGCGCTCAATCAGCATCGTCCCGACCCCGCAGAACGGGTCGAGCACCTGCGCCCCCTCCTTCAGATAGGGACGCGCCAGCTCTGCCGTCAGCGCCGCATTCGACGGGGCGATCGAGGACGCAACCACCTCTCTGCGGTAGGAAAAGCGCATGTCCGGGATCGTGAACAAACGCAGCATCGGCACAAAGGAACCGTCCTTCCGCTCCAGAAGGCGCACCTCGAGCTCATAGTCCGAAACGGAGTTGATCAGCCGCCCGCCTGACGACTGCTCGATCGCGTCGGAGATCCTGCGCAGGAACGCGCCCTTCTTTTCAGGCGCAAGCGCGCTTTTCCACTCAATGCGGAACAGATATTCTCCCCCGCCCTCATGCAGCCGGTCGGCAAGCTCCAGGATCGGGCGCGCCAGCGCAGCGCCGATCTGCTGTGCACGTTCCGCCGAAAATCCCCCCGCGGCATGCGGTGCGGCTGTCTTCCGGCCCAGTTCTCCTGACCTGATCCGCGTCAATGCCGGATTCTTCCCGTCCGGTTCCACCGCACCGGCCTGCGCCTGTGCCGGAGTCTTCCCGTCCGGTTCTGCCGCACCGGTCTGCACCTGCTCCGGAGTCTTTCCATCCGGTTCTGCCGCACCGGCCTGCGCCGTCACCGGAAACAGCATCTCCCGGTACGTCCTGATATCCTTCAGGTCGTTCACACAGGCCCCCTGTATGCGGACGCCACCCGCGAGCATCGTGAGCTTTCCCCGGCTGATCTGCCGCGCCGTGATCTCCCTCAGGCACCGGTTCGTGACCAGGATGATCTCCAGAGGCTCCTGCCAGCCCGTAAACGTGTGCGGCTCTCTCTTCTGAAAGTGCAGCACCATGGTCTGCAGCACGCGCTGTTCCTCCAGGAGGTGCTTCTGCTCCTCCGGCTTCATCCGGGCCGAGCGAAGCCAGGCGAGCCTTTCCTCCAGGCCGGGGAGAACCGGCCTGTAATCCATCTCAGACATTGCCCTCAGGTAATCCGCCCTCACAAACAGGGTCTCTTCCTTCTGATATGCGTCAAAAAGAATCGGAAGCAGATCTTCCGATTCCATTTTTCCCAATATAGCCGCCGCATTTCTGCGGACCTTGGGATCCTCGTCTGCAAGGAGCCCGCAAAGCTCCGAGAAATCCCCGCCGAGCAGATATGCCAGTTCTTTTCTGCTCTTTTCCTTTTTCAGCTCGTCGCGCAGCAGACTCAGGTTTTTCCTCACCTGGGCGCCCGCGCGGATCTGTTCATAGTAATCTCTGATCGTCATTCTGATATTTTCCTCATCCGGCTGCGTTCCGGCATTCCTCTATATAGTTCATCACATCATCGCGGAACTCTTCCCATTTATCCTCATGCTCCACATAGTAAAGCGGGCACTCCTTGCCCGTCACGTCATAATGGCGGATGATATGTTCCCGGTCGATCCCATACTCCTCCGCGAGATACGCGGTCAGATGTACGCAAGACTCATACGTCTCTTCTGTAAAGCGCCCGGTCTCATCCAGGTGGCAGTTTTCAATCGAGACAGACAGATGATTCATGGAATTGGAAGCATATGCGATCTCTCCGGGCGGCACGCACTCGATGATCTCGCCCTTCAGGCCCACGACAAAATTCGCACTCATCGAGGTGTCCTGCAGATCCTTCAGGCTTTCAAAATAGTCATGGTTTTCCTGCGCGGTCGTTTTCGGATTTCCGAGATAGTGGATCACAATATAATCGAGAGCGTCCGTCTTTTCACCCGGACGCGAGTAATCGTTTATCGTCAGGAGCTGCACGTCGATCCCCGGATCCGGCACGACATTCCGTTTCTCTGTCTCCGTCGCCTTCTCTGTCGCCGGCATCGTTTCCTGTTCAAGCATCACCGGGGAATCCAGGAGCGCATCCACGTTCTCATCCTCCTTCGGAATCAGGCGAAGCAGGAGCCATACTGCCGCTGCAGTCACCGCCGCCACGCAAATCCAGAGAAGCACGCGTCCCCACCGGAAGTGCCTTCTCTTCCCCGACCTTTCATTTTCCATAATAAATTCTCAACTCCAGTATTCTGCCCGGATCTGCGCCCTGACCGGCCCGGCCCTGCACAGATCCGGGTAATGCTCTGATTCTCACTTCATTCTACGCTGTAATTCGGCGCTTCCTTTGTGATATGGATATCATGCGGATGCGACTCCTTCAGGGAAGCCGCCGAAATCTTGATAAATCTGCCGTTCTGCTTCAGATCCTCGATCGTGGGCGTACCGCAGTAGCCCATGCCGGATCTCAGGCCTCCCAGCAGCTGGAACACCGTATCCTCCACGCTGCCCTTATAAGCGACACGTCCCTCGACGCCCTCCGGCACGAGTTTCTTCGCGTTCGTCTGGAAATAGCGGTCACGGCTTCCGTTCTCCATGGCGGCAATGGAACCCATGCCGCGGTATACCTTGTATTTTCTGCCCTGGTAAAGCTCAAATTCTCCCGGGCTCTCATCGCAGCCGGCGAACAGGCTGCCCATCATGCAGACATTTGCGCCCGCCGCGATCGCCTTTGTCATATCGCCGGAATACTTGATGCCGCCGTCCGCAATGATCGGAATGCCGTACTTGTCCGCCACCTCGTAGCAGTCCATGACCGCCGTGATCTGCGGCACACCGATGCCCGCGACCACACGCGTCGTGCAGATGGAACCCGGTCCGATGCCGACCTTGACCGCATCCGCGCCGGCCTCGATCAGGGCCCTGGTTGCCTCCCCGGTCGCCACATTGCCCGCGATCACCTGGAGATCCGGGAATTTCTCCTTGATCATCTGCACGCATTTCAGCACATTTGCTGAATGTCCGTGCGCGCTGTCAAGCACAATGACATCCACCTGCGCGGACATCAGCTCCGCCGCACGGTCGAGCACATTGGCCGTGATCCCGACCGCCGCCCCGCAGAGCAGGCGCCCCAGGCTGTCCTTTGCAGAGTTCGGATACTGAATCTGCTTTTCGATATCCTTGATTGTAATAAGACCCTTTAAATTGTTGTCATCGTCGACGATGGGAAGCTTTTCTTTTCTGGACTTCGCCAGTATCTTCTTGGCCTCCTCCAGCGTGACGCCCACCCTGGCGGTGATCAGCCCCTCGGAAGTCATGGACTCCTTGATCTTCTTGGAAAAATCCTCTTCAAACAGGAGATCCCGGTTCGTGATGATACCGACCAGCTTTCCGTTTTCGGTGACCGGTACGCCCGAGATCCGGAACTTTGCCATCAGCTCATTGGCGTCTGCCAGCGTGTGCTCAGGAGAGAGGAAGAAGGGATCTGTGATAACGCCGTTCTCAGAACGCTTTACCTTATCCACTTCCTCCGCCTGCTGTTCGATTGACATGTTCTTGTGGATAATCCCGATGCCGCCCTGTCTGGCCATCGCGATCGCCATTCTGTGCTCAGTAACCGTATCCATTCCCGCACTCATCATCGGGATATTGAGTTGAATCTTCTTTGTCAGCCATGTGGAGATATCCACCTGATTCGGTATCACCTGCGAATATGCCGGTATCAGCAATACGTCATCAAACGTGATTCCCTCTCCGATAATTCTTCCCATGTCGTATCCTCTCTTTCTGAATAGGGTCCTTTGTATTTGCCTGTTATGAATACATACTCTAACAAATTCGATTTTCAATGTCAACCGTTGATTTGAAGAATTTTATGCCTGCCAGGCCGTCAGACGCGGCCGCTCTGACATGCCTGCGCAGCCAACCCGTATGCCGGAAAAAAGCGGACGGAAAACACACGTTACATCAGGTTTACTTTGCGCGGGGCAATCCTGCGGACATCGGTCAGGATAACATCATCCAGCTCTGCCTTGATGATCTCCCGCTTGTTCTCTTTGCTGAAAATCAGTATATAGCTCTTCACCTTCGGATCTCCCGATGTGAAATCCCGCACCTTCACCCCGCTCTGGTTCAGATAGGAGTCCAGGGCGTGGGACTTGTCCGGCGCAAGGATCTCCAGCTCCGTCATATCGTATCCCGCAATCCTCTTGCGCTTCTGCTTGGAATAGATCGCATCGATGTCAAGCTCGCCGTTTACGTAAAGGTACTCGTACTCTACCTCGAGCTTCGGCAAAAAGAAAAAGCAGCAGACCGCCAGGGCGACGCCGATCACAAGAAATATCAGGTTCAGGAAAAACATTCCCCCGACAAGAAAAATTGCCGTCGCCGCGATCGCCGCCACCTTGAGCAGCCTGTTCACAAACGGGGTTTTCCGCGAAACAAGAATCTCTCTGTACATATCACTCATAATCATCATCCTCTCTGTTCTGTACGCGCTCCGGACGTCCAGATTGATTTGAAAAATAGTATAGCACAGTTGAGGGGAAACGTCCAGAAGGGGTTGAAAAAAGCAGTTTTGAAAGGTAAATTTCGTTATAGCCTGCCCGGATGCCTCAAATTCCCCGATTCTGAGTTTTCCGTAAAA
>CANRBX010000098.1 GCA_947628955.1 uncultured Lachnospiraceae bacterium | reverse complement strand
GAGCTTGCCGTCCAGAACGTTCCACATATAGAGCGACTCGAACATGATCTCGCGCCAGCCTGCGCCTGCCGCGATGCCCATTGAGTTGTTCTGGTTCGTGCCGATCGGGTTCCAGCTGTTGACAGCGCCCCACTGCTGGCCCGCGAAATACAGCGTCTCTTCACGCGGCAGAACTACGTCTTCCTCTGCGAGTGCTGCCGTGCCGGCTGCCATGGAAAGCACCATCGCCGCGGCCAGAAGCATTGAAATCAGTTTCTTCATCTCTTATCCTCCTTTTATTGAAAATATTTCGGCCATTTTCGGCCATTTAACAATTCTACAATACAACTTTTTTGTTTTCTTGTCAATGTGAACAAATGAATTTTTATAAATAATTATAAATTCATGAAAAACGACATATATTTTATCCGGCGCATATTTTTCCTTCTTTCCTTTCTGATGCAAAACAGCCAAAATGTGAATATCCGTTTCCCGCGCGTTATTGACATTGCCCGCGCTCTATTCTACAATAATTTTTAAATAAATACGGAGGTTGTGAATATGAAATCCATTTCTCTGAACGGCGCGTGGACGCTGGATGTCCCCGGGAGCGCCTTTTCCTCTGTCCCTGCGGCAGTCCCCGGATCTGTCTATCACGATCTGCTCACCGCCGGACTCATTGAGGACCCGTTTTACCGGGACAATGAAACAGAAGCATTGAAGCTCATGGAGCATGATTTTCAGTACAGCCGCAGTTTTTGCGTGGATGAAGCCTTTCTGAGATCCGATGCGGTCCTGCTGCGCTGTGAAGGGCTGGACACCCTGGCTGACATTTTTATAAATGACCGGTCGGCCGGGCATGCATACAATATGCACCGGATCTGGGAATTCGACGTCAGGGCTCTTCTGAGGCCTGGCGAGAACACGATCTGCATCCGCTTTGCCTCCCCCACAAAATACATCAGGGAAGCTTACCGGCAGTCCCGGGCCGACGGCTCCTCAGACGCGATGACAGGTTTCCCGCACCTGAGGAAGGCCCACTGCATGTTTGGCTGGGACTGGGGCCCGCGCCTGCCGGACGCCGGCATCTGGCGTCCGGTCTCTCTGCTCGGGATCAACACTGCCAGAATCCGCGACGTCCTGGTGCTCCAGCACCATGAGGAAGGCCGCGTCTCACTGGAGGTGCGCACGCATCTGGATCGCCTGACCGACGGACCGGTCAGCGTACGGGTGGCGGTCACGGCCCCGGACGGAACTGTCCTCTCCGGAGAGGGAACGCGCTGCACGATCCCGGTGCCTGACCCGCAGCTTTGGTGGCCTGCCGGTCTGGGGGGTCAGCCGCTTTACACGGTCCAGGTCACGCTTGAGAGCGGGGACGGACCGCAGGCCGGCACAGGCGCCCGGCTGGATGAATGGCGGCAGCGCGTCGGCCTGCGCACCATGACCGTCCGCCGTCAGAAGGATGAATGGGGCGAATCCTTCAGTCACTGCGTGAACGGCGTATCTGTGTTCGCGATGGGCGCGGACTACATACCGGAGGACAATCTCCTGTCCCGCGTCACGCCGGGGCGCACCCGCAGGCTGCTCGCGGACGCGAGGGCTGCCAATATGAACTGCATCCGCGTCTGGGGCGGCGGCTATTACCCGGAAGATTATTTTTACGATATCTGCGACGAGCTCGGCCTGCTGGTCTGGCAGGACTTCATGTTCGCCTGCGCGGTATACAATCTCACCGCAGAGTTTGAGGCGAACATCACCGCGGAGTTCGTGGACAATATCCGCAGGCTGCGCCATCACGCCTCGCTTGCCCTCTGGTGCGGCAACAACGAGATGGAGCAGTTTGTCGCCGTGGGCGAGTGGGTCTCCTCCTGCCGCCAGAGGGCGGATTATATCAAGATGTACGAATATATCATCCCGAAGGTGCTCGGGTCGGAGGATCCGCAGGCCTTCTACTGGCCCGCGAGCCCGAGCAGCGGAGGCAGCTTCGACGAGCCGCAGGATCCATCGCGCGGCGACGTCCACTACTGGGACGTCTGGCACGGCCTGAAGCCGTTCACGGACTACCGGAATTACCTCTTCCGCTATGTGTCCGAGTTCGGCTTCCAGTCCTTCCCGTGCATGGCGACCATCGAGAGCTTCACGGAACCGGAAGACCGGAATGTGTTCTCCTACGTGATGGAAAAACATCAGCGCAATGCCTCCGCCAACGGGCGGATCGTCTCCTACCTCTCCCAGATGTACCTCTACCCGCGGGATCTGGACCGGCTCGTCTACGCCTCGCAGCTTCTGCAGGCGCAGGCCATGCAGTACGGCGTCGAGCACTGGCGCAGGCACCGCGGCTGCTGCATGGGGGCCGTCATCTGGCAGCTGAACGACTGCTGGCCGGTGGCAAGCTGGTCCTCTGTCGACTATTTCGGCCGCTGGAAGGCACTGCATTATTATGCAAAGCGATTCTTTGCACCCGTGCTGATCTCCTGCCACGAGGAAGGCGTGCTCAGCCAGAATACGAATGTGAATGCGGAGCCGTTTGACCTGAAAAAGAGCGCACGGCTGAACGTGAGCAATGAAACGCCCCGCACGTTCCGGGGGATGGCCCGCTGGGCGCTGCGGAGGGCCGACGCGTCCGTGATCCTGGAAGGCTCCTTTGATGTGGAGGTTCCTGCCCTCACCGCCGTGTGGCTGCCGGAACAGGACTTCTCCGATCAGGACACCTACGGCTGCTACTACTCCTACGCGCTGGCCGATGAGTCCGGCCTCACGGTCGGACAGGGCGCCGTCCTCTTCTGCGCGCCAAAGCATTTCCGCTTTGAGGATCCGAGTCTGGAGGCACACCTCGAGGGGGATGAGGTGGTAGTCGCCGCGCACTCCTTTGCCCGCAGCGTAGAGCTGCAGTGCGGCCCGGACGTCGTGCTGGAGGACAACTATTTTGACATGAACGCGGACAGCCGGCGCGTCCGGATCGTCCGCGGGAAAGCAGATCACGTCACAGCCCGCAGTGTTTGGGATATACGATGAGCCGACCCGGGGCCTCATGTCCCGGCGTCCGTGCGCTTCTGCCGCAGCCTGGCGGATGACCGTTTCCGCCCTGCACGGCACCCCCGGGCTGCCGCCGGCATATACTGCAGTAACGATCCATGCCGGAGCACCCTATGAACAGAATGAATCCAGGGCCTGCCCTGTCCGCGGCACAGACAGAGCAGACCGACCGGGGCGGGCTGCAGGTCACAGTGCAGTCCGCCCGGAATATTCCCATCTCTGATGCCGTCATTGACATCTCTTTTACCGGAGACCCCGACAACATCCTCGAAGAGGTACAGACCGATGAAGCCGGAAGAACGGAGGTCATCGAGCTCCCCGCGCCGCCCGTCGAATACAGCCTGCAGCCCTCTGAGCGCATGCCGTATGCGGAATATACGCTCCGCGTCACCGCCCCGGGCTACGAGCCGGCCGTCATAAGCGGCGCCGAGGTTCTGAGCAGCCAGCTCTCGCTGCAGCGCGTGCGGATGCAGCAGTCAGCGCAGGGCCGGCTGCCCGACACCGTCGTCATCCCGGAGCACACTCTGTACGGGAGCTACCCGCCCAAGATCGCGGAGTCCGAGATCAAACCGGTCAGCGTAAACGGAGAGATCGTCCTGGAGCAGGTAGTCATACCGGAGTACGTGGTCATCCACGACGGACCGCCGCGCGACACCTCCGCCGGAGACTATTACGAGCGCTACCAGGATTACATCAAAAATGTGGCGAGCAGCGAGATCTATCCCACCTGGCCGCGCGAGACGCTCATCGCAAATGTCCTGGCCATCCAGTCGTTTGCGATGAACCGGATCTACACGGAGTGGTATCGCAGCAAGGGCTACAATTTCACGATCACCTCTTCCACCGCATACGACCAGAAATGGATCCGGGGCCGCAATATTTTTGCAAGCATCGATGAGGTGGTCGATGAGGTTTTCCGGAACTATCTCTCCCGCCCGAACGTCCGCCAGCCGATCCTGACACAGTACTGCGACGGCATACGCACCCAGTGCCCGAACTGGATGTCACAGTGGACCAGCGCGCAGCTCGGGGAAGATGGGTATGACGCGATCGCGATCCTCCGCAGCTTTTACGGAAATTCGATATATGTGAACACTGCCGAGGAGGTTTCCGGCATCCCCGAATCCTATCCCGGCTATCTGCTGCAGGTCGGGTCGGCCGGAAATGCCGTGCTGAAGATCCAGGAACAGCTGAACGCCATCTCCGGCAGTTATCCCCTGATCCCGAAGCTGACGCCGGACGGCATTTTCGGCGAGCGCACACTCGAGGCCGTCCGAACCTTCCAGTCTCTCTTTGGCCTCTCTCAGGACGGGATCATCGGCCCGCGCACCTGGTACCGCATCCAGGAGATCTACGCCGCGGTCACGCGCCTGGCGGAAGATACAGAATGATATTTGCCTTCCTCCCGCAGAGAAGTTCCGCAAAGAGGACGTGAATTCTTCTTGTAAAATATCCGGTTCTGTGTTATTACTTGTGGATATGGGGAAGGATTCTGTACGGAGGATAAGGGCATGAAATGGGGATTTCTGTTTTTCTTTAACAGTATCATGCTGGGCGTGGGACTCGCGATGGACGCGTTCTCTGTCTCACTGGCAAACGGGCTGCATGAGAAGCGGATGAAAAGCGGGCGGATGTGCCTGATCGCCGGAACATACGCCTTTTTTCAGTTTGTGATGCCGATGCTCGGCTGGATGTGCGTGCGCACGATCGCTGAGACCTTCGGCGTGTTTGAGAAGATGATCCCCTGGATCGCCCTGATCCTCCTGCTCTGGATCGGAGGAAAAATGCTGTTCGAGGCCCTGCGCGGCGGCGAAGAAGCTTCGCCGGAAAGGCCGCTCGGGTTCGCGGACCTGATGCTGCAGGGGATCGCAACGTCCATCGACGCACTCTCCGTCGGCTTCACGATCGCGGATTACGGGCTTGCAAAGGCTCTCCTGTGCGGGCTTATCATCGCGGCCGTCACCTTCATGCTGTGCATAGCCGGGCTCTCCATCGGCAAACGGTTTGGAGTAAAACTTGCAGATAAGGCAGGGATCCTGGGAGGTACGATCCTGATCGTGATCGGTCTGGAGATCTTCATCAAGGGGGTTTTTTTGCCGTGAATCCACGCAAAACGGCCTCCCGGTATCTGCCTTAAAATTTTCTCGTAAATTTTTTGAATTAAAATAAAAAAAACACTTGCATTTTCCCGAAACACCTGCTATACTAACGAAGCATGGTTCCTTGGTCAAGCGGTTAAGACGCCGCCCTCTCACGGCGGAAACAGGGGTTCGATTCCCCTAGGGACTATTTTAATTTGCCCCCGAAGCTGCTGCTTCGGGGGCTTTTTCTTTTCGTAAACCTGCCGTGGTTTACAGCGTCTCCTGCACTTCCTCCAGGAATGTGTCTGTCCCGGATACGTAGTACGGGCTCATGCCCGGGATGTGCTTCGCAAAGGACGGCCCCTGCACATGCGCCATGAAGTCCTCCCTGCTGTCCCACCTTGATAGAAATACCACATGATCCGGCCGTTCCGGATCCGTGCAGATCTTCATTCCGTGACAGCCCTTATCATTTCCGGCATCCTCCACAAATGCTTTTGCAAGCGGCAGATAAGCCGCCGTGTCATTTACACAGTTATCAGTGATTACGATCGTCATATTTTTTCCCTTTCTGTCCTGCTTCTGCTCTTCTTCTGTTCTGTGTGCTCCGGTTTCCGGCGCGGCCCTTTCTTCCGGCATTTTTCCTGCTCTCGCCTCTGCTCTTCTTCTGCTTCCGTCGGCACGCTGCCCTGGCTGCCTCATCCCCTGCCGCTCACCCGCAGGGATTCACGCATCCGCGTTCACCAGGCCGGCCTTTTCCTTCCACTTTCCGGAGCGGTAGCGCACCAGCCCGATCAGGAGCGACAGCACCCAGCCGACCGGAGTCGCCCACCAGATGCCGTAATATCCCCACCAGACAGAGAGCACAAACGGCAGCACGCCGCGCGAAAAGATCTCCGCAAAGCTCATAACCACGGTCGGCATCACATCAGAAGCATTCCGCAGGAAATGCTGGAAGACAAAGAGGATTCCCAGCACCGGGCAGAATACCGCCGTGATGCGCACGATCTCCGAGCCGATCCGGATCACTTCCGGGTCCGAGGAAAAGAGCGCGTTCATAGGCCGCGCGAAAAACCACATGACAGCCCCCATCAGCGAACTGTAGATCAGCGCGATGAGCAGTCCCGCATGAAAGCCCTGGATCGCCCTTTTGAGATCCCTAGCGCCGACGTTCTGGCCGCAGAAAATTCCCGTGGCAAGGCCGATGGAAAATGCCAGGCACATGCAGATGTTCTCCACTTTTACATTCACCGTGTATGCGCCCACCACGAGCGAGCCATAGCGGTTGACGGCGGCCTGAATAAACATCGTGGAGGCGACGACCACAATGGTCGAAAAGGTGGACGGGAGTCCGATGCGGATCATCTCGCCCGCCACGTCCCGGTCAAGCCGGAACTCATGCAGGCCGAATCTCATCTGCGGCATCGTCCTGTTTATATGGACGAGGCAGTAGACGCCGGATAAAAGCTGAGCCGTCAGCGTTGCGGCCGCCACGCCTGCGACGCCCATTCCCGCGGCCAGCACAAGCACCAGATCCAACACAATGTTCACGAGGCTGGAGATGATCAGCGCTGCCAGCGGAGTCCGCGAGTCGCCCACCGAGCGCAGAAACGCGGCCATGCCGTTGTAAAGGCACGTCGCCAGCACGCCCACGCACATGACCCGCATGTACAGGAGCGCATCCGCAAACACGTCCGACGGCGTCCCCAGAAGCCGCAGAAGCGCGCCGCAGCAGAGCAGGCCGATCAGGGTGAAAGCCGCGCCTGAGAGGAAGAGAACCTTCCAGGTTGTTATGTACGCCTTGCGCGTCCGCTCTGCATCCCCGCTTCCGAAAATCTGCGCGATCACCACGGAGGCCCCGCTCGCGAAGCCGTTGACCGTGGCGATGATCAGCGAGTAGCTGGAGCCGCTGGCCCCCACGGCCGCCAGTGCCCCTGTTCCCACAAACTGGCCGACCACGATCGCGTCTACCATGTTGTAAAGCTGCTGAAAAATATTGCCCAGAAATAAAGGAACCGCGAACTGAAGTATGATCCGGAACGGGTTCCCCTTTGTCATGTCCTGTGTGCCGGCTTTCATAGTATCTCCTTTCTCTGCCGCCGAAGCTGCCTGTCAAATCAGGTTTCCATCCAAAAAGGTCTTCCCGGAGACCGTCTGCGGCCCCGGGATACGCCTTTTTCATACAGCTTTGGCAGCGCCGGCACTGCGCCCCGGAACGGTTCCCCGAAAGCGCTGCGCCCGACAATATGATTGCCCTCACACCTGACACTGCCGATATTCAGTTTATTCTCCCGCAGGACAGTGTGTCCCCCCTGCGGGCTGCTGCGCGAATTAATACCTGCGGAAGCGTCCGACCCTCGTCAGGCGGTCAGGCAGCCTCGGCACAGTCCCGAGCGTGCGCACGATCGCTCCCTCCGGGCACGCATCCTGGCACTTCCCGCACTTCGTGCAGTCGATGTCCTCGATCATGTGGATGTACCCCGGCAGCCCCTCGATCAGGTCGTCCGGGCACGACGCGGTGCACTTCCCGCAGCCCGTGCACTTCGCCGGGTCGATGTACATGTTCACGAATGCCAGGCATGTCCCCGCCGTGCAC
>CANRBX010000097.1 GCA_947628955.1 uncultured Lachnospiraceae bacterium | reverse complement strand
AGCTTCGCGTACGGAGTCTCGCCGCAGCCTGCGCATGCGCCCGAGAACTCAAGCAGCGGCTGCTTGAACTGAGAGCCCTTCACGGTGTTCTCCTTGAATTTCTCGACAACATCCTTCTTCGCCGGAAGCTCTACCGCGTAATCGAAGTACTTCTGGCTGTCTGCATTCGCTTCCATGTTCTCCATGGTGAGTGCCTTCGCGCCCTTCTTGCCCGGGCAGACATTTGCGCAGGATCCGCATCCGGTACAGTCGTAGGCGGATACCACCATCGCGAACTTGTACTCGGTCATGCCCGTCATCGGCAGAGCCTTCAGTCCCTCCGGAGCCGCAGCCACCTCTGCGTCCGTCATTGCAACCGGACGGATAACTGCATGTGGGCAGACATATGCGCAGCGGTTACACTGGATACAGTTCTCCGGATTCCATACCGGGATGTCCACTGCGATGCCGCGCTTCTCATATGCAGCCGCGCCTGACGGAGTCGTGCCGTCGACGTAATCCTTAAATGCGGATACCGGAAGGTTGTTGCCCTCCTGAGCGTTGACCGCGTGCTGGATCTTGTTGACGAACTCTACCACATCCGCTCTTCCGCCGGTGACATCCTTCGCGATGATGTCCTCGGTCTCGGCGTTCTTCCAGCTCTCCGGAACCTGAACCTCAACCACCTGCTTCGCGCCTGCGTCGATCGCGTCGTAGTTCATCTGAACGATCGCGTCGCCCTTGCGGCCGTAAGTCGCCTTCGCGGCAGCCTTCATCAGGTCGATCGCCTGCTCCTCCGGGATGATGTTCGCCAGCTTGAAGAATGCAGACTGGAGCACCGTGTTGATACGTCCGCCAAGTCCGATCTCCTTGCCGATCTTGATGCCGTCGATCACGTAGAATTTGATGTTGTGGTCCGCGATGAACTTCTTCACCTGGCCCGGAAGATGGTGCTCAAGGCCTTCCATATCCCACGGGCAGTTCAGAAGGAAGGTGCCGCCGTCAACCAGCTCCTGAACCATGTTGTACTTGCGCACATAGGACGGATTGTGGCAGGCCACGAAATTCGCCTTGTGGATCAGATAAGTGGACTTGATCGGAAGCTTTCCGAAGCGGAGGTGGGACATTGTCACGCCGCCGGACTTCTTGGAGTCATAGTCAAAGTATGCCTGCGCATACATATCGGTGTTGTCGCCGATGATCTTGATGGAGTTCTTGTTCGCACCGACGGTACCGTCTGCGCCAAGGCCCCAGAACTTGCAGTTGATCGTGCCCTCCGGAGTGGTAACGAGCGGCTCGCCCAGCTCCAGGGAAAGGTTTGTCACGTCGTCCGTGATGCCGATCGTGAAGCGCTGCTTCTCTGTGTTGTTGTATACAGCCACGATCTGCGCCGGGGTCGTGTCCTTGGAACCAAGGCCGTAGCGTCCGGAATAGATCGGAGTGTCGTTGAACTTGCTGCCCTTCAGGGCCGCGACAACGTCCAGATACAGCGGCTCGCCGAGGGAACCCGGCTCCTTCGTGCGGTCAAGAACAGAAATCTGCTTTACCGTCTCCGGGATCGCCGCGATCAGCGCGTCCGCGCAGAACGGTCTGTAAAGGCGAACCTTCACAACGCCGACCTTCTCGCCCGCTGCCATCAGGTAGTCGATCGTCTCCTCGATCGTATCGCAGACAGAACCCATGGCAATGATGACCTTCTCAGCGTCGGCAGCGCCGTAGTAGTTGAACAGCTTGTAATCGGTGCCGATCTTTGCGTTGACCTTGTCCATATACTCCTGGACGATCGCCGGCATCGCATCATAGTAGGGGTTGATCGCCTCTCTCGCCTGGAAGAAAATATCCGGGTTCTGAGCGGAACCTCTCTGGCACGGATGGTTCGGATTGAGCGCCTGGTCTCTCCACGCCTGCAGCGCGTCGAAATCGAGCATCTCCTTCAGATCCTCGTAGTCCCATGTCTCGATCTTCTGGATCTCGTGGGAAGTGCGGAACCCGTCGAAGAAATTGATGAACGGAAGGCGGCCCTTGATAGCGGAAAGGTGCGCCACCGGCGTCAGGTCCATGACCTCCTGAACGCTGGACTCGCACAGCATGCAGGCGCCGGTCTGACGACATGCGTAAACATCAGAGTGATCGCCGAAAATAGAAAGTGCATGGCTCGCAAGCGCACGTGCGGATACGTTGAACACGCCCGGGAGTCTCTCACCGGCGATCTTGTACAGGTTCGGGATCATCAGAAGGAGACCCTGGGACGCTGTATATGTAGTCGTCAGTGCTCCTGCTGCAAGAGAACCGTGTACTGTGCCGGCGGCACCCGCCTCAGACTGCATCTCCGTGACCTGTACGGTCTGACCGAAAATGTTGAGACGGCCCTGTGTTGCCCACTCATCCGTGGCTTCTGCCATGACAGACGAAGGGGTGATTGGATAGATTGCAGCTACATCGGTAAATGCGTACGATGCATGAGCGGCTGCATGGTTTCCATCCATGGTCTTCATTTTTCTAGCCATTTGTGATTCCTCCTTATTTCTTTGAGCTTGTAACTCAATGATTACTTCTCATACGAAACTAATTTTAGCACAGGTTCATTTTTTTGTCCATTTCTGAGAAAACGATTTTACGTTTTTTTTGTATTTTTATCCATACACCGGATTCTCCGCGGCCCGCAGATATACGAAAACCCGGACTGCTTCCTGAATCACTTTCCTGCGGCCCCGGCAGCAGGTGCTTCGGCCCGGCCTGAAGCGATATCATTCAGCTTAACGATTCCGGAGCGCCGTCCCCCGGCGGAGCGCGCAAAGAAATGATTGCAGGGATATTTTATTAATGGTATACTATGACAGACATTAGATGTGTTTTCTGTTTCCCGTAAATACGTTTCTGTCACCGTTTTTTATTCCAACCGGACCTATGGAGGAGCTTCAATGAAAGTCGGGATACTGTCCGTCAACATGCATACCAAGGGGCTGAATTTTGCCTGCCCCGTCCACACCTATGCATTCCAGCAGTTTCTGCTCGCCAACCAGATCGACAGCGTCGTCCTGGATTACAAGGCAAATTACTATGAGGATTTTGAGCCGAGGCACCCCTCGGAGTACTATGCGCGGAAATGTGAGGATCTGCAGCGCAGAAAGCCCGCCACGGAAGAGGAAAGGCAGGATATCGAGTCCAAGCTCGCGCTGATGAGCCAGAAGCGCGACTCCTATGCCGCGCTCTACAGAGAGCGGGAAACACGCTACGATAAATTTCAGGATTTCATTGAGACCTACTATATCAAGACGGAGGAATGCTACGACGCCGCGCTGCTCGAGGTTCTCGACCCGGGCTGCGACTGCTATATCTGCGCGACGGACGTCGTCTGGAAGAACAATCCCAGCCTCGGATTTGACCGCGGGTATCTTCTCGGAAGCAGGTGCATGGAAAATAAGTGGAAACTGTCGTACGCGGCCAGCCGCGGGTATTTCCACCCGTACTCCGATCAGGAGGAAGCCGTCTTTTTCCATTATATCAGCGATATCGACCGCATTTCCGTGCGCGAAACCAGCCTGAAGGAATACATCGAGGACAACTCCGGCCTGCAGGCCAGGGTGGTCATCGACCCGGTGCTCTTCCACGGCAGGGAATTTTACGAAAAGATCTCCGTCAAACCCCCGGAAGAGCACTATATCCTGTTCTACTACGCGGAAGAGCGCTCCGAAAACACTCTGCAGCAGGTGCTCCGCTGCGCGCGCAGATACCGTCTCAAGGTGGTCGAGCTGACTAATCTTCCGCTCCGAGAAGGCATCCTCAAAAAATACAAAAACATCAACAGTGTGTTCCGGTACGATATCGGGCCGGATGAGTGGATCGGGTACATCCGGCATGCGGACTTCGTGTTCACGAACTCCTTCCACGCCACCTGTTTCAGCATCATTTTCCGCAAAAAATTTTTCGTGGGCTCGCGGCATGGGGACAAGATCGCACATTTTCTCGACTCCATCGGCCTGTCCGACCGCATGATCCCGGAGGAACCGGTCATGGACTGGACGCCCAAAAATCTGCACTGGCGGCTGAAGCGACCGTTTTACCGCTTCCAGGATCTGACCGGCATCGGTGTCGGCCAGCCCCCTCTGCAGTCCAGGATTCCCTACCGGCAGGTGGAAAAGAGGCTCGCCGCGATGCGCGCGGAATCGACAGATTTCCTTCTGTCCTCTATCCGCGAGTTTGAGCACTCGCAGCGCTCAGCGCGGGACTACGATTCCTTCAAACGCACGCTGCGCTACTGTATCCGCTACAACAGCCGGCTCAAGAACAGGGCATTCCGCTGGGACTGGACCGCACAGGACGGCACGGTAAGGTCGCTGAAAAGCGGCTCTTATGAATACACGCCCCGTGAGGGGATCGTCGCAAACGACGGCTCCGCCCATTTTGCGAAGAACCGTTTCCTCCTGGAAGGTTATCGCTTTGCGGGGTGGAATCTGCGCATCCGGATCGGAGTCCACTGGTTCTGGTACCTGAACGACGGCACCTTCTGTCTCATGGACACGTACAACAAAAGCGCGGACAGGCCCCTCCGGATATTCCGGGACGAGGAAGCTGTTCCGTTTCTGCCCTTCAACCAGATCG
The DNA here is from genome assembly GCA_947628955.1 of uncultured Lachnospiraceae bacterium. Taxonomy (GTDB): domain Bacteria; phylum Bacillota; class Clostridia; order Lachnospirales; family Lachnospiraceae; genus Choladousia. Next base: position 3,792 of record CANRBX010000097.1, on the reverse strand, counting down.
GCGTTGCGGTAGCCGACGCCCTGTGGCAAAAAGACAAAGGAGAGTGAACTCATGAAGATAGGGATTTTGTCCGTCAACACGCATACAAAGGGGCTGAATTTCGCCTGCCCGGTTCACACATACGCATTCCAGCAGTTTCTTGCACTGCACGGGATCGACAGCGTCGTCATCGACTACAAAGCAAGCTACTATGACAATTTTAACCCGCTCCACCCATGCGAGTACTATGAGGAAAAATACAAAGGCCTCCTGGAAAAGACGGCCGAAACGCCGGAGGAACAGGACCAGCTTGACCGGAAGCGCGGCAGGATCCGCAGGCTGTACAAGGGCTATACCGCGCTCTACCGGGAGCGCGAGACCCGCTATCAGAAATTTGAGGATTTCATCCATAAATATTACACGATCACAGACATCTGCTACGATCCCGACCTGCTCGAGATCCTGGATCCCGGCTGCGACTGCTATGTCTGCGCGACCGACGTCGTCTGGAAAAAGGATGCGCTGGGGTTTGACCGCGGATACTTTCTCGGCAGCCGCTGCATGGAAAACAAATGGAAGCTCGCCTACTCCGCCAGCCGCGGCGTTCCGAAGCCGTATACCGAGGAAGAAAAACAGCTCTTCTTCCACTACCTGAGCGACATCGACCGCATCTCTGTGCGCGAGGCAAGCCTGAAGGAGTATATCGAGGAAAATTCCGACCTGACCGCGGAGCTTGTGATCGATCCGGTCCTGTTCCACGACAGGGAGTTCTATTCCAGGATTTCCGTAAAACCCGACGAGGAACATTACATCCTCCTGTATTACGCAGAAGAGCGCTCCAGAAATACGCTGCTTCAGGCCGTGAAATGCGCGCGCAGGACCGGCCTCAAGATCATAGAGCTCACCAATCTGCCGATCAGCGGCGGCCTGCTCGGCAAATATGAGGATGTGAAGAGCAGCTTCCGCTATGACGTCGGACCCGACGAGTGGATCGGGCTGATACAGCATGCGGATTATGTGTTCACCAACTCCTTCCATACGTGCTGCTTCTGCATCATCTTCGGCAAAAAATTCTTTGCGGGCTCCCGGCACGGGGACAAGCTGACGAGCTTTCTGACCTCCCTGAATCTGCAGGACCGCATCCTGCCGGAAAAGGGTGAAAAGCAGGGCGCGCCCGCCCCCGAAGCCACTGAAAAAGAGAGCTCCGCCAAAGACGAAAGCGGCTTTTCAAGGCTGCGCAGGGCGGCCGCAGGATTTCTCGGGTTCCGGGCAAAGCAGGAACCTGTGCCGGAGCCCGCGCCCGCACAGAAGCAGGCCCCGGATTTTGACGCGCCGGTCGATTTCTCCGAGGTTGAGCGCCTTCTCGCCCCGAGGCGGGCGAAATCCATCGATTTCCTGCTCACCTCCATCCGGGACATGGAGGGGCGCAGACGGCCGGTCCGCGATTATGATTCCTGGAAGCAGGCCCTGACCTACCGTATCCTTTACAACTCCAGGCTCAGAAACCAGGAATTTGAGTGGGACTACCCGGAGAGCGAGGGTGCCGTCGTCCGGACGAAGAACGGCTCCTATGAATTTACCCCGGCGCAGGGCGCTGCCGTGAACAACGGGACAAGCCGGCTGCGCAAAAACGGGTTCCGGCTCCCGGGCCGCAGCTTTCTCGGATGGAACCTCCGGCTGCGCATCGACACCCGGTGGTTCTGGTATCTCGGGGACGGATCGCTTCGTCCCCTCGAGGATTCCGGCGGCAGGGAGGGGCCTGCGGTCCGCCTGTTCGCAGAGGAAGAGGCCGTGCCGTACATCCCGGTCAATCACATCGCCGTCATGGTAGCAGAGGCGGTGTGGCGCGGCTGATACATTTTTCTTGAAATTGCCGGGCTTTTATGTATAATAGACAGGGAACGCAACCCACCAGTCAAATATAGAGAATAAGAGGTTATTAACATGATAAGTGCTAATAATGTAACACTCCGTATCGGCAAGAAGGCATTATTTGAGGATGTCAATATCAAATTCACCGAGGGCAACTGCTACGGCATCATCGGCGCGAACGGCGCCGGGAAATCCACTTTCCTGCGGATCCTGGCCGGAAAGCTCGACACGACGAAAGGCGATATCTACATGACGCCCGGGCAGCGCATGTCTGTCCTCGAGCAGGATCACTTCAAGTACGACGAATATCCCGTGCTCGACACGGTCATCATGGGCAATCAGCGCCTGTATGATATCATGAAGGAGAAGGACGCGATCTACGCAAAGGAGGATTTCTCCGATGAGGACGGGATCCGCGCCAGCGAGCTTGAGGCAGAATTTGCTGAGATGAACGGGTGGGAGGCCGAGTCGGACGCAGCCATGCTCCTGAATGGTCTCGGCGTCGACGCCTCCCTCCACTACAGCCTGATGAAGGAGCTCGACGGCAGCCTGAAGGTCAAGGTGCTCCTCGCGCGCGCCCTGTTCGGCAATCCGGACATCCTGCTGCTCGACGAGCCGACCAACCATCTGGATCTCGACGCGATCAACTGGTTCGAGGAATTTCTGATCAACTTTGACAACACGGTGATCGTCGTGTCCCACGACCGCTATTTCCTGAACAAGGTCTGCACGCACATCGCAGACATCGATTACGGAAAGATCCAGCTGTACGCGGGCAACTATGATTTCTGGTACGAATCCAGCCAGCTCCTGATCCGCCAGATGAAGGAGGCCAACAAGAAAAAAGAGGAAAAGATCAAGGAACTGCAGGAGTTTATCTCCCGCTTCTCTGCAAACGCCTCCAAGTCCAAGCAGGCGACCTCCAGGAAGCGCGCCCTTGAAAAAATACAGCTCGATGAGATCCGGCCTTCCAGCCGCAAATATCCGTATATCGATTTCCGCCCGAACCGCGAGATCGGCAACGAAGTCCTGATGGTCGAAAACCTTTCCAAGACGATCGACGGCGTCCGGGTACTTGACAATATCACATTTACGCTCGGCCACAACGACAAGGTGGCTTTAGTCGGCGGCAACGAGCTCGCCAAGACCACGCTGCTGCAGATCCTGATGGGCGAGATGGAGCCCGACGAGGGGCGCTATAAATGGGGCGTCACCACCACGCAGGCCTACTTCCCCAAGGACAGCACGAAGGAATTTGACTCCGACCTGACCATCGCGGACTGGCTGACCCAGTTCTCCGAAATCAAGGACGCGACCTACGTGCGCGGCTTCCTCGGCAGAATGCTGTTCGCCGGCGAGGACGGCGTGAAGCGGCTGCGCGTACTCTCCGGAGGCGAGCGCGTCCGCTGTATGTTCTCCAGGATGATGATCTCCGGTGCAAACGTCCTGCTCTTCGACGAGCCGACGAATCACCTGGACATGGAGTCGATCACCGCCCTGAACAACGGCATGATCAAATTCCCGGGCGTCATGATCTTCACCTCCCGCGACCACCAGATCGTGCAGACGACCGCCAACCGCATCATGGAAATCCTGCCGAACGGCAGACTGATCGACAAGATCACAACCTACGACGAATACCTCGAAAGCGATGAAATGGCCCGCAAGCGCCAGGTCTACACCACCGAAGGCACCCCCGAGGACAACTGACGCGAAAGCTACGAGCCGTGCAAAAATGGAAACAACCGGATGTTCATGCTTGCATGAACACAGCCGATTGTTTTTATTTTTATAGGGCGACAGCCCGCGCTCGAGCGGCCTTTGGCCGCGAGAGACGCAGCACGGCTCGCCTGTTTGCTATTTATAGGGCGACAGCCCGCGCTCGAGCGGCCATATGGCCGCGAGAGACGCAGCACGGCTCGCCTGTTTGCTATTTTTAGG
>CANRBX010000096.1 GCA_947628955.1 uncultured Lachnospiraceae bacterium | reverse complement strand
GGCTGCTATGAATTTGCGATGGCAAAGGCGCCGGTGGAGCGGGAGATCTCGTTCGCCGGGTTTGAGGATGTCAGCGCAGGCATCGTGAAGTGGCCGATGTCGGTTATCCGCATCAGCAGTCCGGACCGGGAGCGCCTGATCGATCTGGCAGACCGGATCCTCGGCGCATGGCGCGGGTACACGGACGAGGCGGCATTCATTTTTGCCGAGACGGACGGGGAGCCGCACAATACGATTACGCCGATCGCGCGCATGCGCGAAGGCCGCTTTGAGCTGGACCTGGTACTGCGCAACAATATCACGACGAAGGAACATCCGCTCGGAGTCTATCATCCGCACGCGGAGCTGCATCATATCAAGAAGGAAAATATCGGGCTCATTGAGGTCATGGGACTCGCCGTACTCCCGGCGCGCCTGAAGGACGAGCTGGAGCATCTGGAGGATGCGCTGGCAGAGGGACGCGATATTTCCGGGGATGAAGAGCTCGCGAAGCACGCGCCCTGGGTGGAGGAACTGAGGCAGAAATATGGCTCCTTCCGCGCGGACACGGTCGGAAAGGTGCTCCAGGACGAGGTGGGACTCGTTTTCAGCAAGGTGTTGGAGCACGCGGGGGTCTTCAAGCGCACGCCGGAAGGGCAGGAGGCCTTCGGCAGGTTTGTCGAAAGCGTCGGGGCAGAGTGATGCGGACAGCATATGCTGTTCCGTCTGCAATAGACAGAGGAAGGAAATAAGTTCCGGCTTATTTAATGTGTGACAGAAAGAGGGAAAGGCAATGCGTGAACAGCTGACAGAAGGGGACGTCAGAAAAATCGAGGAGGAGATCGAGTATCGCAGGCTTGTGGTGCGTAAGGAGGCGATCGAGGCGGTGAAGGAGGCCCGTGCGCATGGAGACCTGAGCGAGAATTTCGAGTATCACGCGGCAAAGCGCGACAAGAATAAAAATGAGAGCCGCATCCGCTATCTGGAGCGGATGCTCAGGACTGCCACCGTGATCTCAGACGATTCAAAGGACGATGAGGTCGGGATCAACAATACGGTGCAGATCTATTTTGAGGATGACGACGAGACGGAGACATACCGGCTCGTGACGTCGGTGCGCGGCAATTCTGTCAACGGCCTGATCAGCATCGAGTCGCCGCTCGGCAGGGCGATCCTCGGACATAAGGCAGGGGACCGCGTATATATCCGGGTCAATGAGCAGTATGGGTACTACGTGGAGATCCGTGCAATCGAGAACACAAATGACGACAGCAACGACAGGCTGAGAGGATTCTGAAATATTTCTTTACATTTATAGATAATCCTTCTATAATAGTATCAAATAATATGTAAAACGCAACTAAAAAATTATATAAAGCTTGACATTTGATATTGTATATGATACTATTCTGGAGGATGAATGGAAATCGAGAAGTTAGTTGAAAAGATGCGTCGGCAACCGAATGGGATTCGTTTTGCAGAGGCGGAGAAGGTGCTGAATTACTATGGGTACTATCTTGTGCGGCAAAAAGGGTCGCATGTTCATTTTTTGAATGATAAAGGAGAGCTGCTTACGATTAAAGCAGAAACTCATCTGAAAAAAGTGTACATTGTGAATATTTTGAACAGAATAGCGGAAAGAGGCAACGGGAATGGAAAAGGGTAAAGAGTATTATATGAAGCTCCCCTATAACCGCCTGATCCAGGAAATGCACGATGAAAGCGGGCACTATTTTTATGGGCGGATTCTGGAGCTGGACGGCTGCCAGAGTACGGCGGATACTTTGGAAGAGCTGACCGACAGCCTTATGGAGGCCATGGAAGGATACATTGAGGTGAAGCTGGAACATAACCTGCCGATCCCGGAACCATTTGTGGAAGAGAAGATGAGCGGTAAATTTCTTCTTCGTATTCCGAAATCACTGCACAGACGTCTGGCGATAGAAGCGGAGCGGGAAGGAGTTTCGCTGAATCAGTATGCATTATATAAATTGGCCAGATAAGAAAGAAGGCATTCGGCAAAATGACACAGAACAGGAAAAACGGACAGACGCAGACGGATCAGCTCGGTACGGAGCCGGTCGGGCGTCTGCTGTTTCGTCTGGCGGCGCCTGCGATCGCGGCGCAGATCATCAATCTTTTATACAATATGGTGGACCGGATCTACATCGGGCATATTGAGGGGATCGGGCAGATGGCGCTGACCGGCGTCGGGGTCTGCGTGCCCCTGATCACGCTGATCACGGCATTTGCGGGGCTCGTCGGGATGGGTAGCTCGCCGCGCGCTTCGATCTTTCTCGGCGAGGGCCGAAAGGACAAGGCGGAGCAGACGCTCGGAAATTCCGTGACGCTTCTTTTCCTGATCGCGGTGGCGCTGACCGTGATCTTTCAGCTGTTCTCGCGGGACATGCTGCTGATGTTCGGGGCCAGTGAAAACACGATCGGATATGCGACAGAGTACATGCGGATCTACAGTCTGGGCACGCTTTTTGTGCAGTTCACGATGGGGCTGAATGTGTTCATTTCCGCGCAGGGGTTTGCGAAGACGAGCATGCTGACGGTGATGATCGGGGCCGTCTGTAATATCATCCTGGATCCGATCTTTATTTTTGTGCTGAACCTGGGAGTGTCCGGGGCGGCCCTTGCGACGATCCTGTCACAGTGCGTCTCAACGGTCTGGATCCTGCGCTTTCTGACCGGTCCGAAGACCGTGCTGCGCATCCGCCGGGAAAACCTGAAGCTCTCCGCGAAGATCATTCTGCCGGCAGTGGCGCTTGGGCTCTCGCCGTTTATCATGATGTCCACGGAGAGCCTGCTGTCGATCTGCTTTAATTCATCCCTGCTCAGGTACGGCGGGGACATTGCCGTGACGACGATGACGATCGCATCGAGCGCGATGCAGTTCTCCATGATGCCGCTGCAGGGCATGACGCAGGGGGCGCAGCCGATCGTCAGCTACAATTTCGGCGCGAGAAATATGCAGAGGGTAAAGCGTGCCTTCTGGTTTCTGCTGACGTCGTGCGTGTGCTACTCGATGGCGATATGGGCGTTTGTCATGCTCGCGCCGCAGGTGTTCATCCGTCTGTTCAACAGCGATCCAAAGCTGCTCGCGTTCGCGGTGCCCTGCCTGCGGGTCTACATGCTGATGACGGGAATCTTCGGGATCCAGATTGCGTGCCAGCAGACCTTCATCGCGCTCGGCAACGCGAAAAATTCACTGTTTCTGGCGCTGCTGCGCAAGATCATCCTGCTGATCCCGCTGATCTACATCATGCCTGCCATCTTCACGGCGGACCGGACGAGGGCGGTCTTCACAGCGGAGCCGGTCGCGGACTTCCTCGCGGTGATGACGACCGCGTGCATGTTCTCGGCATATTTCCGGAAGATCGTGCGCAGAGATGCGGGAGGAAATGGGAAAGAGCCTTCGGCAGCGTAAAATTGCCTGAAGGCCATGCGCGCAGATATCCTTGAAATATGACGCGAAAGGGGGCGGCGGATTTGCCGGATCAGAGCGGATCAGGGGAGGCCCCGCTTTTTAATATAGAAGAAGAGCTGAAAAAGCTTCCGGGCCGACCGGGCGTGTACATCATGCACGACGAGCGGGACGATATTATTTATGTCGGCAAGGCGATCAGCCTGAAGAACAGGGTGCGCCAGTATTTTCAGAGCAGCCGCAGCAAGGGCGTCAAGATCGAGCAGATGGTGGAGCGGATCCGCAGGTTTGAGTACATTGTGACGGATTCGGAGCTGGAGGCGCTGGTGCTCGAGTGCAACCTGATCAAGGAGCACCGCCCGAAGTACAACACGATGCTCAAAGACGACAAGAGCTATCCGTTTATCAAGGTGACGCTCGGGGAGGATTACCCGCGCGTGCTTTTTTCGCGCACAATGAAGAAGGACCGATCCCGGTATTTCGGGCCGTACACGAGCGCAGGCGCGGTCAAGGATACGATCGAGCTGATCAAAAAGCTCTATAAGCTGCGCAGCTGCAGCCGCAGCCTGCCGCGCGACATCGGAAAGGAACGGCCCTGCCTGTATTATCACATCGGGCAGTGCAACGCGCCCTGCCAGGGAAAGATCTCGAAGGAAGAATACCGGCGCTCCATCGATGAGGCGCTGGAGTTCCTGAACGGAAACCACGCCCCGGTGTTGAAAATGCTTGAGGAAAAAATGAATCAGGCCGCGGAGAATATGGAATTTGAGGCGGCGATCGAGTACCGCGAGCTAATCAGCAGCGTCCATCAGGTGGCGCAGCGTCAGAAGATCACGCACGGGGACGGCGAGGACAAGGATGTGCTGGCGATGGCCGTGGACGAGGGCGATGCGGTCGTGCAGGTATTTTTCATCCGCGGCGGCAAGATGATCGGCAGGGATCATTTTTACCTGCGCGTCGCCCCGCACGACACCCGCTCCGTCATCCTCAGCAGCTTTATCAAGCAGTATTATGCCGGGACGCCGTTCGTGCCGCGCGAGCTGATGCTGGAGACGGAGATCGAGGATCACGAGGTCGTGGAGGCGTGGCTCTCAGAGAAGCGCGGGCAGCGCGTGTACCTGCGCGTGCCGAAGAAGGGCACGAAGGAGAAGCTGGTGGAGATGGCGCAGGAGAATGCCGCGATCGTGCTGCGTCAGGACAGCGAGCGCATCAAGCGCGAGGAAGGCAGGACGATCGGCGCCGTGCATGAGATCGAGCAGCTGCTCGGGGTGGAGCGCGCGATGCGCATGGAGGCGTACGATATCTCCAACATAAACGGATTTGAATCGGTGGGTTCGATGATCGTCTACGAGCGCGGCAAGCCGAAGCGCAGTGATTACCGCAAATTTAAGATCAGGACTGTTCAGGGGCCGGACGACTATGCGAGTATGGAGGAAGTGCTGACGCGCAGATTTTCGCACGGGCTGGAGGAACAGAAGGAGCTTGCCGCAAAGGGCATGGGCAATGAGATGGGAAGTTTCAGCCGCTTTCCGGATCTGATCCTGATGGACGGCGGCCGCGGACAGGTCAATGTCGCGCTCCGCGTGCTCGGAAGCCTCGGGATCGCGATCCCGGTCTGCGGCATGGTGAAGGACGATTTTCACCGCACGCGCGGTATCTATTTTGAGAATGTGGAGCTGCCGATCGACACGCACTCCGAGGCATTCCGGCTTGTGACGCGGATCCAGGACGAGGCGCACCGGTTTGCGATCGAATACCACAGGAGCCTGCGCAGCAAGGGGCAGGTGCACTCGATCCTCGACGACATTGCCGGGATCGGGCCGGCCCGCAGAAAGGCGCTGATGCGCACCTTCAAGTCTGTGGAGGCCGTGCGCGACGCGACGCTCGAGGAGCTTGCGAACGCTCCGTCGATGAACGCGCGCAGTGCGCAGCAGGTGTATGATTTCTTCCATTCGCAGAACGCGCAGGCGGAGGTGACGGAGGAATAGCCTAATGCTTCCGGGACTCGGTCACCTTTTCGGATTTCCGGATCCTGCTGTATTTTCTGAAAAGGTAACATGCAGTCAGGGCGCAAAGCAGGTAGCCGGTGGAGATGAGGATCCCCATTGCCCCGGAGTGCAGGAAAAAGGTGTTCACGTACCCTGACACGGCGGCGACGGCCAGCAGAATGGCGCGCGCGGGGAAGGTGACCTGGAAGGTCTGGTTCATCCTGGAATAATCGTCCACCCGGTAGGGCATTTTGCCGAGACAGAAGGTCCACATCGCGAACACTTCAAAAAGGATTGTGATGAGGGCCAGCATGGAGGAAATTGCCACCAGGCGGCTGCGGTTCAGCCCGCTTCGGATGATGCCTGCGCCGAAGTAGAGCAGCAGGGTGACGAGCTCGCAGGCGCCGAAGACGCGGCGGTTGGATTGGATCTCCTTTTCGGGGAGATCCCAGCTGTAGAGATCCCCGATATATACGTATTCTCTGTGATATCCCTTCCGCGAGCGGTCCGGAACCGCTTTCACACGGTAATTTTTAAAATATTTCTCATGTCTGGAAACCATGTTCGATTTTCCTCCCCGGAAATGATAGTCCTGTCTGTTTACACAGTTTGTCTCTTCTATTTGCGGCGGCGCCTTTATTCTATCAAAATCTCCGGGTAAAGTAAATATGCGAGTTGCGGTTCGGGCCGGGTACAGGCGGTGTTACTGTTCGGATCAGGCCGGGGCACCTGCTGCCGAGGCCGTAAGAAAGTGATTCGGGAGACAATTTGGGCCGGGTTGGCCGGCGCTGACTCGGAGTTGACTAAATCGTGCGGCCTATATTATAATAGGCGGCGGAGAAAATCACTGTGCGGCGGTTGGGCCGGACGGTGAGCTGACAAAGAGGGACGGCTGGCTATGGACTGCAGGAGGCATATTCATTTCCAGGGCAGGGTGCAGGGCGTCGGTTTCCGCTACAAGGCCGTATATCTGGCCCGTATGCTGGGGCTGACCGGCTGGGTCAGGAATGAATGGGACGGAACGGTCACGATGGAGGTGCAGGGCAGGGAACTGCTGATCGATGAGATGCTGCGCCGCCTGAATCAGGACCGCTATATCGAGATATCATGGATCGATACCAGACAGATTCCGCTCGAGGAAGAGCGCAGCTTTTCCGTGCGGTGAGCAGGTGAAAGGCGGCAGGCTGTTGCAAAGAGGCCTGCGGCAGCGGAAGAGAGAAGGATTGTTATGATTGCCACAGTTCAATATGAGAAAGTGCGCTCCGCGCGTCCGTGCGCGTTTCTGCGCGAAGCGTCTTTGTGTGACGGAAAAACGCTTTCACACATTAGCACAACAGAGCATCCGCTGCGGCAGAGCAGGGAGCAGGCGCTGCCAAAGTATTCCCTGGCGCAGGGAAAGGAACAGGCTCCGGCAGAGCATTCCCTGGCGCAGGGAAAGGAGCAGGCCCCGGCAGAGCATTCCCTGGCGCAGGGAAAAGAACAGGCCCCGGCAGAGGGGCAGGACCGGCCGGTCGTATTGGAGCTGCAGGATATCACGAAGAGCTTCGGGGAGACCGGGGTGCTCAAAGGGATCAGCCTTCGCGTGCGGGAGGGTGATTTTGTCACGCTTCTCGGCCCGTCGGGCTGCGGAAAGACGACGACGCTGCGGATCATCGCGGGACTGGAGACGCCGGATTCGGGCGAGGTGCTGCTGGAGGGTCAGCCGATGGGGAACCGTGCGCCGGAGAAGCGCAGTGTGAACACGGTCTTCCAGAATTACGCACTGTTCCCTCACATGAATGTATATAATAATATTGCCTACGGCCTGAAGCTCCGGAATGTGCCGAAGGCGGAGATCCGGGAGCGGGTCACGAAAATGCTTGAGCTCGTGCAGCTCGATGGCTTCGAAAAGCGGATGCCCTCGGAGATGAGCGGGGGCCAGCGGCAGAGAGTGGCGATCGCGCGCGCGGTGATCAACAATCCGCGGGTGCTGCTTCTGGATGAGCCTCTGGGCGCGCTGGATCTTCAGCTGCGGCGTCAGATGCAGCTGGAGCTGAAGCGGCTTCAGAAAAAGCTGGGCATTACGTTTATCTATATCACGCACGATCAGGAGGAGGCCATCAACATGTCGGACGTGATCGCGGTGATGCGCGACGGGCGGTTCGAGCAGACCGGCAGCCCTTCCGAGATCTACGACACGCCGAAGACGAGTTTTGTGGCAAACTTTGTGGGCTCGGCAAACGTGCTGAGCGGCACGGCCGCCTCGGTATCCGGGGATGAGATCGTTCTGGAGCACAGCTGCGGGACGATGGCCTGCCGGAAGGACGGCCGTCCGGTTCAGCCGGGAGACCGGCTGACACTTGCGGTGCGCGGCGAGACGATCAGTATCTGGAGGGAGCAAAGATCCGCACAGGCGCTGCGCGGGACGATCACGGAGAAGAGCTTCGTGGGAGGGATGCTCCGCATCGCGGCGGCGCTGGAAGACGGGACAGAGATCATTGTCAGCCGACACGGTATCAACTTTGATCTTGACATCGGAGAGCAGGTATATCTGGAGTGGCCGGCGCAGGCGGCCGTGCTGGTAGACCGCGAGAGCTGATGCGAATCTGCGGCGGCTGAGACGGGACTGTGCCAGATGAAACAGACTGTGCCGGCTGGAGCGAAACTGCGGCGGTTGAAATGAGGCTGCGCCGGTTGAAATGAGACTGTGCCAGATGGAACGAAACTGTGCCGGCGGACCTTGAAGGACAATGTGTTTATTACGGAATATCCGGAGATAGGGGGGACTGACGGATGAAGAAGAAAACAGGATGGGGGCTGTGCGTCGCCCCGCTGTATCTGTTTACCCTGCTGTTTGTTCTTGGACCGATGATCTATATGGTGGCGATCAGCTTCGCCTCGAACAATGACGGCTACGGGTTTTCCTGGCTGTTCACGACGGAAAATTATACGAGGATGACGGATCCGGTCTATGTGCAGTGCTTTGTACAGTCGTTCAGGCTGGCGTTTTCCACGACGCTTCTCGTGGTCCTGCTCGGCTATCCGTTCGGGTACTTTATGGCAAAGCTCTCTGAGCGGGGCAAGAGGATCATGATGTTCCTGATCATGGTGCCATTCTGGACCAGCTCGCTTCTGCGGCTGTACGGCTGGATCATCATCCT
>CANRBX010000095.1 GCA_947628955.1 uncultured Lachnospiraceae bacterium | reverse complement strand
CACAGAACGGCACCGCAGCAAACTTCGCGATCTGATAACACCGCAGACAGAGACAGAAAAGAGAGCTTCCGATAAGAGAAATTTCCGGATAAAAAATTTTTGAACAGAAGAATTTTCAGGCAGACAGAAAAGAATTTCAGATAAAAAAGATAACAGGGCCGTTGCGGTTGCGCAGCGGCCCTAAGACTGTAGACAAAGCTGGTGCCAGCGGGAAGCGTCGGCAGCACATCTGCATCAAGTACGACGGGCTGGGATTTATACAACTGCTTCAATAAGGCACTTTCCATTCACATTGATTTCCTTAACTCCAATCTGCTTTTTCTGGTTGAAGCAAAAGCTGAGCATATAGCCAGTCCGCAGACCATAATCTTCCAGATATTCAGTTATCTGCTGTTCGCCGCGGGTATGATATTCATTTCCTCTCCAGATTTTTGTCTCGATTACGAACTGCTCTCCCCGGTAATCGACGATAATATCTGTCCGCCCAAGGCTTCGTGTGCGCGCTTCTATATAATAATTTCCAGTTCCATTAATGATCGGGCGCAGATAAAGGAGAAAATAACGCCGCCCTTCTTCTTCCAGGAACGTCTCTTTTTGATTTCCGTACAGATCGTGGAAATGCAGGACAAATTTTTCCAGGATTCTCCGCATATCCAGATGGCCGTCGTGAATGAACAGGTTCTTATCAAGCAGGGATGCTGTATATAATCCGGAGGACTCCAGCTCATCCATGGAAAGAAAATGATTGTATAGCAGTGTATCGAAAATACGGTTTGCCGGAATCACTCTCCCATCCTGGTTTTTTACAAATCCGAACATGATTGCGAGCCCTGTCACCTGGTTTGTCGGATTGTACGAAATGGGTTTTCCGAAGAAAAGAAGTTCCTTCAGCATCCGTTCCAGCTCTGGATAGTCTGCAAGCTTGCCGGTTAAAGACTCAAACAGCATGTTATTTTCCATCAGCAGCATCCGTACGGCTTCCAGAAATCCGGCCTTCGTCCATGCATTTTTCTTTGTGCTTTCGTCCGCCCCTCCAATTTTCTCATCCATCAGCTTGCAGAGGCGTGAAACCAGATAAGGATATCCGGATGTGTATTCATACAAGAGCTCTGCGATCCGGGAGGTATCCATCCCTGTCTGGTGATCTGCCTCATATTCATTCAGCATCCCTATGATTCCCTTTTGGGACAGGCTCATATCGACATCAAAATCTGCCGCGATATTCCAGGGGCTGTTGGTTCTGCGGTCTGCTTCCGGACGAAGCTTTCTTTTCAGGTTTTTAATGTCATAAACTCCCGCAAGGATGACCGACTGAAAAACGGCGATTCCCTTTGTGTCACGTTTCAGGTAATAACTGCGCAACTGTGCAAGAAAGTCAAGAAATACCTGATTGTTTGATGTGCTGTCCACCTCATCAATCATCAGGACTACTTTTTTGGCACTGTATGCGCAGACATCACGCAGAAGCATGAACAGAGACAGGAGACAAAATTCCCGCGCACTGTTTTCTGCGGTATTCCGCATTTTTTTCATAATTTCCGCCATGCCGGGCATTTCATCTGCAGTGTGACGTTCCATTTCCTGCAGGAAGAGTGCCAGAAACGAAAGGGAAAATGTATTTTCATCCTGATAAGAAGCGCTTCCAAGATCCTGAAAATCGAGATTGATTACAAGATATTCCTCAGACAATCCCTTTTCCAGCGCGGTCAGCGTAGTTGTCTTTCCATATTGGCGCGCACAGTTTATTGTGAAGTAGGCACCTGCTTCTATCATTTTTCGGATTTGTCCGATACGTTCCGTAATATCTGCCATATAATGCTTCTCAGGGATGCATGGACCGGTCACATTGAATATTTTTGCCACCGTAATACTCCTTTCTGGCATCGCAGTAATGTATGGTTTTTTGTTATTGTAGCATGAATATCTTTGCGAGGCAAGCAGGCGAAAATATCTGATGGAGAAATGAAATGTCTTCAGAGCCGCCGCCTTCAGCGACGGCGGTATAACGCTGCACAGCCGGACGGCTGCCGCCATTTGTTTTAGAAATAACTTTTTGCTGCGGTTGCGCAGCGGCCCTGTTCAGAGTTATAATAAATAAGAATTACAGATGGTGCGGGAAAGGAGTGGGGAAGGAAAATGACAGGGAAGGGACAGAAAAGAAAGAAAATAACAGAAAAAAAGCTGACAGGAAAGAAAATGGCAGGAAAGAAACTGCAGCAGTATATGGTCTGTGCACTGCTTACTGTGTGCTGTCTGCTGAACACGGCTGCAGCCGCGGAGGAAACAGGTATGGCAACGGAAGCAGAGCCGGAAACTGCAGCAACGGAGGCGGAGACGGAGACTGAGACGGAATCCCCGATCGATTTTAAATCACTGTGGAAGATCAACCGGGATATCTATGCGTGGATCAGTATTCCGGGAACGGTGATCAACTATCCGGTGCTGCACAGTGTCGGAGAAGATGATTTTTACCTGTATCACGATATCGAGGGCAACAAGGACATCTATGGATCGATCTACACGCAGCAGGTGAACAGTATGGATTTTTCTGACTTTCATACGATCCTTTACGGGCATAATATGCGGGATGACACGATGTTCGGCTGGCTGTCGGAGTACCAGAATCTGGAGGTTCTGTGGAATCACGGCGTGATCTATATCTATCTGCCAGACAGAACCCTGGAGTACTGGATTTTCGCGGCATACGTGGCGGATAACCTGCACCAGCTGGGCGGAGTGGACACGCTTTCCCGGGAGAGCCGGCAGGAATATCTGGACAAAATCGAGGAGCGCTGCAGAAATATAGAGACTTTTGACCGCAGACTTTTCAGCAAGGTGACGGCGGACAGCCATATCCTGACGCTCTCGACATGTTATCAGAATGAGGCGGAACACCGTTTTCTGGTACAGGCCGTGCTGATCGAGCAGCCGGATCCCGGAACCCTGCCGGAGATGGAGGGGCCGAGAAACCGACCCGCGCCGGAGGAAACAGAATCCGGGACGAAGGAAACGGAAACCGGGACGAAGGAAGCGGAAATCGAAACGGAGGAAGCGGAAACCGGAACGGAGGAAATCGCCCCCGGGGAGACTGCCCCGGGAGAGACCGACACGGGTACGGAGGAGAGCGAGTCGGGAGAGACCGATACGGGTACGGATGAGAGCAAGGCGGAAGAGACCGGCATGGGTACGGAAGAGAGCGAGGCGGAAGACAATCCTGCCGGGAATGACTTTTGACTGCTTTTGATATCAGCGGCTGTCATATCCTGATATGTTCCTGTTCCATTCGCCTCTGTGAGATAAAGAAACTGAGGATCGAGGCCACTTTTCACACACATCCATTTCATTGCAGTTGACTTTTCAAATGATATTGCGTACAATAATGAGTAGGAAAATCCCTACTTTTCCGCCAAACTATCTATGTGGAGGTGCAATAATGTTAGCAAATGCCTTTGTTGATAATGCAAAAGTTATGGCAAAAGGACAGGTCACAATCCCGAAAGACGTTCGGGAAGTTCTTGGCGTGACAAGCGGCGACCGCATTTCTTTTATCGTTGAAGGAAAGTCCGTCCGTATTGTAAATTCTGCTATTTATGCCATGCAGCTGCTGCAAAGTGAAATGGCAGGAGAAGCAGACCGCGCAGGACTTACCTCGGACGAGGATGTGATGGCACTTGTCAGAGCGTTACGAGATGAGGGCGATGGCGAATGAGGGTACTGATTGATACCAATGTTCTCATATCTGCGGCATTAAGGGCAGATGGGATACCGTGGCTGGCGTATCAAAAGGCGGCTTCTTGTCCCAATCATGGTCTGATATGTGAGCAGAATGTAGACGAATTAAAGAGAATATTTAATAAAAAATTCCCTCATCGGCTCGCAAGTCTGGACAAGTTTCTGTCGATAGCGTTATTGACCCTGGAATTAGTATCCGTTCCGGACAACGAGTTGACGGAGGAAGCGCTGATCAGGGATGTAAAAGACAGACCCATACTACGTGCTGCAATCAAAGCGAAAGCTGATGTTTTGCTGACCGGAGATAAAGACTTTCTGGAATCCGGTATAGATAATCCAGCCATTATGACACCCGCGGAATTTCTTCGATTAACTTGAATATTTTATAATTGTCCTTATTTTGACACCTCACATTCTTTAAGAGGGTTCATCAAATAATTCTCAGTACATGTCAGATAAAGACGCTCTTGCGATTTGCCCTCGGCAGAGCAATTCTATCATCTTTTGCCTTGCTCGGAATAGTGCAGGCGGCTATCTGTATCAGTTTTGTTTGCTGCGCTTCTTTACCGTACATGAGCATTCGGTCAGGAAATATCGTCCGGGGACGGCTCTGACTGCATAAAACTGCCGGAACTGCATATACTTTCCCTGATTAAATCTGTACAGGAAAAGGAGAAAAATATGTGGGGCATTCTGACAGCACTTCTTTCCGGTGCGCTGATGAGCGTTCAGGGCGTGTTTAATACAGAGGTAACAAAGCAGACAAGCCTGTGGGTGTCGTCTGCTTTTGTGCAGTTTACGGCGCTGCTTGTCTGCCTGGCAGCCTGGATGTTTACAGACAGGACGAGCCTGGCGACCCTCGCCGGTGTGGAGCACAGGTACATGCTGTTTTCCGGGGTGATCGGCGCCTTTATCACAATTACGGTCGTGAAATCGATGGATTCCCTCGGCCCTGCGCGTGCTGCCATGCTGATTGTCATCTCCCAGCTGATCGTGGCATACCTGATAGAGCTTTTCGGGATTTTTCAGGTGGAGAAACAGCCGTTTGAGTGGCGGAAGATGATCGGTATGCTGATCTCCATCGCCGGGATCATCATTTTCAAGTGGTAGCGGGAAATTCTGTTTGACGAAGAGGATGAATCACTTTATAATCGTTTACAGCCAGCTATCTTATGAATCACAGGGACAGGGGGAAACTGTTTTGAAATTTTATACACACAGATCGACGCTGGATGTCTCTGCCTCGGTCAATCCGATGGGCGAGCTGAAGGGATATCCGGTGCGGCCGGGCATGTTTGACGTGAACGGGGCCACGGCGCTGCCGGTGGGGGTGAATTTTACTGTTCACACGCACCACGGCACATCGTGCGAGCTTCTGCTGTTCCGCAGGGGAGAGAATGAGCCTTTCGCGGTTCTGCCGTTCCCGGAGGCATATAAGATCGGGGATGTGTATTCCATGATCGTATTCGGCCTGAATATTGAAGACTTCGAGTATGCATACCGGATTGACGGGCCGTGGGCTCCGGAAAAAGGAATGCGTTTTGACAAAAATACGATCCTGCTCGACCCGTACGCAAGAGCGGTCACGGGACAGAAAGAGTGGGGAAAGCAGCAGGAGTCCTGTTACCGGGCCAGGGTGGTGAACGATCAGTTTGACTGGGGCGACATGCCGCAGTCGAAGCGCGAGATGAGCGATCTGGTCATCTATGAGCTGCACGTGAGAGGCTTTACGAAGCACGAGTCCTCCGGCGTGGAGCATAAGGGCACATTCGCGGGCCTGAAGGAGAAGATTCCGTATCTGAAGGAGCTTGGCATCAATGCGGTGGAGCTGATGCCGATCTTTGAGTTCGACGAGACGCGGAACGCCCGCGAGGTGAACGGAAAGCGCCTGCTGGAGTGCTGGGGCTACAATACCGTCGGATTTTTTGCGCCAAACACGAGCTATACCGCCGCGCAGGAATATAATAAGGAAGGAACAGAGCTCAAGGAGCTGATCCGGGAGCTTCACTGCAATGGGATCGAGGTAATCCTGGACGTCGTCTTCAATCATACCGCGGAGGGAAATGAGCAGGGGCCGTCCTTCAGCTTCAAGGGCTTTGACAACAAAATCTACTATATGCTGACGCCGGACGGAAATTACTACAATTTCAGCGGCTGCGGCAACACCCTGAACTGCAACCACCCGACTGTGCAGCAGCTGATCCTTGAATGCCTGCGCTACTGGACGGTGAGTTACCGCGTGGACGGCTTCCGCTTCGACCTTGCCAGCATCCTGGGGCGCAACGAGGACGGTTCCCCGATGGACAATCCGCCGCTTCTGAGGATGCTGACCTACGATCCGGTGCTTGCAAATGTCAAGCTGATCGCGGAGGCCTGGGACGCGGGCGGCATGTATCAGGTGGGAAGCTTTCCGGCGAGCAGACGCTGGGCGGAGTGGAACGGCCGCTACCGCGACGTGGTGCGCGGCTTCCTGAAGGGACAGAACTGGGAGTCCTGGAAGGCGGCATGGAGCATTGCCGGCTCCGGGGATATGTACGGAGGATACTCGCCGGACGACAACATCCTTTATGCGGGATACAATTCCTGCGTGAATTTCCTGACCTGCCACGATGGCTTTACCCTGTATGACCTGTACGCATACAATGAGAAGCACAACTGGGACAACGGCTGGGAAAACACAGACGGTTCAGACGCTAACCGGAGCTGGAACTGCGGAGCGGAGGGTGAGACCGATGACCCCGGGGTACTGTCCCTGCGCTGGCGGATGATCCGCAATGCGTGCGCCGTGCTGATGTGCAGCAGGGGAACGCCGATGTTCCTGGCGGGTGATGAGTTTGGAAACTCGCAGAACGGGAATAACAACTGCTACTGTCAGGATAACGAGCTTTTCTGGCTCGACTGGAGGCTGCTTGAGAAGAACCGCAGCCTGTTTGAGTTCTTCCGGTTTATGATCGATTTCCGGCACCGGCATGTGATCATCCGCAAGAAGCTTCCGAACGCGGTCTGCGGCATGGAGCCGATCCACGCGCACGACGTGCGTGCAGAGATCACCAACCTTCCTGAGAACACAAGGACGTTTTCGGTCAGCTTTGCGGGATATGATAAAGAACGCGGCGAGGACGATCTGGTGTATGTTTCCATCAATACATACTGGGAAGACGTGACGATCACCCTGCCCGCGCTGCAGAGGCCGCTCTGCTGGTATCTCTGCGTCAACACGTTCGGTGACGGGCAGGGCAGGTATTTCTATCCGGAGGATCAGGAGGTGCGCATCGACGGGGAGTTTATCCTGCGTGCGAGATCAGTTGCGGTGTTTACGGGACGCCGAATAAAAATGTAAAAAATGTATTGCAATTTAATTACTTTTTGTTAAAATAAGAGTGTGTAAGGGGAACCGGCAGCCAGGCTGCAGGAGCAATATGCAGTGCAGAAATCAGGGGTGGAAGAAGACCCTGCTGTTTTTGATGATGTTTGCGCTGATGTCCGCGCTGACAGGATGCGCTGAGAGACAGGAAATCTATCTGGCCGGCGGGACGTCCGGGCCGGAAAACCTTATGGACACAGAATCGACAGAAGAGGAATCCCCTGCGGCGGAGACGCCCAATACAGTCCAGGGAACACCGGGGGAAGAACACGGTATGGCCCGGGAGGCGTCGGGGCCGGAGATCGGGATCGGAGACCGCGCGGCCACAGAAACTCTGTCCGGACAGACAGGGGCGGAAGACAGCGGCAGCCCGGACGGCGGACAGACGCCGGCGGGATATGTGTATGTCTGCGGGGCGGTCAGGGAGCCGGGCGTCTACCCGATGTATGAGGGGATGCGGGTGTTTGAGGCGGTCAGGCTTGCGGGCGGGTTCGCGCAGAACGCGGATCAGGAATGGCTCAACCAGGCGGAGACCGTTCAGGACGGGCAGCGCCTCTGCGTATATACACTGGAAGAGACGGCGCAGCTGCGGCTGATACAGGCGGACGGCGGGATCGGGGCATTCGGAGATTCTCCTGCTGTTGGAAACAGCAGTCCGGGATCCGGGGACGGAAAGGTAAACCTCAATACCGCGGACAGCGAGACGCTTAAGACCCTGCCGGGGATCGGGGATGCGAAAGCGGAGGCGATCATACAGTACCGCCAGGAAAATGGGGCATTTTCTGTGATCGAGGAGATTCAGAATATATCAGGCATCAAAAATGCTGTATTTGCTAAAATAAAAGATCTGATCACTGTATAACAGAATTATATTGCAGTAAGTCTGAATTCAGGACAGAATCTGCGTGCTGACAGTTTTTGTTTGAAATAAAGGAGTGGAAACGAGACATGGCAAAGAAAGTATTAGTGGTAGACGATGAAAAGCTGATCGTGAAGGGGATCCGTTTCAGTCTGGAACAGGACGATATGGAGGTTGACTGCGCGTATGACGGCGAGGAAGCCGTGCGTATGGCGAGAGAAAAAGAGTACGATATCATCCTTCTGGATCTGATGCTCCCGAAGCTGGACGGACTGGAGGTCTGCCAGCAGATCAGAGAATTTTCAGATGTGCCGATTGTCATGCTGACTGCCAAGGGCGAAGATATGGATAAGATACTGGGCCTGGAATACGGCGCAGACGACTATATCACGAAGCCGTTCAACATCCTCGAGGTGAAGGCGCGCCTGAAGGCGATCATCCGCAGAACCTCCCAGAAGCCGCAGGCAGAGCCGAAGGGCAAGATCGTCGAGGTCGGCGACCTGGCGATCGACTGCGAAGGCCGCAGGGTCAGCATTGCCGGCAAGGAGGTCAATCTGACGGCCAAGGAGTTCGATGTGCTTGAGCTGCTGGTCTTCAACCCGAACAAGGTCTACAGCCGGGAGAATCTGCTGAACATTGTATGGGGCTATGAGTATCCGGGCGATGTCAGGACCGTGGATGTGCATATCCGCAGACTCCGTGAGAAGATCGAGGCAAACCCGAGCGAGCCGAAGTATGTCCACACCAAGTGGGGCGTCGGGTATTATTTTCAGCATTAATATGTGAAGTTTCCAGGGGTAAAGCTATAATACAGACAATTCAAATAGTACGGACAATACAGGAGAGGAGGGATACAGATGCTGGATATCGGAACAATACGGGAAGGGGTCCATGCGATTGCGGAGGAATATCCGATTAAAAAAGTAGAACTGTTTGGTTCCTATGCAGACGGAACAAACAAAGAAGGAAGCGATGTTGACATTCTGGTGGAATTTATCACAGC
>CANRBX010000094.1 GCA_947628955.1 uncultured Lachnospiraceae bacterium | reverse complement strand
ATTTTTACGGAAAACTCAGAATCGGGGAATTTGAGGCATCCGGGCAGGCTATAACGAAATTTACCTTTCAAAACTGACTTTGAAAATCTTTCCTTGAGTTTAACTGGACAAGGTGGTAAAATATATTCATAGATTTGCAGAATGTTTCAGGTCTGGAGGTACGGGATATGGATGAAAAATTATACAATATGATGGACTGGGCTGGCGTTGAGGCAATTGTTTATTCGGAAGAAGATCATCCGGAGAATTATCTCGGACCGCATAAGACGGAACCCGGGGTCGTGCTCCAGGCATTTTTCCCGGACGCCGTGAAGGTGGAGGTTCAGGTGACCGGCCGCGATACCCTGTATCCGATGGATCAGGAGGATGAGGCCGGCTATTTTGCCGTACTGCTTCCGGCGGACGAGATCCCGGATTATACGTATCTTGTAACCTATGAGGACGGCGAGGCCGTAAAGCAGAAGGATCCGTATGCGTTTCCTCCGCAGATCACGGAGAAGGACACGAAAAAGTTCAATGCAGGCATCTGCTACAATATCTATGAGAAGCTCGGGGCCCATCCGATGACCGTCAATGGGACACAGGGCGTCTATTTCGCGGTCTGGGCCCCGAATGCGATGCGCGTCAGCGTCGTCGGAGATTTCAATCTCTGGGACGGCCGCAGGCTTCCGATGCGCAGGCTCTGGGATTCCGGCATTTTCGACCTGTTTGTCCCTGGGATCGAGCCCGGCGCCCTGTACAAATATGAGATCAAGGCGAAAGGCGGCCTGACCTATCTGAAGGCCGACCCGTACGCCAACGCGGCCGAACTGCGGCCGGATACAGCCTCTGTCGTGACGGATCTGAGCCGGTTTGCGTGGAGCGACCAGGGCTGGATGGAGCAGCGCAGGACGCTCTCCACCAAGGAAGAGCCCATGTTTATATACGAACTGCATCTTGGCTCTTTCAGGAAGCCGGAGGACGGCAGATATTTTTACAATTACCGCGAGCTTGCGCCGATGGTCGCGGACTATGTGAAGGAGACCGGCTACACGCATGTGGAACTGATGCCGGTCATGGAGCATCCGCTGGACAATTCCTGGGGATACCAGGTGACAGGCTACTTTGCGCCGACGGCCCGCTACGGGACGCCGCAGGACTTCATGTATTTTGTCGATTATCTGCACGCGCGGGGGATCGGCGTGATCCTCGACTGGGTGCCGGCGCATTTCCCGCGCGACACGCACGGGCTGTGCAGCTTTGACGGCACCTGCCTGTATGAACATCTGGATCCGCGCCAGGGCTCTCATCCGCACTGGGGAACCCTGATCTACAATTACGGCCGCCCGGAGGTCTCCAATTTCCTGATCGCGAGCGCGCTGTTCTGGAAGAACGTTTACCACGCGGACGGGATCCGCATGGACGCCGTGGCCTCCATGCTCTATCTGGACTATGGGCGTAAAGACGGAGAGTGGGTCGCCAATATGTACGGCGGCAACGAAAATCTTGAGGCGATCGAGTTTTTCAAGCACCTGAATTCCATCTTCAAGAAGGACGGGGACGGGGCGCTTTTGATCGCGGAAGAGTCTTCTGCGTGGCCGAAGATCACGGCTCCGGTCGACGAGGACGGCCTTGGCTTTGACTACAAGTGGAACATGGGCTGGATGAATGACTTCCTCGGATATATGCAGCTGGATCCGTTTTTCCGCTCCTACCATCACGGGGAGCTCACGTTCAGCATGATCTATGCGTACAGCGAGGACTTTATCCTGACGATCTCGCACGACGAGGCGGTTCACGGGAAGAGCTCGATGATCGGCAAGATGCCGGGCAGGCGCAAATCCAAGTTTGCGAATCTGCGCGCCGCATACGGCTATATGGTGTCACACCCCGGCAAGAAGCTGCTGTTCATGGGGCAGGACATCGCGCAGTTTACCGAGTGGAACGAGGAAAAGCAGGTGGAGTGGGATCTGCTCCAGTATGATGACCACAAAAATTTCCATAATTATATGAAAGCGCTCCTGAAGCTGTACAGGGAGCAGCCGGCGCTTTACCGCAAGGACTACGATCCGTCTGGCTTTGAATGGATCAACAATATTTCCGCGAATGAAAATATGCTCGTATTCATGCGCAGAGGCGACCGGGAGGAGGACGATCTGCTGATCGTCTGCAATTTCTCCCCGCTCGTCTATGAAAAGCATCTGATCGGGGTGCCTTACAGCGGCAGGTACAAGGAGATCTTCAACAGCGACAGCACGGCGTTCGGCGGGGACGGAAATACGAATCCGCGCGTCAAGGTTTCAAAGAAAAGTCCGTGCGATGACCGCGAGGATTCCATCCAGATACTTGTGCCACCGATGGGGATCGCTGTATTCAAATGCATGAGGGCAGACGCGGATCAGGAGAAAAAGCCTGCGCCGAGAAAGAGAAGGAAATCCTCTGCGACCGCAGGGGCGGTGAAAGCAGAGCAGGCAGAAGCAGCTGTGAAGTCTGAGAAAACGGAAGCGCCTGCAAAACCGGAGAAGGCAGAAAAAGCTGTGAAGAGGGAAAAAGCCGCAAAGACCGCTGCGAAGAAAAGCACAGGCAAAAAGGCTGCTTCCAGGGGCAGGAAAGCGGACTGATGCTTTCTGCGCGCCGTGAAGAGAGGATAAATAATGGAGAACCGGGACGGATTTTTCGACGGGCACACTCAGGCAGATGAGAAGAAAGAGGGCACAGGTTACAGGCACGGCCAGACAGATGGGATGAGAGAGGGCACAGGTTACGGGCACACACATACCCATGTAAGAGAAGACGGCAGGGTGTATGAGCACACACATGCCCATGTAAGGGAGGACGGCAGGGTGTATGAGCACACACATGCCCATGCAGAAGAGGACGGCACAGTGTATGAGCACACACATACACATGTAGGGAAGGACGGCAGGGTGTATGAGCACACGCACTCTCATGCGGGAGAAAACGGTCACACGCATGAGCATACGCACACGCACACAAACACGAAAGCGGTGCTGAACCGCCTGTCCAGAGTGATCGGACATCTGGAGTCTGTCAAGCGCATGGTGGAGGACGGACGTGACTGCAGCGAGGTGCTGATTCAGCTCTCTGCCGTGAAAGCGGCGATCAATAATACAGGGAAGGTGATTTTGCAGGAGCACATCCGGCACTGTCTTGTCGATGCGATCGAATCGGGGGACATGCAGGAAATAGAGGAACTGAATACGGCAATCGACCGGTTTATCAAATGACCTGGAAGGATGTATAGGGGATTCTCTTTCATAACCGGTCTGCACAGAGACATCGGAGGTGAGCGTATGGATTTCGAAAAAATTGCCAGAATACTTCACGAGAGCAGTTATGTCGTGTGCCTGTCCGGACGGGAGATGATCGTGGAGGACGGAATTGATTCAATGCGGAACATGTCGACGGCCTATGAGATTGAGTCAAAATACGATTATTCACCGGAAGAACTGTTCAGCGCACAGTTCTACAGCACCAGAATTGAAAAATTCTATGAGTTTTACCGCAATGAGGTGCTGAATCAGGCGAAGGAGCCC
Organism: uncultured Lachnospiraceae bacterium; assembly: GCA_947628955.1. Classification (GTDB taxonomy): domain Bacteria; phylum Bacillota; class Clostridia; order Lachnospirales; family Lachnospiraceae; genus Choladousia. The sequence goes on along the minus strand of CANRBX010000094.1, from coordinate 6,866 downwards.
GGAAAGTCATTCCGCGCCCTGGCAGAGATGGAGGAAATGGGCGTCATAAAGGCGACCATCAGTCGTCAGCTGTTTGATTTCCCAAAACGCGCCGGCTGCCGCAATGTCTATGACCTGCACGGCAATATTTATGAGAAGAACCGCTGCCCGCGCTGCGGACGCGATTATCCGATGGAGTATCTCCGGGATACGCCGAAGGTGCCCCTGTGCGAGAAATGCCGGGTTCCGATCCACCCGGGAGTGACGCTTCTCGGCGAGATGGTTGACATCGGCCTTACCACAAAGGCGGCCGCCGAGGTGTCGAAGGCGGACACGCTGCTGCTTGCAGGCGCCTATATGAGGTCTGAGATGGCACAGCAGTTTCTGAAATATTACAAAGGTTCCCGCGTGATCCTGATCCACCAGGGAAGCGCGCACGGAGACCGCGAGGCAGATTACTTCCTCGACGCGAGGGCGGACGTCGCTCTCCCCGCGATCGCGGCGGAGCTGAGGCGGCTCAGGAAGTAGCCGCGGACAAACCTCCGGGATTGATATCTGTAAAGACAGAGAGAACATATGGGAGACAATGCGCAGATCTGACCGCAGGCTTGCGGAGGAAGAGACGCTTCGGCTTTTTTAGAAGGCGGAATAGAGCGCAAAATCCAGGGCAGAGCGGCAGGCGGATGCCCGGCAAGGCTGCCGGGCTGAGACTCCGGATGAAAAATCCGCAAAAATCTGTAAAAAAATCTGCGAAAAAACCGCAAAAAATCTGTGAAAAAAATAAGGCGAAAAAAATAAAAAAAGGGCTTGCCAAATGCAGAGAAATTATATATAATACATAAGTCGGCTGAGAGATCAGTCAGATGCCGGATTAGCTCAGCCGGTAGAGCGACGCATTCGTAATGCGTAGGTCGTGGGTTCGAGTCCCATTTCCGGCTTATAAGAAAAGTCCCGTGGGTGCGGGACTTTTTCAATGTCTTGAGTTTGTTTCAACAGTCAGTCATGAGCTGATTTCCTTAAAAAATCGACCGGTTGTCGACCGAACTTTGAATAAACTTTACATGGACGCTTTCAAAAGGACTGACTCGAGCTTGTCTGATGCGGTCTTGTCCAGCTCTTTCAACGCGTGGGCGTAAATATTCATGGTGGTGGATGTGCTGGAGTGGCCGAGCCTTCCGGACACCGTGCGGACGTCTACGCCCTGGCTGATCAGCAGGGTAGCGGCGGTGTGCCGCAGGCCATGCAGCGGGATCAGGGGAAGCTCCGGCGCGCCGGCCGGCCTGTTCGCATTATAATTATTGATGATCCTGTGAAATGCCTGGTATGGCGTATCAAGATGCATCTGGCGGCCATTCCACTGGATGAATATATAATTGTCCCCTTCCCACTTTGAACCGATCTGCAGGCGGTAACGCTGCTGAGCCGTTTTCCATTGCTTTGCCAGATCGACCACCAGAGAGGGGATTGCCAATGTGCGGACGGATCCTTTTGTCTTGGTGGACTTGGTGATTGCTCTGCCGTCAACCTGACAGGTGCTTTTCGTTATGCTGACCGTCGATTCATTAAAGTCAATGTCAGGCCACTGGAGCGCGATCAGCTCGCCGCGGCGGCAGCCGGTGAACATGGCAAGGTAAAATAAAAGCTTCAGCTGCAGGTGTATACTGCGCTCCGCCTGGTATCCGTGTGCAGATCCTTCGGAATCGGTCCCCTTGCGCTGATACCGGTACAGCAGGGGATTGTCCAGAGCAGACAGGAAAGCCTCGGCCTGTTCCTGGTTGAAACACATAACCTTATCTGTATCTGGTGCGGCACCATTCTGCCGGATCTGGACCCGGTCTATCGGATTACTTTGGATCAGGTTCCAGCGGACGGCCTGCGACAACATGGCGGATAATACGGCCATGCGGCGCTTGATGGTGCCGTGCGAAAGTGTTCCGGATCCGTTTTCTTTTGGGACTGTGAAGAGGTTGTTCGTGTATTCCTGCAGGAAGAGAGGTGTCAGACGTTCGAGCGGAAGATAACCAAAATCTGGAATGAACAGCTTTATTGCGGCCTCCGTGCTCTGGAGCGTCCGTGGCGCCTGGCTGATCCGGGCGTATTCCTCCAGGTACCTGTGGGAATATTCCTCAAAAGTCATGGTTGCGCCGTCCGTGTAGTCCCCGGCCAGCACTTTTTTCTCGAAGCTGGCCGCAAAAGCAGATACCTCTTTCTGAATGGTGCCTTCGGTTTTTTGGTGCCCCTTTGCCGTAAACAGCTCTGGCCGGAACGTGGTCGACCTGGTGATCTTCTTATCCTGGCTGTCACGCCCGCAGCTGACCGTGATCAGATAGGAACCGTTTTTCTTTTTCTTGATGTATGCCGTGGAAATCACCTCATTTCTGTATTTGACAAATCCATATGTTTAACATATAATATGCTTAACAGGACAGCCGGAAGGTGAGTGCTGGTCACCCGACCCGGCGAAAAATATCTACTGTAGAAACAGCCGTTCTATTCTTCTCAGGGAGCAGGACGGCTATTTCTTATGTGTCAGACTCAGAATCGCGACGATCAACAGACCAACGGTCAGGATTATCATAAATTCCTCATATGTACTCATAATAATCACCCCTTTCCGCAGAACTCGGAACGGGTGAGAGCACGTCCCCCGGTTGCCCGGGTAAGCATATTAAATTTTTGTATTGATAAATCTGTATAATTGACATATAATATGCTTAACAAGAGAGCCGAAAGCTAGAGTACACCTAGCCGCCGGCAAGCTAAAGTCTAAAGTAGCGCCTTACCTTGCCAGAGCGAGGGCGCTACTTTTTGCGTTTCGTGATGGTAACAACAAGAGTGATCACGGCGCAAAGCATAATTACAAAAGTAAACAGCCCACTATATGTAACCATAGCACCAGCCTCCTTCCTTTCGTCCGGCGGCTGACGTAATCGCCCCTTCGGCTCTCCGGGTAAGCATATTATGTTGTCAGGGTGCGGGAGCCGCCAGAGCCTGCGGCGTTGCGGCGGTGGGATGGCGCCAGGCAGTATTTCAGCAGTAAAATTAATCTTTTTTCGGAGAATGCTTTGCCCTGATTGATTTAATCCAATCCGGTTCAGGCTTTGGATGGACAATTTCAAATAAATTTCTTTCTAAATCTAAAACAGTACGTTTTGCTTCAAAATTAAAAGAAATAAAATAACCCACTAAATCGGCCAAATCAAGGATATCAGTTGATGAAAAAGACCGCTTCGCGAAAGTTGCTTCACAAAGATGATTAACCAATTCAGAGCAAATCTTTATAGCCTCATCATAGCTGAAATTATCACGTTCGAGAATATCTTCAATGTTAGACGCTTCAGTTAACTTATTTCTTATTTTCTCAGTATAATAGTTAAGTTCGTTTTCGGAAAGGTACGGCTTTCCCAACAGATCACGTTCAATAATTTCAAGCATCGCAGTGGATAGATCAGGATCATCCCATTCGAGCAACCTACCTTCAGAAATATCTAGAGCTACCGCAATTTTCTGGATAATTTCTATTTTGGGTTGTCTTTTTTCGCTTTCATACTGCCTTATGGTAATTTCTGCAACACCAGCTTTGTCAGCCAATTGTTTCTGGGTTAAATTTTTTGCTAAGCGATACTTCTTTATATTTGCTCCAATATTCATTTTGTCTACCTCCGCATTAAATATATCACATAGATAAGCAAAATGATAGATTCAAATGAATAAAAGTTCTTGACAGATTCAAACGAATCTATTAGAATAATATCAGATTCATTTGAATCGGTCAATAGAAATATAAAAACGGAGGGATATTATGAAACTAAATCGAGAGAAGTACGAGCTTGCCAGGGCGCGCTCCTGCAAAGGGGTGAAGGATCTGGAGGCTGCCGGCGTTCCAAAAGGGACGCTGTGCCGACTTATTGGTGGTGGGGACGCACGGCCTGAAACGATCGGGAAGGTTGCCAAAGCTCTCGGCGTCGACGTGACCGAGATTCTGGAAGACTGAGGGGAGGCGATTCACAGTGAGATATCGTATTGAATACCGAGATGGCAGGAAGTGCAGCTTTACCACTGGCCGGGACGCGACCATTCGTTTGCTGGAGAACATGGAGCGCAGGGCTGTATCCGATGTCCGCCGGTTATATAAGAGCGGGGCAAGTGATTCGGTCATGGAAAGCTATGAGCGCTTTCTGAAGAATGCGTAGGAGGTGGAACAGATGGAAAATTTGAAAATCCCGACGATGGAGACGTTGCGCGAGGCCAGCAACCAGACCGGGCTGAGTTATGATTTTTTGCGGAAACTTTGTATTACCGGGAAGATTGTTCACGTACGAGCAGGGTGCAAAATCCTGATAAACATGGAAAAACTTGTAGAGTTTCTGAATACCGGACAGGTGGGTGGTTGACGTGGAGGAGAAAAAAGCATTGGCGATAACCCAGAACGGTGAGTTGATCCCTATAAAATCTTCCAATCTCAGTGTTGAAAGTGCCAGCGAAGTGGTTATAAAGGACCCCGAATGGCTGATACCGGGCTATATACCCAAATATGGAATCACCACCATAGCAGGAGAGGGTGGGGTCGGGAAGTCTTCGATCTGGTGTTCTTTGGTGGCAAGTATCACGACGGGGAAGCAGTCTTTCCTGCTGGGGAATCAGATACCGTTCGACAGTGAACCGGAAAATGTTATCGTGTTCTCGGCTGAAGATTCATGGTCCTACGTGCTCCGGAAACGGCTGGATGTAAACGGCGCAAATGTGAAGCGTGTGGGGTACATATCACCAGAGGATGAGCGGTTTGTTGATTTGAATTTTAATGGTGATCTGTTAAAGAAAATCATTGAGGCAAACCGCCCGGATGTAATCGTCTTTGATCCGTTGCAGGCATTTGTCCCTGCAAATATCAGGATGGGTGACAGGAACGCGATGAGGAAATGCTTCGAACCGCTGATCGGATATGGGGAGCAATATAAACTCACAACGATCATTATCGCGCACGCAAATAAGCTGTCCGGGGTGTGGGGCAGGAAGCGGATCGCCGACAGCTCGGATATCTGGGATGCGTCCAGATCCGTCCTTATGGTGGGAGAAACCACTGACGAGGATGTCCGGTATATCTCGCATGAAAAATCGAACTGGGGGCACTTGGAAAGCACCGTCCTGTTTGAACTTAATGAGTGTGTGCCGACATTCAAAGGTTATTCTGTCAAAAAGGATAAGGATTTCATTCTTGCAGATGCAAGGGAGCGCAATATCCGGCCTGCATTGGAAGATGCGAAGGAGTTTATTATTAATACACTCAAGGAACGGAAACAGATGGATGTTTCAGAACTGGACGATCTGGCAAAGGTGAATGGTATTAGCCAAAACGCGCTTAAGGGGGCAAAGGCATATCTCAGCAAAGAAAATGTCACACATACTTGGTCAGTTGGATATCGGGAAAACAAGAAATTTTCTATTTCTCTTAAGGACTCTGGGAAACCCAACGAGTAATCAAAAAAGCCTTATTTTATAAGGGTTTTATAACTCGTTGATTACCAACGAGTAACGAGTAATAAATTTATAACTCGCTGATTACCAACGAGTTATGAAAGCCAGTATTTATAAGGGTTTTCCCTTTACTCGTTGGTTTTCCCAGAGTGTATAGGAGCCCCCGAGAGTATCAACGAGTAAAGAATGTTACATATTACTGGCTGATTTGAAAGGAGGTGAAAGCGAAAATGATGGATTTTAAAGCATCTGATTTCGAATTATGGATAAACCGCAATAAACACGGAATATCAGGAATCGAGTCAATCAGAACGGATAGTCTGGCAATGTTATATATGCTTGACAGGATTTGCGATAAGATCGAGAGTGTTTCCGTATGTCTCGAGAGCCTTCAGGATCCTTTGGAATCTCTTGATAAATGCATTGAGCATCCGAAACAGGGCAGAGCATTCTTGAATGTTGTGGGTGATATTTCAATGCGTAGCTGAGCGATGGAGCAACTGAAAATGCCCCTACCAGCGCGCCAACACTGGCAGGGGCGGCATAGCCGGGGCTATACGAACACGCATTGAGTATAGCACTTTCCCGGCAGAAAGGGAAGGGATTTTTATGATGAATGTAGAGGAACTTTTAAGGTTTGACAGAGATCGCGGACTCGGGCTATATGCCGGATGCAAATATCCGAACCTGATCGAGATATGCGATTATTTCCCGATTTCGTACTTTGCGGACGTAACGGACGAACTCATGCTTGCAGTATTCGAGAGTAAAGAAGACCTTACTGCTGAGGAATTGAGCAAGATAGCAAGATACTGTAATATCCCGCTTTCTGTCCTGACTTGTCCGAAGCTGATCACGCTGAACCGCAGGAGTCGGCGGCATTGGCAGATGATGCAGGTACTCCGTGATAAGCTGTATGAAATCTGGGATCTGGAGAAGCGGGGGAGCAAACACGCAGATGAATACATGCACAAATATGCGAACATTGGCCGGATTGATTTCGTCAATATGGAATTAGACTTTCGGAATGGGAAGGAAATTACATACGGGCATTACCTGGGTGTTAAGCATAAAATGGACGACACAATTTGTTTTGCAAGAGGTGAATTTCGGCCGAAGCCTCGGGGACTGAAGGAAGGTGTAGCGGTATGATGCGGGCTAAAATTGATGACAAATTAATGTATTTCCCAAGCGTTAAAGAGGCTGGTGAAATCAATGAGCAGTTAAGAATTATCGGGCATCATCCTATGGCTGGTTTTCCTGGGTCAGTACTTGGATATACTTTCGAAAAAATATTATCTTATAGCATAGATCCCCACATTGCGCTTTCTATGGCATACCGCAGCCATTGGCTGCAATCAAATTAAAAAAGAATCATCCTGTTCGTAGATGCACGTGCTATAATGCACATA
>CANRBX010000093.1 GCA_947628955.1 uncultured Lachnospiraceae bacterium | reverse complement strand
CCGGGATGATGGGCGATATAGGTACCTTTGCCGCGGCGGATGATCAGCACATTGCGGGCCACCAGAAGCTTGACGGCTTCACGGATCGTTCCGCGTCCCACATTCAGCATGGATGCGAGTTCAAATTCATTGGGAAGCTTGTCTTCACTTGCCAGACGTTTTTCCACGATCAACTCGGAAATCTGCGCCGCTACCTGTTCTGCCAGCGGAATGTCATTGGTCCTTATTGACTCAAAGCTAACCTGTTCCATTTGTTCTACCCCCTTTATCCCTGAGAAGCAATGTGCCAGAAATGATGTCTGCGAAGCAGAGCCAGGTTCCCGGACGTTCAAAGCTGAGAGGAAAATCCGGGGTTGTACCATGTCATACGTCCTGTCTGACCTGTTCAGTGTACCATAAAAACCCTTTCTATTCAAGAAAACCTTACAAAACGACAGGCCGCTTTTGCACAGTGGAGGAAACGAATTGCGAACCCTCCTGTAAAGATACAAAAGGGGCCGCCGAAGCAGCCCCCAATTTTATTTGCGAGACAGTATTGCCGGTTGCGTATTTCATGACCTTTGACCATGATACCCTCCGGGGATGCGCATGATCCGGCTTTGTATTTCGTCCCGCTCTGCGTGATACGAAGATCTCTGCTGAGATTATACCAGGCCCGGCAGGAAGCCCTGCGCGAGGCTGAGGATGCACACAAAGATCAGAATCGCTACGCCCGCGACGAAGCCGCCCAGCGTCCATCCGCGGATCGTGTCGACCTCGCTGAGGTGGAAGAATCTGGAGATCGCCCAGAATCCGGAATCGTTCGGCAGGGACAGACCGATGCCGCCGGCGCACACCGCGATCGCGCACAGGATCGGAGAGATTCCTGAGGTGGCGGCGGATGTCGCTACGATAGCGGCCGTCGTCGTGAGGGCGACGGTGGTGGAACCTGTCGCGATACGAAGCACCTGTGCGATGACGAAGCACATGATCAGGACCGGCATATGGAAGCCCTGGAGTGTTCCGGTGATCAGGCTCGCGATACCGCAGGCCTTCAGGACTCCGCCGTAAGCTCCGCCTGCACCCGTGATCAGAAGGATCAGGCCTACCTTGTCAGCGCCGCTGGACATGATATCCGTGATCGAGCGCGGCAGATAGGGGCGGGAGATGAATGCCGCGTACAGAACGCCGATCGTCATAGCCACATTCTTGTCGCCCAGGAAGGACAGAAGCTTCAGCACCGCGCTGTCCTCAGAAAGGAAAAATGCGGAGAAGGAGCCCAGAAGGATCAGAAAGATCGGGACGAGAAGAATGGACATTGCCTTGCCTGCGCTCATCTTCTCTTTTTTGGAAGCAGACGCCTGGTTCGCAGCCAGTTCCGCGTCCAGATCGGAGAAATCCCAGGTCTTGCCCTTTTTCTGATCCTGTTTGTTGATGATGCCGCCGTATATGATGCCGCCGATGAACATTCCGACGAAAGCGGAGATCAGCGCGTAGAAGAAGAAAATACCGACATTGACGCCCATAGCCGCTGCGACTGCCAGAGGCGGAGCCGTCGGAAGCACCAGGGCAAAGGTACAGGTTGTCGCCACGGCGATCGCTCCGCCGTAGGCTGCCATCGAGTAGCCGGTCTTGCGGGAGAGAACGCGGAGCATCGGGGCAAACATGATGTAGACCACATCGCCGAATACCGGGATACCTGTGATAAATCCGGCGACGCACACCGCGTACTGGGAACGCTTCGGCCCGACCAGCGACAGCACCCTGTCTACGATGTTGTCGATGCCGCCGGACTCATACATGAACATGCCGAGCATTACGCCGAGGCCGGTCACGATACCGATGGAGCCAAGGGTAGAACCGAAATTGTTCGTGATACAGGCTGAGACGTCGCTCAGCGTCGCGAAGCCTTCCGGGGCCGTCCCTCCCATGTAGGTGAGCAGCGCCAGGATACCCGTTCCGTAGGCGCATGCCAGCAGTGATACGAACGCATTCAGCTTGATCTTGATAATGCAGAGCAGCAGCACTACGATTGATACTAAAAATACGAGCATTAACATAAAAATTCTCCTCCTTTTTTGATAATGGTTTTCTGTTCGTCCCCCAATGTCTGTCAATGCTTCCTTTGCGTAAAACATAACACGTCATACGTCATATGTCAAATGGAAATTTTGTATTCTGCATAAATTTAGCAAAAATCAACAAAAACAGGTTGTTGATTTTGTTCATTCGGATGATTGAGTTGTATGACGTATGATGTTATAATGACAACAACCATTTGAAACTGTGCTCTGTGCGGCAGGGCAAATGCCTGTTACTGTTCACTCCGTGCCCAGCAACGAGCAGTTTGGGCATGCAAATTCGCTTCGCGAAGCCCAAACTGCCGCCTGAATCACTTTCTTACGGCCTCAGCAGCGAGTGCTTCGGCCTGGTTTGAACAGTAACAAATGCTTCCTGTATCGTTCCCCTGTGTTTCCCCTGCGGACAGCCGGCCTTCATATCATTTCGGAGGCTGCTGTCTCTGTACAGACCGGTTTCCGGAGGGTACTGCTGATTTATGCAGAAACACAGATACAAATGTGTGATTGAAATGTGCGGCTGTCCGGCAAAATACGGGACGAAACTTTGGGGCGAAACGCCGTGCGGCCGCTGAAGCGCAATAATATTCAGAAGGGAGAACTGTTTTGAAAGCGATTAAATTTGAGAAACCCTGGGAAGTGGTGTGCGCAGACATGGAAAAGCCGATTCCCGGTCCGGGACAGGCGCTGATCAGGGTAAAGGCAGCCGGGATCTGCGGCAGCGATATCGGCGCTTTCCGCGGGACCAACGGCCTGGTATCTTACCCGCGTGTGATCGGGCATGAACTGGCGGGTGTCATCGAGTCAGTTCCGGAGGATAATCCGAAGGGCCTTAAGGCTGGCGACCATGTAATTGCAGATCCTTATCTTTATTGCGGCCACTGCTATCCCTGCTCGATCGGGCGCACCAACTGCTGTACTGATCTGCATGTGCTGGGCGTCCATGTGGACGGGGGAATGGCAGAGTATTTCTGCCATCCGGCCGATATGCTGGTAAAGATGCCGGATAATATGGACTGGATCTCTGCCGCGATGGCGGAGCCGCTCACAATCTCTCTCCACGGCGTTCACCGGGGCGGCCTGAAGGCCGGAGAATACTGCGCGATCTACGGGGCCGGGCCCATAGGCCTGCTTGCAGGGCTGGTGGCGGAGGCTTACGGCGCGCACGCGATTCTGATCGATATTGTTCAGGAGCGCCTTGACTTTGCGAAGGAGCTGGGAATCGAGTACATCGTCAATTCGGGCCGGGAGGATCCGGCAGGCGTGGTGTCCGGGATCACCGGAGGCAGCATGGCTCAGCTTGTCATGGAATGTACGGGGGCCAACGCGTGTATCCGCGGTTCGCTGGACCTGGTCTCAAACGCCGGGCGCATTACCTTTACGGGCTGGCCGAAGAAAGAGACGTCCCTTCCCACCGATGTATTCACCAGGAAGGAGATTGATATCCGCGGCGCCCGCACCAGCGCGGGGGAGTTCGAAGAGGCGATCGAGCTGATCACATCCGGCAGAGTTGACGTCCGGAAACTCCTCACGAAGACGGTCTCCCTGGAGGAGGCTCCAGAGACCATTATCGATATCGAGAAAAACCCGGGCAGCTATATGAAGGTCGTCGTAGAGATGCCGTAGGAGGAGAGTTCCAATGAAAGAATTATATCTGACAGAAGAAGAAAACGGAATCAGCGCAGGGCAGCTGGAGGAGATGCTGGATCAGCTTCTGGGACAGTACACGGAGGCACGGAAGGTTCTGATCATCCCGCCGGACTACACACGCTGCTATTCCTATGCGGGCGTCATCACGCAGATGCTCTATCGGAAGCTCGCGGATTCTGCGGCCGTCCATGTCATGCCGGCGCTGGGCACGCATATGCCGATGGATGACGGCGAGCTGCATAAGTTTTTCGGGGACGTCGTTCCGAAGGAGGCAATCCTGGTCCATCACTGGCAGACGGATACGGTCCGCCTGGGGTACGTCCCCGCGGACGTCTGTTCTGAGGTCAGCGGCGGGCTTTTTCCCGAGCAGATCGATGTGGAGGTAAATCATCTTCTGGTGGACGGGGGATATGATCTGATCCTTTCGGTCGGACAGGTGGTTCCACACGAGGTTGTGGGAATGGCAAACTACTCCAAGAATATTTTTGTCGGCACCGGCGGGCGGGAGATGATCAACAAGTCTCACATGCTCAGTGCGATCTGCGGGATGGAGAAGACGCTCGGAGTGACGGACAGCCCCGCGCGCAGGGTGTATGATTACGCTCAGCAGCATTTCATCGACGGGAAGCTTCCTCTGGTGTATCTGCAGACAGTGACGACCCGCCGGGAGAACGACGTGATCCTTCATGGCCTGTACATCGGGTCGTCCAGGAAGCCCTTTGAGATGGCCGCAAAGCTTTCTCAGAAGCTGAATATCTGCCATGTTGAGCGCCGGGCAAAGAAGCTGGTGACCTATCTGGATCCGGAGGAACTGAAGACCACCTGGGTGGGAAACAAGGGGGTTTACCGCACGCGCATGGCTGTTGCCGACGGGGGCGAGCTTCTGATCCTCGCGCCGGGCGTGCGGGCCTTCGGTGAGAACGAGGAGATGGACAAGATGACGCGCAGGTACGGCTACACCGGGACGGAACACATCCTGGAGCTGTACCGTCAGGGAGCCTTTGAGGGGCGGCTGATGAGCGCCGCGCATCTGATGCAGGGATCCTCGGAGGGGCGCTTCACGATCACCTATGCCACCAGGCCGGAGAATCTCTCCAGAGAGGAGATCGAAGGCGTCGGGTATCAGTGGGCGGATTACAATGAAGTATCTAAACGCTACGATCCGAACAGCCTGAAGGAAGGCTGGAATGTCCTTCCAGACGGCGAGGAGATTTATTATGTAGGGACGCCTGCCCTGGGGCTGTGGATGGTGGACGGCTGAAAAGGTTCTGTTTTTTTACGCAGCGCAAATTCGGCGCGGGAAACGGGCAAAACGAAAATCATTTTGTCGTTTTCTATAATCGTGTCGTCGGCCAAAAGCCGGTGGAATGGAGATTTATACGGAGAAACGAAAGGAGAGGGATATGTTAAGAAGTCAGGAATTCAGAAAAAACGCTCCGGAGCTTGATCCGCTCCGTCTGGGGACGGGCTGGAAGCCTGAGGATCTGGGAAAACCGCAGATTTTCGTCGAGAGTACTTTTGGCGACAGTCATCCGGGTTCCGGGCATCTGGATACACTCGTGAACGCCGCGGTGGAGGGAATCGCCGAGGCGGGCGGTCACGGCGCGCGGTATTTTACCACGGATATGTGCGACGGCGAGAGCCAGGGAAATGACGGCATCAATTTTTCACTGGCGAGCCGTGAGATGATCGCGAATATGATCGAGATACAGGCAAGCGCGACGCCTTTTGATGCCGGAGTCTATATCGCAAGCTGTGATAAAGGCATGCCCGGCAACCTGATGGGACTCGCCAGGGTCAATATTCCGTCCGTCGTCGTGACGGGGGGAACGATGGCGGCGGGCCCAGAGCTGCTGACGCTGGAGCAGCTTGGCATGTACAGCGCGATGTATGAGCGCGGCGAGATCGACGAGGAGAAGCTGAACTGGGCGAAGTGCAACGCCTGCCCGAGCTGCGGCGCGTGCTCCTTCATCGGGACGGCCTCCACGATGCAGATCATGGCGGAGGCGCTCGGGCTGACGCTTCCGGGGAGCGCGCTGCTTCCGGCGACGAGCCCGGATCTGCTCGAGTACGCGAAGGAGGCCGGGAAGCTGGCCGTGAAGCTGGCGACGATGGAACACATGCGCCCGACCGATATCGTCACGATGGACAGCTTCGAGAACGCGATCCTGGTACACGCGGCGATCTCAGGCTCGACCAACACGCTGCTTCACCTTCCGGCGATCGCCCATGAATACGGCATAGAGATAGACGGAGATACCTTCGACCGCCTGCACAGAGGCGCGCACTATCTTCTGGACGTTCGCCCGGCGGGACGCTGGCCGGCGGAGTTCTTCTACTATGCCGGCGGCGTGCCAGCGATCATGGAAGAGATCAAAAGCATGCTCCATCTGGACGCGATGACCGTCACCGGGAAGACGCTCGGGGAGAACCTGGAGGATCTGAAGAAGAACGGGTTTTACGAGAAATGCCAGCACTGGCTGGACGAGGCGAATAAGAAATACAACATCAATATCACAAAGGAAGATATCATCCGCCCGTTCGACAAGCCGATCGGGACAGGCGGCTCAATCGCCATCCTGAAGGGGAACCTGGCTCCGGAGGGCGCTGTGATCAAGCACACGGCGTGCCCGAAGGAAATGTTCTCCGCTGTTCTGAACGCGAGGCCGTTCGACTGCGAGGAGGACTGCATCGACGCGGTACTCCATCACAGGGTGAAGCCGGGCGACGCGGTGTTTATCCGCTATGAGGGCCCGAAGGGATCCGGCATGCCGGAGATGTTCTACACCTCGGAGGCGATCTCCACCGATAAGGAGCTTGGCAGGACGATCGCCCTGATCACGGACGGGCGCTTTTCCGGCGCTTCTACCGGGCCGGTGATCGGACACTGCAGCCCGGAGGCGCAGGCCGGGGGACCGATCGCGCTGGTGGAAGAGGGCGACCTGATCCATCTGGATGTGGAACAGCGTGTCCTGGAGATTGTCGGCGTCAAAGGAGAGCGCCGGACGCCGGAGGAGATTGACGCGATCCTCGCTGAGCGCCGGAAGAACTGGCAGCCGAAGCCGGCGAAATATCCGCGCGGGACGCTGCGCCTGTTCTCCGAGCTGGCCGCATCGCCGATGAAGGGCGCTTACCTGAAGTTCGACTGACAGTCCGAAAGGCCGCCCGCCCGGAATCGCTGCGGACGGCGGTCTGCGGTGAGACACTCAGGCCGAAGCACCTGCCGGCGAAGCCATAAGAATATCGGACAGGCGGCGGCTTTCGGTCTGACGTTCCGGGCAGTAATTCATGGAACAGGAAAGAAACAGGCAGATGAAAAGGAGATATCCTGATGAAATTAAATTGCAACGGACTGAGAGACAGAGAAACCTGGACCGCGGCCGGATATCAGCTTCCGCAGTTTGACCGGGCGGCGGTGACAGCGGCGACTTACGAGAATCCGTTCTGGGTCCACTTTGGCGGAGGAAATATTTTCCGCGCGTTCCAGGCAAACGTGGCGCAGAGGCTGCTGGACGCAGGCGTGATCGACAGAGGCCTGGTGGCGGCGGAAGGCTTCGACTATGAGATCATTGAGAAAATGTATCGTCCGCACGACAACTATTCCGTCCTGGTGACCCTGAAGGCGGATGGCAGCGTGGAGAAGACCGTGATCGGCAGCGTGGTGGAATCGCATATCCTGGATTCCAGAAATGAAGCGGAGTATGGAAGGCTGAAGGAGATTTTCGCAAAGGATTCCCTGCAGATGGTGACCTTTACGATCACGGAGAAGGGTTACAGTCTTGTAAACGGCAAAGGGGAATTTCTGCCGGATGTAAAAGCGGACTTTGTGGCGGGACCCGGGAAGCCGGTCAGCTACATCGGCAAGGTGGCCTCTCTTTTGTACAGCCGGTATCAGGCGGGCGAAAAGCCGGTCGCCATGGTGAGCATGGATAATTGCTCCCACAACGGCGACAGGCTGTACGCGGCGATTGAGACCTTTGCGGAAAAGTGGAGCGAAAATAAGACTGCGGACGCGGGGTTTCCTGCCTATGTGAACAATAGGGAAAAGGTGACGTTCCCCTGGACGATGATCGACAAGATCACGCCGCGCCCGGACGCATCCGTGGAGGCGATCCTGCAGAAAGACGGTCTCGAGGGACTGGAGCCGGTCATCACCTCTAAAAACACTTATGTGGCCCCGTTTGTCAACGCGGAGGAATGCGAGTATCTGGTCATCGAGGATGCGTTTCCGAACGGCAGGCCGGAGCTTGAGAAGGCGGGTCTCATGTTCACGGACCGCGAGACTGTGGACAAGGTTGAAAAAATGAAGGTATGCACCTGCCTGAATCCGCTGCATACTGCACTGGCCGTCTTCGGCTGCCTGCTCGGATACCAGAAGATCTCTGACGAGATGAAGGATGCGCAGCTCCGTTCTCTGGTGGAGACGATCGGCTATGTGGAGGGCCTCCCGGTTGTGGTGAACCCCGGCGTGCTCGATCCGAAGGAATTTCTTGACACTGTGCTGAACGTGCGCGTCCCGAATCCGTTCATGCCGGATACGCCGCAGAGAATCGCCACGGACACTTCTCAGAAGCTGCCGATCCGCTTCGGCGAGACGATCAGGGCTTATGCGGCGTCCCCGGAGCGCAGGGTTGAGGACCTGAAGCTGATCCCGCTCGTTTTCGCGGGCTGGCTGCGCTATCTGATGGCGGTGGACGATGAGGGGAAGCCGTTTGAGCTGAGTCCGGATCCTCTGCTCGGCACGGTGTGCCCGTACGTCGCGGGAATCAGGCTGGGAGCTGCGGCGGGCGCGGATGTGGAAGTCGCCCTGAAGCCGGTTCTCGGGAACGCGGAGATTTTCGGCGTGAATCTTTATGAGGCCGGCATGGCCGGGCAGGTGTGCGGGTACTTCAGGGAGCTGATCGCGGGCCCGGGGGCAGTGCGCGCGACACTGAAGAAATATACGGCAGGCTGACCGATATGGAAGAAGCGGCAGCTGTCGGGACATGCGCTGCGAAAGTAGTGTGCTTCCGGATATAATATGAGAAGCGTGGGAGTGTGCGAAGTACACTTTTTACAGGGATGGCCCATGTGATCTGCAGATCATTTCCGAGAGGAAATCTGACAGAGAAAAATATGATATTTGCGAAAAAATTCAGAAAATATAGGAACGGGTGGTGGAGAAAATGAGTAATGTAGCAGAGAAAATTCAGGAGCTGGGCGTGGTTCCGGTCGTCGTGCTGAATGACGCGAAGGATGCGGCGCCGCTGGCGAAGGCGCTGTGCGAGGGCGGGCTGCCCTGCGCGGAGGTTACCTTCCGGACGGATGCTGCGGAGGAATCGATCAGGATCATGGCGGAAGAGTATCCGGAGATGTTCATCGGGGCCGGCACGGTTCTGACGACGGAACAGGTGAACCGGGCCGTGGCCGCCGGCGCGAAATTTATCGTCAGCCCGGGTTTCGACCCGGAGGTCGTGGACTACTGCCTTGAGAAGGGAATCGCAGTATTTCCGGGCTGCATTACGCCGTCGGAGGTGGCACAGGCCGTGAAAAGGGGCCTGAAGATCGTGAAATTTTTCCCGGCGGAGCAGTTCGGCGGCGTCGCGACGATCAAGGCGCTGGCGGCTCCGTATACAGGGGTTAAATTTATGCCGACGGGCGGCGTGAACGCGAAGAATCTGGAGAGCTATTTAAGCTGTGATAAGATCGTCGCCTGCGGCGGAAGCTGGATGGTAAAAGGCGATCTCGTGAAAGCGGGCGAATTTGACAGGATCCGCGAGCTGACGGCGGAGGCCGTCGCGCTGGTGGAGCAGATCCGCGGATAGGCGAACCTGCTGATGAGGCAGATGAAGCAGACTGTGAGTGCAATGAATCTGGGAACGATATGAGAAATAGTGATAATTATTCAGAACAGGTCGAGACATTTGTTGCTGAGACCGTAACAGCATGAACCAAATAGTGTTTTTGTGAGCTGTGAAGAAGGAAGGAGTGAGAGTTTCTTATGGATCTGAATTTACGTCCGGCAAATGAATGCCGGTATGACGCGGTTTCTCTCGGAGAGGTTATGCTCCGTCTGGATCCGGGCGAGGGCCGGATCCGCACGGCAAGAAGCTTCCGCGCATGGGAAGGCGGCGGAGAGTATAATGTTGTGCGCGGACTGCGGCGCTGCTTCGGATTGAGGACGGCGGTTATCACGGCGTTTGCGGACAACGAAGTGGGAAAACTGATGGAGGATTTCATTCTCCAGGGCGGCGTTGACACGTCCCTGATCAAGTGGATGAAGACCGACGGCATCGGGCGCGTTTGCCGCAACGGGCTGAATTTCACCGAGCGCGGCTTCGGCATCCGCGGCGCGGTCGGCTGTTCCGATCGGGCAAACACCGCGATCTCAAAGGCAACGCCGGAGGATTTTGATTTTGATTATATTTTCGGTGAGCTTGGGGCGCGCTGGCTGCACACGGGCGGCATTTACGCGGCGCTCTCGGAGCAGTCCTGCGAAACGGTGCTTTCCGCGATCAGGACGGCGAAAAAATACGGGACGCTGGTCTCTTATGACCTGAATTACCGCCCGTCCATGTGGAGCGCGATCGGCGGGCAGGCAAAGGCGCAGGAGGTCAACAAGGAGATCGCAAAGTATGTGGACGTCATGATAGGCAATGAAGAAGACTTCACGGCGTGCCTGGGCTTCGAGATCGAGGGGAATGATGAAAATCTGAAGGAGCTCAATCTCGACGGCTACAGGAAGATGATCGGCGAAGCGGCGAAGACCTACCCGAACTTCAAAGCGGTCGCCACGACGCTGCGGGAGGTAAAGACCGCGACTGTGAACGACTGGAGCGCAATCTGCTGGGCGGACGGCGAGATCTACAAGGCGAAGGATTATAAGGGCCTGGAGATCATGGACCGCGTCGGCGGCGGCGATTCTTTCGCTTCCGGGCTGATCTACGGCCTGATGACGACCGGAGACGCGCAGCTGGCCGTGGAGTACGGCGCGGCCCACGGCGCGCTGGCGATGACGACGCCGGGCGACACCACGATGGCGAGCA
>CANRBX010000092.1 GCA_947628955.1 uncultured Lachnospiraceae bacterium | reverse complement strand
GCTGTGGTTGCCGTTTCTATCGTACTGGGAATGATTATTGCCATACTGGATTTTATTTTCCAGTACGGCGTGGATATTCTGGTAAATATCCATTTCTGACATTGAAGTGAGGGCAAGGGTGATCGTATGGCAGAAGCTAGCTGGTATGTGGCGCATACCTATTCAGGCTATGAAAACAAAGTGAAGGCCAACATTGAGAAGACGATCGAGAACCGGCATCTGGAGGATCAGATCCTCGAGGTGAGAGTTCCTCTTCAGGATGTGGTCGAGTTGAAGAACGGCGTCAGGAAAACCGTTCAGAAAAAGCTGTTTCCCGGCTATGTGCTGATCAACATGATCATGAACGATGATACCTGGTATGTTGTCAGAAATACACGCGGTGTCACCGGATTCGTAGGCCCTGGCTCCAAACCGGTTCCGCTCACAGACACGGAAATGTTCAATCTCGGGATCCAGTCGAATGATATCACGGTGGATTTCGCGGAGGGAGACACGGTTACCGTCGTCGGAGGAGTATGGAAGGACACGATCGGAGTGATTCAGTCCGTGAATCAGGGCAAGCAGAGCGTCACGATCAACGTCGAGCTGTTCGGACGCGAGACGCCGGTGGAGATT
Source organism: uncultured Lachnospiraceae bacterium (assembly GCA_947628955.1). Lineage (GTDB taxonomy): Bacteria > Bacillota > Clostridia > Lachnospirales > Lachnospiraceae > Choladousia. Next base: position 10,585 of record CANRBX010000092.1, on the reverse strand, counting down.
GGTTTCACAGAGATCCGAAAGATGTGAGCCTGATGCCGCTGCGGCGGGGCGGAGGCCTGATCTCTTAAAGCTGATCAGGGGATTTCCGTGTTCCGTATACGGGCAGAAGGGTGAGCGCAATGTAACAAGAAATCCCCGCGGCCGCTGCCGCGGAGCGTGGGAGGGAAGAAGGACTCCCGACATTACCACATAGGAGGTGCCTGATATGGCAAAAAAGGTAACAGGTTATATTAAATTGCAGATTCCTGCTGGTAAGGCGACACCAGCACCGCCAGTTGGCCCGGCTCTTGGCCAGCACGGTGTGAACATTGTTCAGTTTACGAAAGAGTTCAACGCGAGAACAGCCGACAAAGGCGACCTGATCATCCCGGTCGTTATCACGGTTTATGCGGACAGAAGCTTCAGCTTCATCACCAAGACTCCGCCGGCAGCAGTTCTTCTTAAGAAGGCCTGCAACATCAAGTCCGGTTCAGGTGTTCCGAACAAGACGAAGGTAGCTACTATCTCCAAAGACAAGATCAGAGAGATCGCCGAAACAAAGATGCCGGATCTGAATGCAGGCAGCATTGAGGCGGCTATGAGCATGATAGCAGGTACCGCGAGAAGCATGGGCATCACAGTTGAGGAATAATGCTTCAGGTATTCTACCAGAGAACCGGGCCTTACCGGACCGCGGCGGATGCGCCGGCCCGGCAGGGCAGTATGTGAACAAAGTGGGAGGGCAGTCCCCGCAAACACCACCAGGAGGTAATTTAATATGAAGAAGAGTAAGAGATATAAAGAGGCTGCAAAAGCGGTTGACCGCTCAGTTCTCTACGAAGTAAATGAGGCTATCGCGCTTGCAAAGAAGACTGCGGTAGCAAAGTTTGACGAGACGATCGAGGTTCATATCAGAACAGGCTGCGACGGACGTCACGCAGATCAACAGATCCGTGGTGCGGTCGTACTTCCGCACGGCACCGGCAAAAAGGTGCGTGTCCTTGTATTTGCCAAGAACGCAAAGGCAGACGAGGCTCAGGCTGCAGGCGCCGAGTATGTTGGCGCTGAGGAGCTGATCCCGAAGATCCAGAATGAGGGATGGCTTGACTTTGACGTTGTAGTGGCCACACCGGATATGATGGGCGTCGTAGGACGCCTGGGCCGTATCCTTGGACCGAAGGGCCTCATGCCGAACCCGAAGGCCGGCACAGTTACGATGGATGTGACGAAGGCCGTCAAGGATATCAAAGCCGGTAAGATCGAGTACAGACTGGACAAGACAAATATCATTCATGTGCCAATTGGTAAGGCTTCTTTCACAGAGGAGCAGTTAACGGACAACTTCCAGACGCTTATTGAGGCAATCATCAAGGCAAGACCGGCGGCAGTAAAGGGACAGTTCTTAAGAAGTGTAACCCTTGCTACGACCATGGGCCCTGGCATCAAGCTGAACCCGATCAAGCTTGCCTGATTGCATAATCTTTTGACACGCAATCCGTCATGTGAAATTAACTCAGGATCCCCGAAGGTACGCGCTTCGGGGATTTTGCTTTTTATTTTTCCGATTGGAGAAAATTATGCAGCTAATAAAGAATAAATACCATGAGTTGTCGCTTGCAAAAAAGTTTTCGTTTCTCAGTATACTGATTATGGTGGTATCCATACTAAGCTTTACAATAGTAATCCGTATATTTTTTGAGAGATCAATTTTGAATATTACGAGTGATGGCTATAAAGAAAAATTTGATATCGCATCGGAGAGCAGCCAGAAGATTTTTGCTGATGCCGAGAAAATAGCCAAGGTTCTCCTGACGGATGACGCTGTTCAGAATTGGTTTCTTGAAGACTCGCGAGATATTGCAAAACGCCTGCATCAGAAGATTCAGGTGGAAAAACGGCTGGATTATTTTGATGCACTGTATCCGGATAATCAGTACAGCAGCATTTCTGTATTTGATTCACAGGGGAACATGGTAAACACCAATTCTATTCGTTCTCAGATGTCTGTGTATCAGCAATTCTTTTCTGTTATTGAAAATAACGCAGAGACAAAAAGATGGCTTGATCTGTATGAGCTTGAGATTCCAGATTACAATGAAAAGGGAATTGCCTGTATACGATATTACCGTGATTACACGTCGGGAAAAATAAAGGGCTACATTATGATAGAGTATCGTTCGCCTCTGCTTGTAAGTAATTTTATCCATATGAAATATGGCGATACGGGAAGTTATCTGGTCGCTGACCTGAATGGAAACAGCAAGATCAGAGATAATGAAGACAGTTCTCAATATATCGGAAAAGAGGAATTCTACTTATGGGCTTGTAAGGATCATAAGGAGGGAAAAGTCTTTCGAATTAATGGAGAAAGATGTCTGATAACATCTGATATTATTCCTAAGCTCGACTGGGTAATGATAGGAATCGTACCAGTGGGAGAATTGATGCAGCAGGGGGATACGATTGTTCGGATTTTATATGTACTTGGAGCGCTTGTTATTCTTATGGGAACCTGGTTCAGTATCCGGATTGCGCACAGCGTGACAGGTTCATTGACAAGGCTTGCCAATACAATGGAGCGGTTTGGGAGAGGCGAATTAACTGCGAGTGTGCCGATTGAATATAAGGATGAGGTCGGTATGCTGTCGGAGGAATTCAACAAAATGGCCCAGCAGATTCAACAGTTAGTAGAACAGGTTTATCGGGAACAGAGAGAAAAAAGAAAATCTGAACTTGCGGCGTTACAGGCTCAGATCAACCCACATTTTTTATACAATACGCTGAACAGTGTCTCTGCACTTATCCGCATGGAATGCTCGGAAGAGGCGTTCACAATGATCCATGCAATCAGTATGTTTTACAGAACCTCTTTGAGTGATGGAAAGACACTGGTTCCGATTGAACAGGAGATAGTGAATATTGAAAATTATATTCAGATTCAGAAGATACGGTATGAAGGAAAGATTGAATATGAGATAGACATTGCGTCTGAAATTCGTAAAGAATGGATTGTCAAGCTGACTTTGCAGCCGTTGATAGAAAATTCTATCTATCATGGGATAAAGAAAATGAAAAGAAAAGGGAAGGTGACGGTCAGAGGATGGAAAAATGAGACACAGGTAATTCTGCAGGTGACAGACAATGGTGTGGGAATTCCAAAAGAAAAAAAGGACAGGATAATGAGCGGTGGATATGATGGCAAGCGGTATTCCTATGGCCTTGTAAATGTCCAGCAAAGGCTCCAGCTCTACTTTGGCAGGAATTACGGACTCACAATAGAGAGTACCCCGGATGAAGGCACTATAGCGACTATCAGGGTGCCGGCCGGTTTCAGAGGGGAGGATCAGAAGGATGAAAGTTTTTATCGTGGATGATGAACCGTTGCAGAGAAAGCTGGTCAGGAAGATGATTGACTGGGAACGGCTTGGGCTGACAGTGGCAGGCGAGGCGGAAGATGGTGAGGAAGCACTTTCAAAGATTCTGAGTGAAAAGCCGGATATTCTGATTATGGATATCAATATACCGTATTTAAACGGAATTGAAGTATCTGAAAGGGCAAAAGCGGCATTACCTCACATACAGGTGATTATCCTTACGGCATATGGGGAATTTGAATATGCCAAACAGGCATTAGCTTTCGGGGCTGTCAGTTTTGTCCTTAAACCGGTAAATCCATCGGAGCTGGAAAATGAACTGAAAAAATGCTGTGACAATCTGGAACATTTCCGAAAGCAGGAGCAGTCGATTAAAAAAATGCAGGCTGAGATTACTCAGAAACAAAAACAGCAGTTTTTGCTTGAGCAGATTTCCGGACTGGCCTCATCCGGAGCAGATGAAAAGTTATGGAGGGATCTGGATATTATACCAAGGAATTACTGGGTGCTTCTGATTCTGGGATTTCGAAACAGAGAAGAAGGAACGGAACAGATATTTGAAGTTGAAGAAATGATTCAGGACTATTTTCCTGAATATGAGCAGCTTGAGCTGGATCGGAATTATGTTTTTCTTCTTTGGGGAGATGAGAAATCAGAATATCAGCTGCAGCTTTTGTGTACGTATTTGCAGGAAGTGATGAACCAGAAAGGATGCTTCTGGGGTGGAGGAAGCATGGTACATCAGGGCATGAGCGAACTCAGGGAAGCATATCAGGAAGCATATGCGGCAGGGAAGCGAGGTGCTGCTCAGGGAAAGATTTGTATTTATGAGCCGGTCAATATCATGCAGTTCCTCCAGACGGCAGCCTATGAACCAGAAAGCCTGGTTTCTCTGCTGCGGAAAAACGAATACTCGCAGTTCCTCAGTATGACGGCCTCTTATTTTGAAAAAATGGAGAGAGAAAACGTACTCCCACAGATCGCTTCTTATTTTGCAGTCGATATACTGGTACACGTATCTCTTTATATGGCGGATCTTGGGATTGATTTTTCTTCGCAGACGGATCAGAGCCTGCTTGCTGCCATGCAGGATAGCGGAAGCGTGCAGGAGATTTTGACTCTTTTGTTCGAGCAGCTGAAAAAGGGCAGATTCCTCATAGAGGGACATAAGATGACCGCGACAAGACGGAAAGCTGACGATGCGCGCAGATTCATTGATCAGAACTACAGCCGACAGGAACTCGGCCTGAGTCTTGTGGCAGATGCGGTGGGGGTTAACGCCAGTTACCTGAGCAATATATTTAAAAAGGAATGCGGCTGCTCTCTGAGCCGATATCTCACTATGGTACGTTTGAGACAGGCCTGTGAATGGATGAGGGAATCTCCACAAAGGACGCTGGCTGAGATTTCGGAGGCGGTAGGGTACTCAGACGTTTACTATTTCAGTAAAAATTTTAAAAAATACTATGGGATTACTCCATCGAAATATCAGGAAGAGATGAAGTAACCTGTTTCATAAAAAGCTGATACAAAGCTATGCCTGCTCTAAAATATTCGATGAAATGCACGAAAGAAAAGCAGACAGATAGCCTTGGTTCGGCTTTTTTTATTCGAATTATATATCATAAAACCAAAATATTTCCCACGGAACCAAAAAAAATACATTCACGATGAAAATCTGAAATGATATGATAAATCCAGAAATCAGACAGGAGGAATAAACATGGCAGAAAAAGAAATCCCTTTTAGGCAGATTCATCTGGATTTTCACACAAGTGAAAAAATTGCTGATGTATGTGCTGAGTTTGATGCTGAAGAGTTTGCAGATACTCTTGAAATGGCGCATGTAAATTCTGTCACACTTTTTTCCTGTGGGCATCACGGAAATCTCTATTATGATTCCAGACGTTATCCGGAAATGGTTCATCCCGGACTCAGACACCGGGATCTTCTTCGCGAACAAACGCAGGCATGCCGCAGTCGGGGAATTCAGGTGAATCTGTACACAACGATCCGCTGGAATAAACGGGTGGCCGATGCACATCCGGAGTGGATCTGCATAGATGCAAATGGTTCCCTGCAGGATTATAAAGGGAAAGGATATTTTGAAGCAGGATTTTACAAAAATCTCTGTGTAAATACGGGGTATCGTGATTTCCTGAAAGATCAGTTTGGAGAAGTACTTGAAACGATAGAAGCGGATGGCGTATGGTACGACGCAGCTTTTATGAACGAATGCTGCTGTCCAGCCTGTCAGAAGATAATGAGGGAGCAGGGACTTGATCCGGCCTCTGCAGCAGACCGTCAGAGATTTGCAAGATGGACGTATTATGATATGGTACATGATCTCACAGTGTTTGCAAAAAGATTTAATCCGGATTTCCATGTCTGCTATAACAAGGGGCACGTTGGCTATCTGGACAAGCCGGTGGCAGGGGACTATTCATATTATTCATTTGAATCCCTTCCGGGCGTTGAATGGGGGTATATGGATTTTCCCGTTTCAGCAAAATATATGAGGAATTTTGGGAAAGAGTGTCTGGGCCTGACTAGCCGCTTTCATACAGAGTGGGGAGATTTTCATGCATTTCGGAATGAGGCAGCAATGGAATATGAGGTATTTTCCATGCTGGCGCAGGGCTGTAAGTGCACGATCGGGGATCAGATGGATTACTGGGGAAAGCTGAATCCTGATATGTACCGTCAGATTGGGAGGATATATGGATCTGTAGAGAAGAAAGAGCCATGGTGCAGGGGTGCAGTTCCGCGAACAGAAATAGGTGTGTTTACTGCTGAAGAGTTTTTTGCAACCGGCGCCGCAGGACAGATTGTGGGGGCATCTGAAGGTGTTGCAAGAATGCTGACGGAACTGGGATATCAATTTGATTTTATTGACAGTACATGTGATTTTGGGCGCTTCCGCCTTCTGGTTCTCCCGGATGTAATTCCTGTGAATGATGAATTCGGGAAAAAGCTTGAAGCATATCTTCGCACCGGAGGAAAAATTCTTGCCAGTTTCCGATCCGGATTAAATACGGAAGGAAGCCGTTTTGCCGTTCCTTCTTTGCAGGTGATATATAAGGGGGAAGCACCTTACAGCCCGGATTTTATATGGCCGAAGGGTCATCTGGCTAAGGGCCTGGAGGATGCGGAGCATGTGATGTACGACCGCGGCACATTGGTAGATGCAGCTGATGCAAAATACGTAGCAAATGTAATCCCTCCGGTTTTTAACAGGACATATGAGCATTTCTGCTCGCATCTTCATTCGCCGTCTGGAAGAAGGGAAGCCTATCCGGGAATAGTTGAGACGGAGAATACAGCATATTTCATACATCCGGTTTTTACTACATATCAGAACTGGGCGCCGTCCTGGTACAAAAAGCTGATAGCAAATGAATTGGAGAGACTCCTGCCGGAGCGTCTGGTGCGCCATGATGGGCCGTCTACAGTTCAGGTCACATTACTGGAGCAAAAAGAGGAAAACAGAGAGATTTTGCATGTACTTCATTACATTCCGGTAAAAAAATGTAAAAATCTGGAGATTGTGGAGGATGTGATTCCGCTCTATGGACTAAAAATAGACATGGAAGCCAAACACACGGTGTCGGCAGTGTATTCTGTGCCGGATATGAAAGAGCTTTCGTTCTGCCAGCAGGGAAATCGGCTCTGCTTTGAAATTGAAAAAATAAATGGTCACGGTATGTGTGCCATTTGTTTTGAATAGAAAATAATAAAAGGAGGTTTTACAAATGAAACAAGGGAAGATGCTGTTAGGCACGGTAATGGCTGCAGTGATAGGGATGAGTATTGCTATACCGTCTCTTGCGGCGGAGGGCAAAGTAAAGATTACATTTATGAGCCGCGATAGCGGAGATACTCCTATTGCGAGAGTTTATGAAAACCAAATTGCAGAGTTTATGGAGGAAAATCCGGATGTTGAGGTTCAAAATGACTCGATTTATGAGGAAGCAGCCTATAATAACAAACTGAAGGTGGCGTTGTCTACCGGTGAAACACCAAGCATTTTTTATTATCCTGCGATTGCCGGCTTGGCAGAGTGGGCTCAAAATGGAGTGCTTCTGGATCTTACCGATGCCCTGAATGCGGACGAAGCATGGAAAAATACATTTCTGGACGGAGCACTTGCAACCTACGATCTGAGTGCATATGGGGTGGACGGCATTTATGCGCTTCCAAATGAGTTGAATGTAGATGCAATTTTTTACAACAAGGCGTTATTTGAAAAGGCAGGAATCAGCGAAACGCCTGAGACGATGGATGATCTTTATGATGCGATTGAAAAACTGAATGCTGCCGGTATCACGCCGTTCGGTGTTGGGGGCAAGAACACGTGGGTAATGGGACATATCTTCAACAATATTCTGGCGAAACGCATTGGGGCAGAAGGAATCATTCAGCTCGGTACCGGTGAGAAAAAATGGACAGATGCTGATGTGGTAGAGTGCCTGCAGATCACAAAGGATCTGAAGGAAAAAGGCGCATTTGCAGAGGGCTTCGAAGGGATGGATTATAATACACAAATGAACCAGTTCCTGACCGGAGAGGTTGCGATGATTTCACATTCCAGTCCGATTATCCCGGAAATGCTGGATTCAGAATCCGAGATTCTGGACGATATCTCGTTCTTCCCGTTCCCATATTTTGAGGATAAACCTGAATTTGAGAATACGCGGGTCATTTATACATCTGGCTGGATGTTTTCCGGCACTATGAGTGAAGAGCAGGAAGCGGCAACCCTGAAGCTGGTAAAGTATATGACGACACCGGAAGCTATTCAGGAGCGCATGGATGCTGCAATGCGTGTGGCCCCGTACAAGAATATTACGGCTCCTGAGAATGCGCCGCAGCTTTTCAGCGATATGGTCGATTATACGGGGACGATTACAGAATCAGTAGGCGAGTATTTTGATTATGACACCTGCCCGACGCTGGTAGATGTATCCAGAAACGGAATCCTGAATATGATGTTATCTGATTCCGCAGAGGACACAGCTGCAGCGATCCAGGCCGATATTGATGCAAATCGCCCGTAGTTATCGGTATTGACAGTTATTCCATCGTGAGGGAGGGACTGCAGTCTCTCCCTCACGATGGAAGGAGAGCATCGTGTGCTGCACAGCGCAATGAACATGACGGGCTTTGAATGTAACAGGGGGAAGATTCCATGGAGAAGATACGAAGAAATAAAAAGACAATTATTTTGTTCCTGATGCCGGCAGTATTAATTTATCTGTGTTTTGAAGTGCTTCCAGTCGCGATGTCCATTTTTTTCTCTTTTCATGACTGGCCTGGTATTCAGGCGGTTCCACTTGAATTTGTGGGTATAAAAAATTATCTGGATCTGTTTCGCAATGGGACATTTCTCAAGTCTCTGTTGAATGTGCTGATTTACATGGTAATAAGTGTATTATTGCAGGTGCCGATCGGATTTGGGCTTGGACTTTTGATTCATCATTTTAAATGGGGACAGAGATTTTTCAAGGCATCTTTTTTTATTCCGATGATCCTGTCAGTAACGGCAGTGGCGCTTCTCTGGAATTTTATTTATTTCCCTACTGAAAAAGGGATACTGAACAGTCTGCTGATCCGGGCAGGACTTGATAAACTGACCAGGCAATGGCTGGTAAATCCGGCTACGTCATTGTTTTGCCTGATCGTAGTGAGCACGTGGACCAGTGTAGGATACTACATGATTATCTGTCTGGCAGGATTGACCTCTATTCCGGATACAGTGATTGAGGCCGGTATGCTGGACGGCGCCACAGGATGGAAAAAAATATGGCATCTATATATACCGATGCTGTGGGAGCCGCTGAAAATGTCTGTGATTATGGTAATTACCGGTGTTCTGAAAATATTTGACACCGTGTATATTTTAACACCGACCGGGGGAACAGGAAATTCTACGATTGTTCCTGCGTTAATGATGTATAACGAAGCGTATCGTTACGGACATTATGGAATCGGAAGCGCGATAGCAACAATTATTTTTGTATTGAGTGTTCTGATTTCACTTTTCAGCCTGAAGCTTATGAATCGGCGTGAAAGCATTGAATATTAGGGGGATAGAAGTATGAGAAAGAAACAGTCGGTTGGATATTATATAGCATTTGCCGTATTTTTCCTGATAGCGCTTATCAATGTATATCCTCTGGTATTTTCAATCTTCTGCTCCTTTAAAGGAAATCTGGAAATATTCTCATCTTTTACGGCGCTGCCTAAAAAACTGAGGTTTGAGAATTACCTGACTGCATGGCGTGTAGGCAATATAGGAAGATATTTTTTGAACACACTGATTCTTGCGGCAGGGACATTGTGCGCTGCAGGTTTGTTTGGAGCGATGGCATCTTACATTCTGTCCCGGTTTCATTTTATCGGAAAGTCAAAACTCTATCTGTTGTTTATTTCGGGAATGATGATCCCGATCCAGGCCGTATTGATTCCCCTGTCTTATATATTTGGGAAAATGGGAATAATAAATAATTACCCGGTTTTAGTTATGCTGTATGCGGCATTTTGTTTTCCGATGACGATACTGATATTAACAGGATTTATGAACAGCATTCCGACGGAACTTGAAGAAGCGATGATAATTGACGGAGCGAGTATATACCAGGTATTTTTTCAGATGGTACTTCCGCTGTCTGTTCCGGGAATTATAAGTGTATCTATTTTCAATTTTATTCAGGTATGGAACAATCTCCTGTTTCCGCTCATATTTATTACGGATAAAGAAAAAGGGACAATTTCCATGGGCCTGCTGGCATTTTTTGGAGAATACAGTACTGATTACAGCGCGAGTATGGCCGGTATCTGCCTGACGACAATACCTGTGATCATTTTATACATATTTTTTCAGGATAAAGTTGAAAATGGACTGATGAGCGGAGCGCTGAAAGGATAAAAAACGGCTTGACAAAAATGGGAAAAGTATGGTATCTTATCCAAGATGACTGCCGTAGACAGCAGGTGCCGAGAGGTATAATGAGCGATCGCCTGCCGAGGAGGATGAATTTCAAGCATGATTTATTATGCCCTCTGTCTGACAGTAGGGCATTTTTTATGCGACAGAAAAGGCCTTGTCATGTTAAAATATGAAAGACGCTTCCTGCCGCATGTCATCCGGGAATGTCCGGCGGTACACAAATCTACAAGGAGGTGCACCATTTCATGGCAAAAGTGGAACTGAAGAAACCGATCGTGGAAGA
>CANRBX010000091.1 GCA_947628955.1 uncultured Lachnospiraceae bacterium | reverse complement strand
CGACCTGATCGAGGGACTGCCGGGGTACATCCACATGATCGAGGACATCGACTGCACGAAGTGCGGGAAGTGCCAGGGGGCATGCCCGGAGGGAGCGATCGTGCGCACGCTGGGGACAGTGCCGCGTGTGCCTGACCGCCTGACGAGGGTCGGACGCTTCCGCAGGTATTAATGTATCGTACCGCAGATAATTAAAAGAAATCGTTTGTCGCAGGGGAAACCGTTCTGTTTTCAGTTCGTGTTTCCCCTGTTTTCCATGAACGGAAAGAAGACATATACGAGACCTGATTTATGGGGTTTTTTAATGAAATAAACCATGTTATAATTCAGGCAGAGATTACGGAGGAGAATGGAGGGTGATCTGATGTTTCCGAAAGTAGTTCAGGTAATACCGATGAAAAACTATTCCATATTTGTATACTTTGAAGATGGCAAGATTGTATGCTACAATGCACAGTCAATACTTGAAAAAGAAGTATTCCGGCCGCTAAAAGATATAAATGTTTTTATGGATACTTGTACCGTATTGAACGACACGCTTGCATGGGATATCCAGGGAAACCGGGACGGTACGGCCTGCCTGGACATCGATCCGGATACTTTGTATGAACTGCCCTGTGCAGAAGAACCGTTTGGAAGATAAGAGCAGCACAGAACAGTGCAGGATCGGATGACGAGCACATTGGAGCAGTTCTTAAGTCATGGGAGGTTCCTCATCCACATATTCAAGGATGTCCCCCGGCTGGCAGTTCAGCACACGGCAGATCGCGTCCAGCGTACTGAAACGGATGGCCCGCACCTTGCCGGTTTTCAGGTATGAGAGATTGACATTGGAGATGCCGACCTGGGCGGCCAGATCATTCAGCCGCATTTTTCTGTCCGCCAGTACCCGGTCCAGTCGAATAATAATCATAGCGTGTGATCCACCTCGTCCTGCAGATTTACTCCGTAATGGATAATGTATGCGGCCACAAGAAAAGCAATGCCGGGAATCAGCGTGCCGAGCATGTTCTGTCCCGTGGAAACGGACATCTGATTGCCGGAGATCAGGCTGACGACCGGACAGAGCAGCAGTCTGAAGAATGGAACGAAAACGGCAGCGAAGATCTGAAGCAGCCCATAGTAGAGCAGACAGGCGGCATTGCGGTCCGTGAAGATCCGGCCCTCACTTATGTTGGAAAAGACGCAGCTCAGGAACCAGAAGGCGAGCATGGCCGGGATCGTATGGACGGCATACATGAGCGACAGCCCGATCCGTACTGCCGGGCCGATCCGGCCGCTGCCGTCCGCCCATACATGGATATCGTCGTCTGTGCCTACCGTTATGCCGCGGGACTGCGGGGCGTGATCTTCTTCCGCGCAGATCGCATTTTCAAAACTCCCGTCCTTCGTATGCAGAAAAAAGGTCTGTCGTCCCATAAAGCTGAGGAGTGTGCAAAGGGCGAGTAAGCCGATCAGAAGCCAGCAGACGGAGCGCATGAACCGGGCAGCCGACTGCGCAAACCGCTGATCGGTAAGCTTTTGAATAAACGTCATAAGAAACACCTCCGGAAATGACATTTACGTTTGTTTGCAGTTTATTTCGATTTACAGGCTTTATTTTGTACATATGTTATCTCTATAGATTATGTTTGTCAATAAAAATTTAATGTTTAACATTAAAAAATGAAAAGGAACAGGTGATCCTATGGAACAGGTGACAGAGCAGGGAAAATTCAAATCGATCATCAGGCGGATCATCCGCATCCCGCAGATCATTTTTATTCTTGTTCTGCTGTTTACCGTGATCCTGTCGTTTTTCAGTTTCTATACGATGCAGGGACGGATCATAGACAGCGACAAAAATATGCTGCAGATCTCCGTGAACCAGCTGGACAATCAGCTCGTCCAGGTTGACAACGCCTATATCCGTTACTGGAGCGAAGACGAGAGCTTCAAGCACATGAAAAATCTGACGGAGGATACGCCGAGGGAAGCCTATCTTTCAGACTGGGTGAGTGCGAACACCTGGGTGAAGGAGCTGCAGCGGTCGTATGATGTGATTCAGGGGGCCTGCTCCTATTTTTCCAACATTGACCGCCTGTTCTTTTTTGACAATACAAGAAAGTTTTCCATGCAGCAGTATATGCGCGACCTGGTGCGCAGCGGAGAGACGGAACTGAACTGCTGGCAGATCGGGCGGATCGAGGGAGAGGATTATCTGCTGAATATCAAAAATTACGGCAGCTATTACGGCGCGGTCTGGATCGCAGTTTCGGATGTGGAAAAGATGCTCGGCCTGAAAGAAGAGCTGCCGGGGACCGCCTATCTGATCGACCGTGAAAAGCACAGCAGCCTTACCGATGATGTGCTCGATAAGGCGGTAGCAGGGGCGGACGGACAGGAGCGCCTGAAGACCGAAAAGGGCATTTATTACAGATTTCAGACGGAGGCCTCGAGCGGAATATCGCTGGGGACGCTTATCCCGGCCAGGAGCCTCTATTCCAGCCTTCCTCTGCCCAGCGTGCTGCTGATCCTGATCACGCTGCTGTGCGTCCTGTCGATGCCGGTCTATATCGCCTGGCTGCAGAGGCGGATGGCGGTCCCGTTCAGCGAGATTGACCGCGCGGTGCAGCACATCGGCGAGGGCGACAGGGAGTACCGGATCCCGCTGGAGCTGAAGAAAAACTGGGATGAGCTGGACCGCCTGGCGCTGCGGATCAATACAACGATGGACCAGCTCAATGAGCTGGAGGAAAAGCTTTATATCTCCAAGATCCGCGAGCAGAGGACGGAGCTGAAATACATCAGCCAGCAGATACGGCCGCATTTTATCCTCAATGCGCTGAACATGATGTACACCTGCGGCGAGGACGAGTTTCCGCTGGTGAAGAAGATGATCCTGTATCTGACCAGGTATTTCCGCTATATTGTGAATCTGCGCGTCGATTTTGTGGAGGTGGAGAAGGAACTCCGTCATGTGGAGAATTATCTGGAGATTCAGAAGATGCGCTATGGGGATCGCTTCGACTATCTGGTGCAGTGGGGCCAGCAGGCGAAGGATCTGCTGATCCCGCCGCTGATTTTACAGACCTTTGTTGAGAACTGTGTGAAATACGGGATGAAGAGTGACGGCATTTCCTTTATCCGCGTATATGCCGGGGTGGAGCAGGAAAGACTGAAACTGATCATCTCGGATACCGGGGACGGCTTTGACGAGGAGACTCTTCAGCAGATCAATCAGTTCCTCGAGACGAGGGAATACTCCGACCGGCTCGGCGTGGGGATCCAGAATGCGATCGAGCGCATGGACATCCTGTACGGAGGAGATGTGGAGCTTCATATTAAGAATGTTCCTTCGGGCGGGGCGCTGATCGAAATCTATCTTCCGCAGAAAATGGGGTGAGCTTATGTACAATGCGATACTGGTGGACGACGAGCCGAGAACGATCGAGGCTCTGGAGAAGAATGTGGACTGGAGACGCTGCGGCGTGCGCAGAACTTTCCGCGCGTCGGGCATGCAGGAGGCGATCCGCGTGATCACACAGGAGAAGACCGATATCCTGATCTGCGACATCGAGATGCCGGGCGGCTCCGGCCTGCGCCTGCTGGAGTGGCTGCGCGGACAGCAGATAAAGCTGAGCTGTATTTTCGTCACCTGCCACCCGGAATTTTCCTATATGCGCAAGGCGATCCAGCTCAACTGCTACGACTATATCCTCAAGCCGATCGACTATGAGGAGTTTGAACGCGTGCTGACGGAGCTCGTGGCCAAAATGGAGGCGGTGGACGCGGGGGAGAGCGGCAGTCTGGGCGAGGCCTGGACGGTACTGAACGACGAGACGATGGGTCAGGAAGCGCGCGGCGGGAAGGAACGCGACGTGGAGCAGGAGGTCAAGAAATATGTGCGGGAGCATATGGTGGACAATATCGCCGTGGCGGACATTGCAGAGGAGCTGCATTTTAATCCGCAGTACCTGATGCGCACGTTCAAGGCAAAAACCGGCATGTCCATCATGGAATATATCATTCAGGCCCGGGTCACCACGGCCAAACGCATCCTCCGCGAGACGGAGCTGCCTGTGAAGATCGTGGCCGACATGACCGGCTATGCGGACTACGCTTACTTCACGCGCGTGTTCAGGAAAAGCACGGGGCAGTCTCCGACAGAGTACCGGAATGCACACCGTGAGAGCGCAGACTGACAGTCAGATGGGGCTGCTGCAGAATATTCGTCGGATTAATGGCAACCTGACGACTATTCTACAGCAGCCCTTTAGTCATTTTTGTCCATATTCACATCATTATTCTCCTATTTTCCGTCATCCATACAGGATATAATGGGTTCATCAAAAGCGAAACACAAAAATAGTATGGAGGATGAGAAAATGAAGAGAAGATTTGTGGCAGTTTGTACGGCAGCTGCACTGGCAGCCGGAAGCATGAGCACCTTCAGCGTGGCAAACGCGGCAGAAGGGGACATCACAAATATCGTCGTCGAGACGATAAACTACGGATTTGACGATGCGGATCTCCAGATGGTGGAGGACGCGATGAACGAGATCACGGAGGCGGAGATCGGAGTGCATGTTCATTTCCTGACGGTGCCGATCAGTGAGATGGCTACCAAGCTGGGACTGCAGGTGGCTGCCGGCGAGCAGATCGACCTGACCTGCACAGGCCTGCTGACCTCCCCGATCACTCTGGTGAATGAGGGGCTGCTGCAGCCGATCACGGAATACGTCAACAACTCGGAAGTACTGTCATCCAAGGCCGGCGACCTGCTGAAGGCATGTACGGTAAACGGCGAGATCTATGCTTATCCGGGCAGTTTCTACACGGCTGTCGGCGCGGCTTATTTTTATGACAAGGACCTGGCGGAGGAATACAACATAGACATTCCGGAGCACCTCGATTCCGAGGATGAGCTGACAGATATCTTCCAGCAGATTGTGGACAGCGGCATGCCGATGTATCCGTTCACGATGGGAGACGGCGTCAACACCGAGCGCAACTACGGCATCATATACGAGGGCCTTGGCGACAGCACTTACGCGTCCTATGGCGTGGTGATAGATCCCGAGAACAGCACAGAGGTGGTCGACTGGTACGAAACGGAGGAATATCAGAAGCAGAGCCGTACGCACCAGGAGTGGTATGAAAACGGATATGTTGTGCCGGATTCCATCAGCAACGGCTATGTGACCTACGATTCCATCGCGCAGGGACAGTGCTTCAGCAGCGTCGGCGCATACGGCACAGGTACATCCGAAGCATTTATGAAAACGATGACCGGCAGAAACATCGGCGCCGTCATTATCGGCGACACGTATCTTGACACCACGGGCGTCATCAACGCGAGCTGGGGTGTTCCAAGCACTTCCGAACATGCAGAGGAAGCGGTGAAATTCGTTGAGCTTCTTTACAGCAACATCGATCTGCTGACCCTGTACAGGTATGGTATCGAGGGTGTGCATTACGTGAAGACGGAAAACAGCAGAGAGCTGACCTATCCGGATGGCGTGGATTCCTCTTCCGTCGGCTATGGCTCATTCATTCCTCTGTTCAATGACGAGGCAGAGCTTCCTGTACTGGATCCGCTGACCGAGGATTTCTATGAGACGGTGGAGTCCCTGGGGCCGGAGAAGGCAAATGTTTCCAGGTTCCTTGGCTACTCGTTTGATCCGTCAAGCGTCTCTACACAGGTATCGGCCGTCACGGCGGTTGTCTCCGAGTATGGTCCGTCATTAAGCTGCGGCGTTGTCGATTTCGACACGATCTATCCGGAATTCATCGACAGCCTGAAGGCAGCCGGGATCGATGAGATCATAGCGGAAAATCAGAGGCAGCTCGACGAGTGGCTGGCAGCACAGGAATCATAAATACCTGAGTGAACAGGGGCGGCCGATGCGCCGCCCCTTTTTTAAAAGGAGGGTCTGAAAATGGGAAACCAGGCAATGACTGTGAATAAGAAATCCCGCAAAGTCAAGATGAGAAAATGGATCCCGGTGTTTATTCTCGGACTTCCGGGACTGATCTATATCTTTATCAACAACTATATGCCGCTCTACGGCCTGCTGATCGCGTTTAAGGACTATAAATATGATCTGGGCATCTGGGGCAGCGAATGGGCAGGACTGAAAAACTTTGAATTTCTGTTTGCAACGAAGGACGCGTGGGTCATCACCCGCAATACGATCCTTTATAACCTGGCGTTCATCGCCCTGGATCTGGTCTGCAGTATCTCGATGGCGATCTTCTTAAACGAAGTCCGCTCCAAGATGGCAAAGAAGGTTTACCAGACGCTGATCCTGCTGCCGTACCTGATGTCGATGGTAGTGGTATCCTATCTGGCCTATGCGTTCCTCGGCGACCGCACCGGCATCATCAACAGTGTGCTGAACGCCTTCGGACTCAAGAGTATCCGTTTCTATTCGACCAAGAAGTACTGGCCGTTCATCCTGACCTTCGTGAACCAGTGGCGCATGATCGGCTACGGCACGATCATCTACCTGTCGACACTGGTCGGACTCGGGGATGAATACTTTGAGGCGGCGGAGATCGACGGGGCCACGAAGCTGCAGCAGATCCGCTACATCACGCTGCCTCTGCTGAAGCCGACCGCGATCATGCTGGTCACGCTGTCGATGGGGCGCATCTTCCGCTCGGACTTCGGCCTGTTCTACCAGGTGCCGAGGAACCAGGGAATGCTCTATAATGTGACGGATACGATCGATACCTATGTATTCCGTGCCCTGCTGCAGAACGGTGATATCGGGCTTTCATCCGCGGCTGCATTTTACCAGTCCATTGTCTGCTTTATCACGATCGTGGTCTTCAATGCCCTGGTGAGGAAACTCAGCAAGGAAGACGCGTTATTCTAGGAGGGAAATGAAATGAAGAAAAACAGAGGTTTTCTGGCCGTATCTCATATCGTGCTTATAATCGTCAGCGTTCTGGCGATCATACCGTTCTGGCTGCTGGTCATGGCGTCCTTCACTTCCGAGAGCAGCGCGGTCAACGACGGCTACCGCCTGATCCCGAAGGAGTTCTCCCTGGCGGCATACGAGTATCTGTTCGGGAGGATCGGCCTGTTCGGCAAAGGCTATGTGATCACGATCGTCGTGACCGTGATCGGCGTCCTCGCCTGTATCCTGATTACGATGGCATTCGCCTATATGCTTTCCCGTCCGGGACTTCCGTTTGGGCGGCTGCTGAATTTCTACGTTATTTTTACGATGCTGTTCAACGGCGGCCTGGTGGCGACGTACATCATGTACTCCCAGACGTTCCACATCAAGAACACACTGTTCGCCTATATTGTGCCGAGCCTGCTGACGAACGCGTTTTACATCACGATGGTGAAGAATTACTTCCAGAGCAACATCCCGCCGGAGCTTCTGGAGTCCGCGGGGCTGGATGGCGCTTCCGAGTTCGGGATCTTCTTTAAGATCGTCGTACCGCTGTCCAAGCCGATCATCGCCACGCTGGGCCTGATGGTGGCGGTGGCCTACTGGAACGACTGGCAGAACGGTATGTACTATATCGACAACCAGGGATTATATGGCATCCAGAACATCCTGAATGCGATCAGCTCCAACACGCGGTATCTGATGACTGGCGGCGGCAATGTTGCCGCGCTGCCGGCAGAGACAGCGCGCATGGCGGCGGCAATGCTCGCGATCCTGCCGATCCTGGTCATCTATCCGTTCTTCCAGGATTACTTTGTAAAAGGTATTACCGTGGGTGCGGTCAAGGGCTGATTGAAAATCGGGTTCATTCATGTATGCCCCGCGAAGCGGGACAGTTCACAGAACCGAACTGTGCGCATCCCCAGGAGGGTATCATGTTCGGAGAACATGATAGGATAAAGGTAATAAACTGCGCAGAGCGGACATAGTCTGCACAGGGCCGGCCGGAGAACAGCTCCATGTCGGCTCTTGCAGTGAAGTCCCGGATCAACCGGGATACGGCAAAATGGACGGAGCTTGCCGAGTGCTGGCTGGAGAAGCGCATTACGCTTGAGCTGCCAGAGCTGACAGAGTGGGAGCGGGGCGAGATGACCGCAGAGTCCTGAAGGATATATTCTGATGATATCCCTGAGCGGAATCACTTTCGGATTGCGCCGCACAAACGGATATAAAAATTGCCCTCTGAATTAGAGGACAATTTTTTCAGGAACGCACCTGGTGTTCTTCATCCATTCTTCCAGTATCGCTCTGCAAGCTCCCGGGCTTCTTCTGCCGGAAGATCATAACTCTGCACAAGCTTCTCAGCGGCGGTCTCCGCCGACTGCCCAAATTCTCTGCAGGTTTTCAACAGAACTTGAATTCCGTGCTCTTTTTCACGGCTCGCGCCCCGTTCAATGCCCTGCCGGATGCCTCGTTCGATGCCCTGCTCCATGCCTTCTTTTCTGGCATTCTCTTTTTCTTCGATTACGATCTGTTCGAATCCGCTGATCATTTTCTTCTCTCCCTTCTGGAAGCACTGCCGGATGAAATCCTGCTCCTTCTTGCCGAATCTTCCTTCCAGCACATGCGCAAACCAGATTTCCATCAGGTTCTTCTCGTCCGCGGGCAGTTCCGCCACGCGGTCCATCATTTCCTCCACCGCGCGCAGAAAATCCTCTTTTCCTTTTGCACGATCCAGATAAAATATGTTGTCAATTACTGTGTTGGTGTTCAGGATTAGATCCTTCGCCAGCCGCCGCACGTCGATCAGGGCGTATTGGAAATTCACTCCATATTCCCCGAAAGAATCCCCGTCCCGCAGATAGTCCCGGAACCGGCGCTGGGCCGTCCAGTTGTCCTTCCCGTTATAGAGAACCATCGGAACCACGACCGGGAGATGGAAGTCTTTCCGCTCCCGCACCTCCTCCGGCACGTTGCGGAAGTACTGCTCCCACATGTTCACCATGTAAACCAACAGCCGGAACGGCATCGTGAAATCCATCCCTGACTGCAGTTCCATCAGCAGGAAGAGATAGATTTCCTGTTCTCCATGGCGAATCCGGCAGATCAGGTCAGACTCATATGTACGGAACTGCTCCGTGATAAATTCCTTGTCCTCGAATTCGAGGTTCTCTTCCTGGACCTCCCAGGCCCATTTGAAATCCGTGTACTTCCGCAGCATGTGCAGGAGCACGCGACGGTTTTTGAGGACACTCTTATAACCCTTGTCATGAGGATTGTCTGTTGGCTGGGCGGGGGTCTTGTCCGGCCCGCCGGCAGCAGTTTCTGTTCTTTCTTCAAATGGCATATTTCAGGCCTCCTTTGCATATAATGGAAATTATATGCAAGGCAGACGGAAAATATGCCCAATTTCTATATTCGCCGCCTTTTTGCAATTCTATTTTACGATGAAACGGGCTGGCCGTCAAACATTTCCCGAAATAAGATAATTTTATCAGGTCTGTCCTGATGAAGGAAAAGCATCAGCATTACATATCTCAACTTTGCTACATTGAAAATTGAAAATCCCTTTTATGTATGGTAAGATGTTTTGGAAATATCATAAGTGAGGAGGGACATCATGGCAGTATTTAGGATCAGTTTCATGGCGGAGACTCTGGGAAGGACGGTTCCGCTGACCGTCATTCTCCCGACGGATAAGTCCTACATGGGGGACGCGCCGCGGCGCGAGGAAGGGAAGCCCTATAAGACCCTGTATCTTATGCATGGGATCGTAGGGGACGACACGGACTGGCTGTACGGGACACGGATCGCCCGCTGGGCGGCGGAGAAGGATCTCTGTGTGGTCATGCCGTCGGGTGAAAATATGTTTTACATCGATCAGCCGTGGGCCGCAAACTATTTCGGCGAGTACATCGGGCGGGAGCTGGTGGAGTTCACGCGCAGGACATTCCCGCTCTCCCATAAGAGGGAGGATACATACATCGGCGGGCTCTCGATGGGAGGCTACGGCGCGATCCGCAACGGGCTCAAATATTCGGATACGTTTGGCGCGATCGTCGCGCTTTCCTCGGCGCTGGTCGTCGACGAGACGCTTCCGGTCGAGGTTCCGAATCCCCGCTTCCCCTCGGAGCGTCAGGACTGGAAGCAGTCGGTGTTCGGGCCGGATCTGAACGCGGTGCTTAAGTCTGACAAGAACCCGAAGGTGCTCGTGAAAGAGCTGCTCGCACAGGGAAAAGAATTCCCGGCGATCTTCATGGCCTGCGGGACGGAGGACTTCCTGATCGAAAAGAACAGGGATTTTGTACAGTTCCTGGAGGAGCAGGGCGTTCCGGTCACGTTTGTCACGGCGCCGGGCGCCCATGAATGGGACTTCTGGGACACGCACATTAAAGAGGCGCTCGAATGGCTGCCGCTCGAGGACGGCGTGCAGGGACGCACGAGCGGAAACGTGGGACTCGGGGACTGAAATCCTCTGACCGGCGGGATCGGCAGGGGAGGGAAAGCAGAGGCTTTTAGATGACACAGAAAAACAGCGATCAATGAAGCCTTACGGATGAAAACGGAAGATTGAAAAAGGAGTATACGATCGAGGGGATCCATATGTACGCGAATGGATACCGGGTCGTATTGGGTAACCTGAAAAAATATCTTTAGGAGGAGGACCTGAATGTATCATTATGACAGGAAGGGTCCGAAGCGCGGGGTGGCGCTGTACAGCTACTCAGCTGAATTCGGACTGACCAAGACACTGGAGGACTGTTTTGAGGATCTCTATGATATGGGGGCTCACGGCATCGAGATCCTCGCGAACACACATATCGAGAACTACCCCTATCCGACGGATGAGTGGGTGGAGAAGTGGTTCCGGCTCTGCGACAAATATGAGATCGTGCCGGTAGAGTACGGCAACTGGATCGATTCGCATGTCCTGGGTGGACGGGATCTTACCACGGAGGAGTCGGTGGAGATGCTCTGCCGGGATATCCGTCTGGCGCATCGTCTGGGCTTCACGGTCATGCGCACTAAGATGCCGGTCATTGACGACCAGCTGGATCCGGTGGAGAACTGGAGGGAGATCATCCGCGGCGCCCTGCCCCTGGCGGAAAAGCTTGGGATGAAGATGTGCCCGGAGATCCACACGCCATCCAATCTCAAGGGGAAGCTGGTGACGGATTTTACAGATTTCATCAAAGAGACCGGGACAAAGAATTTCGGGCTCAATATCGATTTTTCGGTGTTCCGGACCGGATTTGCCGAGGGCGAGTGGCGTTCCCCGGACTATACGCCGAATGTACCGGAGGATCTTATCCCGCTGCTGCCCTATGTATACTGCTGCCACGCGAAGTTCATCCACATGAGCGACGACTTCCGGGAGACGACGATCCCCTATCCGGAGATCATCCGAATCCTGCAGGAGTACGGCTGGGACGGCTATCTGCTCAGCGAGTACGAGGGCGCGGACAAATATGAACCGGGCTATGAAGTAGGACAGACCCTGAGGAAACAGCATATCATGCTGAAAAATCTGCTGGGAGATTGAGGAGGTCAGGATGGAACGAGAAGTGATTCAGTCGGTGGGATTTCGCAATACAAAGGAGAACGGCGAGGTGACCGGATTTCAGTTCA
>CANRBX010000090.1 GCA_947628955.1 uncultured Lachnospiraceae bacterium | reverse complement strand
AATTTTGTATAGTATCCATAACTCCCGATAAAATCAATCTTTCTTCGGTTTAATATTTTCTTCGTGAAACAACCCTGTTTGCCTGTTTCTGTTTCTGTTTGCGGTTTCTGTTTGCCGCCGGACCAGCCGGATCCGGAAGAAAAGGCCGCCTCCTTTTACAGAAGCGGCACTCCGTTCCCCGCGCCGATGCGGTTCGCCCCGGCCTCCGCCAGGCGCAGCGCGTCCGCGTTCGTGCGGATCCCGCCGCTGGCCTTCACCAGCGCCTTTCCGTTCACGGTCTTCTTCATCAGCGCGACATCCTCCGCCGTAGCCCCGCCAGTGCTGAAGCCGGTCGACGTCTTGACAAAATCCGCGCCCGCCGCCACGGACAGCTCGCAGGCCTTCACCTTCTCTTCGTCCGTCAGCAGGCAGGTCTCGATGATGACCTTCAGGACCACATCCGGGCCCGCCGCCTGACGCACCGCCTCGATATCCTTCTGCACGGCGTCGTAATCGCGGTCCTTCATCCAGCCGATGTTGAGCACCATATCGACCTCCTGCGCCCCGGCCTCCACCGCGTATCTCGTCTCAGCCGCCTTCGCCTCCGTCAGCATCGCCCCCAGCGGGAAGCCGACTACACAGCACACCTTCACACCGCTGCCCTGCAGCTGCTCCCTGACCAGCGGCACGCGGCAGGAATTGACGCAGACCGACGCGAACCCGTACTGCTTCGCCTCGTCACAGTATCTTATGATCACATCGCGCGGCGCGTCCGCCTTCAGCATCGTGTGATCGATCATTCCGGCTAAATTCATCTTCTCTTCTCCTTTCGTCACTGCCTGTCTTTCCGTCAGCAGTCTGTTTCACTGTTATTTTAAGTATACCGTGCAAAAACCGATATAGCAACTGATTTCGCACGATTTTTTCAAATAAAAATCTCTCCCTTCCTCACCGGGAGCTCCCGGCTTCTGCCCGCATCCGCGCGCGGCTTCCAGACGCCCTCCCGGAGCAGCAGCACGATCGTCGAGCCCCCGAACTCAAAATATCCTTTCTCTTCCCCCGCCCGCACCACGTTATGTCCGGGCTGTATGCCGCGGCTGCGGATTTTGCCGACGAGCAGCGCCCCGATCTCCATCTGGACCAGGAGCCCGAACTTCTCCGTGCGGACCACCTCATACTCTCTGCTGTTCTGTGTGAACACCGGAAGCGTCCCCAGCGCGACCGGCCTGACGCAGTGCAGCTTTCCGGGGATCCTTCTGCGGCGCAGCACACGGCCGTCCGCCGCATAGCAATACCGGTGATAGTCCGCAGGGGTCAGGCGGAAAATGAGCGCAGTCCCGCCCCGGAAACAGCCGGCAAGCGAACGGTCCCCGAGCAGATCTGTCAGGGAAAATTCCGTGTGCTTGATATGAAACACCGTATCCTCCCCGATGTTCACCGGGGTCAGGTATCCGTCGCAGGGGCTGACCAGCCGGCCCTGCAGCGCACCGGGCGGATCCTCTCTCCTTTTTCTTGTGAAAAACGCATTAAAAGACGCGAAACCGCCCTCCGGCACCTCAATGCCGCTCAGGTCGATCCCGTGTCTTTTCACATAAAACGGTACCATCCACCGGGAGGCGCCGGAGGACAGAAACCGACCGGCCAGTCGCGACACGCGCGGGTGCACCAGAGGCTTTAACAGCAGCCTCCCCGGTGCGGTCCGGTACAGAAATCTGATCAGCAGCGACTCCTTCATACCGCATCCCATCCCATAAAGAAAATCATTGCAAGCACCTCCAGCATCCCGACCAGGACCAGCCCGGCCTTGCCGATGATCCCCGGCTTTCTGATCTCCACCGGCAGGATGTAGCCGATTCCCATCGCGAGCAGCAGGATCGGAAAGCAGATCATCCTCCTGCAGATCTGCCGGTCATACAGCAGGTAAAGCGCAGGCAGAAATACCGCCACCGTCGTGACCGGCACCCCCAGATAGCTCTTCCGCTTCTCCGCAGTCTGCTGCTGGCGCTCCGTCTCGAGTACATTGAAATAGGCCAGGCGGATCAGCGCGCACAGGACAAACGCGGAGGCGACCGCCCCGGCCATCGCGCTCTGCCCGCAGAGCGTGTAGACGAATATGCCGGGCAGAACCCCGAAGCTGATCAGATCGCTCAGCGAATCGATCTGGATGCCGAAGTTCTTCTCCTTCTGCGTCCTCTTCCTGGTTCCCGCGACCGTCCCGTCAAACATGTCGCAGATGCCCGCCAGCATCAGGCTGAACAGCGCCCTCCAGTAATTCTGCCCCAGCACGCACAGGATTCCGTAAAATGCAGACAGCATCCCGCCGTAGGTGAGCACCACCGTGTAATCATAATATCCAATCAGTCTCTTTTTCATTTTGTATCCCCCTTCACCTGATCAGTCCAAACACAATGCTGTACGCCAGGATACACCATGGCTTTCCGAGAATGATGATCCAGATAAACTTCTTCCTGTCCATCCTGATCAGCCCGGAAAAATAACAGAGAAAGTCGTCCGGAAACAGTGGAAGCAGCGTGGCGGCAAAGAGAAACAGTCCGTAGGACCTGCTCTTTTTGATCCGCGCGCTCCATTTTTCATACTGCTTCCTGGAAAACATCATGAGCACAAGGTCGATCCCGTATTTCCGGGCCAGAATATATGCGATAACCGACCCGGCGCTGATCCCGATATAATTGCACCAGAACCCGGCGGCGGTTCCGAACGCGACCGCGCCCGCCGCGCAGCCGAGATAGCCGGGCACGACCGGAACCACCACCTGAAACGCCTGAAACGCGGTGAGAAAGAGCGGCCCGGCTATCCCGAAGCCGTTCACGTACTCCTGCAGGGCCTCCACCGAGTCAAATCTCCGGCCGAGAAACAGCTTCGCGAGAAAAAGAAGAAGGATGACAAAACCGACGATGCCCAGAATCTTTATCTTCCTATTCACGCAGATCAGCACCTCCTCAGGACTGCATTTCTGTAGATTCTCCAGAAGCCGCTCTTCGCCGCAAAGCGCCAGCCGGCCTCCGCGAGCAGGATCCCGCCAATTACATCGGCCAGAACATGCTGCTTCGTCGTCAGCGTGGATACGCAGATCGCAAGCGCCGCCGCCAGCGACAGCGCCCTGTACCACCCGGGCACCCTCCTGTTTTTCCTCACTGCAATATAGCCGAACCAGCTGGTCAGGCAGTGGATCGACGGGAACAGATTGTCCGCCGCATCCGCACGGTAGAGCAGGCGCATGAGCCCGTCCCACACGGAGCTCCCCGTGACCTCCGGCCGCACGTTCGTGGTCGGAAATGCCAGGAAGCACAGCAGGCATACAAGCTTCGCGGCGAAATCCGCGCTGATGAAGCGAAACGCCTCGTCCCGCTCCTGCCTGCATCCGATGATATAGTTTGCGATCCAGAAAGCATAACTGCCCAGATATATGAGGACTGTCCACGGGACGAAGGGTATCTGTCTGTCCAGGCTGTTTGTCATGTCATAGTGGATCCGTCCCACTGTCAGCAGCCTCGCGCCGTAATATACGGTACAGTTGCAGGCGACCGCCAGAAACAGCGGAAGCTTCATGTATGGAGGCACGATCTCATACTTTCTTCTCATGATTCTTCCTTTCCGTTTTTTCCATTATAAATGATGCGGCTTACTCCTGTCTTACGGAAATCTTAAATATTCTTAACAATCGAGCAGGATGCGGCTTCGCCTCCTGCTTGTCGCGCGGCCCGGGTGCTGCGGTCAGCAGCTAATTTCCCTGCCCGGGCCTGCGAACAGCAAAAAGCAGACAGTTGGCCCTCCGTTACAGGGTATTCTGTCTGCTTTTAAACAGGTTATTCGCGTATAAATTTTCCACGCCTCAGGACAGCAGCATTCTGTCATTGTCAAAATTCTGTCCCTTGATCTCGCGGTAAAGTCCCAGGAGGCGCTCCACATCCGTGTTCTCGCGCTCTTCTCCTTTCAGGTCGATCGCGATGTTTCCGTCGTCCATCAGGATCGTCCGGTTGCCGAGCTCCAGGCTGCTCGCCATGTTGTGCGTGATCATCAGCGTCGTGATGTTCCGCTCCTCCACGATCTTCTTCGTGATGGAGATGACCTTCTCCGCCGTCAGGGGATCCAGCGCGGCCGTGTGCTCGTCCAGGAGCAGGATCTTCGGCGTCACGATCGTGGCCATCAGGAGCGTCACCGCCTGGCGCTGGCCGCCTGAGAGCGTGCCCATCGGAGTCCTCAGCCGGTCCTCCAGGCCCATGTCAAGCTCGGCGAGCGTCTCCCGGAATACCTTTCGCTCCCGGCCTGTGATCGCCCGGCCGAGCAGGCCGGCCCGGCTGGTCGAGTACGCGATCGCCAGGTTTTCCTCGATCGTCAGGCTCGGAGACGAGCCCTTCATCGGATCCTGAAAGATCCGCCCGATGAACTTGGAGCGGTACGGCTCCGGTTTGAAGGTGACGTCCTCCCCGTCGATCAGGATGCGGCCCTCGTCCGTCGTCCACACGCCCGCGATCGCATTGAACAGCGTAGATTTTCCCGCGCCGTTCGAGCCGATCACAGAGACAAAGTCTCCCCTGTCCAGATGCAGGGAGAGTCCCCGCAGAGCCTTTTTTTCGTTGACCGTCCCCGGCTCGAAGGTTTTCGAAATATTCTGGATATCAAGCATTTTCTTTCTCCCTCCTTCTCCGGTTCGAAGCGGCCACGATCCAGTCCCGCGCCGGCCCGATCGCCAGCGCAATGATGATGATCGCAACCGTGATCAGCTTCAGGAAATGGCTCGGCAGAATGTTGGTGTTGATCGCAAGAGCCACGATCACGCGGTAGGATACCGAACCGACCACGGCCGCGACAAATCCTGTCGTCACACTGCCCTTCATGTTCCTGACCTCTTTGCTGAACAGTCCGGCCACCATCAGAAGGAACCCGATCACGGCCTCCCCTATGATGACCGAGGCGAAGCCGGACACCACCGTGCCGGACCCCGCCGTGACGTCCGCATACCCCATATAGTGGGAGTACACCGCGCCGGAAAGGCCTACAAGCCCGTTGGAGAACGAGAGCGCGATCAGCTTCATGCGGTCCGCATGGATGGAGGAAGCGCGCACCATGTCCTCATTGTCCCCGGTGGTGCGGATAAACAGCCCCAGGCGGGTCTTGAAAAACCAGATCACCAGAAGCAGAAGAAGCACGATCATCACCGCCGATACGATGATCCGCGTGACATTCTTGTCCATCTCCGGGAACCTGTCGATGGCCAGCTGGAAGATCGTGTCACTGCCGAGCAGCGAGACATTGGGGCTCACGCCCTGGATGTGCAGATTGATGGAATAAAGGCCCGTCATCGTCAGGATGCCCGCGAGGATCGACGGGATCTTTACTTTCGTCTGCAGCAGTCCGGTAAATGCCCCCGCCGCCACGCCGGCCGCGGCCGCGGCCGGCAGCGCAAGGAACGGATGGCCCGCCTTCGTGATCATCGCACAGGTGCTCATGCCGAGAACGATCGAGCCGTCCACCGTCAGATCAGGTATCTTCAGAATCCGGAACGAGATATACACGCCCAGGACCATCTGGCCGTAGATCAGGCCCAGTATCACGGCCCCCATAATCTGGTTTGACATATCATTATCCTCCCGATATACACATACGCAAGGGAGCTGCCGCTCTGCATGCAAATGTCGCGGCAGCTCCCTCTTCTTCAAAGAATCATACCGATGATGTCTGGATCAGAAATCCCGGAACGCGGCGCACGGCCCGTCCCCCGGGACGGTGCGCAGCCGATCCTCATCAGTTCGCGGTCACCGTGGTAACAGCCTTGTACGGAACCTCAACAGAATCCGCATAGGCGATCACATCTTCCTCGGCGATGCCGAGGGCCTCCAGAACGTCCGTGTTGTAAACGAGTGTGAAGTCCTCCACACGCTCAACCGGCATCTCCGAGAGAGCCTTGCCGTCCGCCCACTGCAGGACCATGTCCGCGGTCATCGCGCCGATCTCCGCATAGTCGATGCTGAAGGAGAACGCGCCGCCGCCCGTCACCATCGCGTCAGCCGCCGTGTAGGACGGGATGCCGAGCTCCTTGAGCGTCTCGCCGACCTGGTTGAAGTTGTTGGCGATCGTGGAATCCAGCGCTACGTAAACGTATGCGATCTCATCCGGATCCAGGCTCTGCGCATTCTGAAGCGCAGTGTTGACATCCGTGTAGGACATCTCTTCATATGCGATCCCGTTTTCCTCACAGTAAGCCACCGCGCCATCCTTCGTCGCCACCGCGTTCACCTGGTCGGTGTTGTAGAAGATCGCGCACTTCTTGTCGCCCACCGGGCTCAGGCTCTCGGCAGCCGCCAGAGAGATCTCGGCCGGGATCCTGTTGGAAGTACCGGTGATCATGTCTGTCGGAGACTCCATATCCTCCAGAAGTCCGGCATACACCGGCTCGGTCACGGACATGAAGATCATCGGGATGTCCGCGCAGGTCGTCGCCGCGGCAATGGCCGGCGGGGTCAGCATCGGAACCACCAGATCATACTCCTTGTCTACAAAAGCCTGCAGCATCGTCGCCATCGTGGGCTGATCGCCCGCTGCATCCTGGAAGTCCACTTCAATGTTCTTCCCGGACTCCTCGATCGTCTCGATGAATGCGTCGTGCATCTGCACCGCATCCGCCATGTCCACCAGCTGAATGAAGCCCACCTTGAGCGGCTCCTCTTCCGCCGATGCTGCCACAGGTACCACCATCGTCGCCGCCAGGATCATGGCAGCCAGTCTCATTTTTCTCATTTTCATATCCTCCACAATAGTATTGCGCTTTAACGCGTTAAATTATCAGTTAATAGTTTAATCACTTTTTGCTGTTTCGTCAATAGCTGACATTGATTTTTTCGCATAAAATGCTATACTTTTTTTACCAGCAATAAAATCACTGACGGAGGAAATATGCAATGAAAACAAATTTATTCAAAGATTATCCAACATTCAGCATGGGACCGACCGTGACCCGGCGGCTTCTGGCCTGCGAACAGGGCGAGAACGGCTACACGATCAACTACATGTCCGCAAAGGCGGGAAACGGCGCCCCTCTGCACAGCCATCCGCATCTGCAGGTCGTCTATATCCTGAGCGGCGATGGCGTTTTCCATGTGGGCGATGAGACCATGACCATCCGCACCGGCGACGTGGTGCAGATCGATTCCAATGTCCCGCACACCTTTGACAGCTTTGCCGAGGATACGGTCTGGCTTGAGTTCTTCACGCCGGTCAGAGAGGATTTCCTGCCCGGGAAATGAGTAAGGTCCGGCTATCCTGTCTTCTCCCGCGTCTTTTGCCGAAAATAATGACAAATAGATCCAAAAGAGCTATAATGTCCCTGCGGCAGAACACAAGATGCAGGAGGAGACCCACGATGCAGAAGAGACGAACCTTATCCGAAACCTGGAAAAATATATTCAGCCTGCTTCCGCGCAGGCAGAGGCTGCGCTTTCTCCTGATCCTGCTCATACTCGGCGTGTCGGCGGTCTTAAGCCAGCTCACGCCGCTCGCCGTCGGCTATATGACGGACCGCGTCCTGGGCGAGTCGGACGTCACCTTTCTGTCCGTCGCCCCCGTCCTTCTGGTCATCCTGGCCGTCAATGTGGTCAACGAGGTCATCAAGGTGGCCCGCCGCCTGATCGTGGAGGACACCGCGACGCAGGCCGAAAAAAATGCGCGGCAGAAGGCCGCGGTCTCTCTGCTCATGGCCCCTCTGTCCTATTTCCGCAGCCACATGACGGGCAATATCCACGGGCGGCTGAACCGCAGCCTGGACGGAACGGTCAGACTTATCAAGCTGATGTTCATGGATTTTGCGCCGGCGGTCACAACAGCGCTCGCCGCGATCGTCACGATCTTTCTACAGCTCCCGGTGCCCGTCGCCTGTCTGGTCATCCTGGTCATCCCGGTCGGCACCTTTATCGTATTCCGGCAGATCGCCACGCAGAAGGGCATCCGCGTGGAGCTGATGGAGTCGAAGGCCGGGATGGACGGAACGGTCGTAGAGCTTCTGAACGGGATTGAGACCATCCGCACCCTCGACAGCGCGGCGGCGGAGGGAGACCGCATCCTAGAGCGCTCCGAATATCTCCGGCAGAAAGAAATGCGCCATCACAAAGCGATGGCGTTCTATGACTGTCTGAAATTTGTCAACGAGGCGGTCTTCAGCGTCCTGGTGATCGGTCTCTCGGTTCTTCTGGCCTCGCAGAAGGTCATATCGGTCGGCACGGTGCTCACGGCCTACCTCTGCTTCACACAGCTGACCGGGCCGCTGCGTGAGCTGCACCGGATCCTCGACGAATTTTCCGAGTGCATGGTGCTCGCCGGCGACTATTTCCAGATCCTGGAAATCCCGGCAGACTTCTCCTACCAGGATTCAGAGCAGTCCTCCGGCGGTTCGGCCGCAGGTCTCTCCTGCCGCTCTTCGGAGCAGCCGTCCGGCGGTCTGTCCGCAGGCTTCCCCTGCCGCTCTTCAGAGCTGCCGTCCGGCAGTTCGGCCGCAGGTCTCTCCTGCCGCTCTTCAGAGCTGCCCTCCGGCGATCTGTCCGCAGACAGCGCCATCCGGCTCGAGGGCGTGAATTTCGCCTACCCGGAGAAGCCGGATCAGAGGATCCTAAAGAACATCAGCCTTTTCATTCCGTCGGGATGCTTTCTCGGCGTCGCCGGCCCCAGCGGCTGCGGCAAATCCTCTCTGATCAAGGTCATTGACAAGCTTGAGCAGGCCGGGGGAAGGATCACGCTCGGCGGCACGGATCTGTCTGCGCTCTCGCGCAGCGCGCTCGCAGACTGCATCGCGCTCGTCCCGCAGACTCCGTTTCTGATCGCGGACACGGTGTACCGCAATATCTGTTATGGCATGAAGCGGGAGGTTCCTCTGGAAGAGGTAAAAGAGGCCGCGCAGAAGGCCAACATCGCGGCCGACATCGAAAAGCTTCCGGGCAGCTGGCAGTTTGAGCTGTCCGAGGGCGGCCGGAACCTGTCCGGCGGCCAGTGGCAGCGGATCGCGCTCGCGCGCATTTTCCTGAGAAAACCGAAAATACTGATCCTCGACGAGGCAACCTCCGCTCTGGACAACACGTCGGAGCGCCTCATTCAGGCCGAGATTGAAAAAATGAAGGAGGAATCCGGAACCACCGTCATCTCCATCGCCCACAGGCTGTCCACCCTGCGCAACTGCGACGAGATCCTCGTCATGGACAAAGGGCAGATCGTGCAGCGGGGCACCTTTGACGAGCTGGAGGCGTCGCCCGGCATTTTCCGCGACATGGCGCTCGGGATCCTCAGATGATCCCGGCGCCCGGAGTTTCCGGCCCGGCGCCAATGTCATTTAGTTAAGGCATTGACAAGGGCACTCCCTCCAGAGCAAGGTATAATTCTCTCTATGGAAAGTTCTTTTATAAAAAAAGAATTGCTGGATTACTTTAAGTATTCTTCGGACACCCCAACATCCTCTGCTTTTAACCAACAAAGAGGCAAAACTCTTCTGGAAACATGGGATTTTCTGTTCCATGAATTTAACTCCTGCTTCCCACTTGATAAAATGTACTTTAGATTTAGATCAGCCATCAGCCGTTTCACGGTTACGATCGATACCTGCAATTTCTCTTTCAGTCCGGCCTGCGTGGTGGACGGATTCTCCCGGATCGGATTCAGGATTTTGGTATCATTTTCGGAAATGGTATCATTGGTATCATGTTTGGTATCATCGGTATGAGACCAATCTTTTTCAGGCGGCTGCCCCATTTTTCAATGATCTTCATGTAAACAAAAGCATAGGCAATGGCACGATTGCGGGGCTTGGAATATCCTTCCTTCATCTTCCGGATAGAAACGCCATTCAGCAGCATACCGGGGGAAGTGACCTCCAAACGGTCATCATAAAGTGCCACTTGAATGTTTCCCGGCTCCAGATACGACCGGTGTTATGTGAAGTCAATAGTTATGCAAAGTCAGTTCTTATTTTGCCCAAAACAGGAGCTTTTTTCTTTCTTTAACTTAGCATAAAAATATGATACCTTCAAGAGACAACCTTATATCGTCTGTTATCCTGCCTGAGCAATGCTATTATCTTTTCTACATTTGTCCCAACATTTTCTCCGACATTTACACCGACATTTTCTCCGGCTTCCGTTAATTTGTTCTGATTTTCCACCACGGGTTCCAGCGCATCCCGTATCACTTCCAGCATAAAAGTCACAAAGATCGTTGAATCCCCTGCTTTCTCATGGCAAAACTTGTGCATTTAGGAATAGTGTCAAAGGTTGATTTTACCGCTTCATGGTATAGAATCGATAAAGCTCTTCCTTTTCGTCACAGGCATCTTTATACATTTTAATCCCGGATAACTCGAACCCGATCTTCTCTGCCGTTCTCCAGGATGGGCGGTTCGAATCAAGAATCAACGCTATCATTTCGCTTTCATGATAGTGCTCAAAGAAGTTGGAAATATACGCCTTTGCAGCCTCCGTAACATAGCCCGCTCTTCGAAATACAGATCCTGCAAAGTAGCAGATCCCCACCTTTTTCATGTCTTCATAAAATGTACAGCCGACATTTCCAATGATCTCTCCCGTCGATTTCAGCAGGATTGTACACGGAATATAATCCTCTCTCGGATCATCTTTTTCCGTCAGCTCTAAGGCTTCCTTTATCCAGCCTCCCATCCATTCACAAAAGTCTTCATCAAATCCGATTTTGTCCAGGCTCCCGTCTTTCGCCATCTCGGCATATGCAATTTCATCTCCCTGTCTGATTGATCGGATGATCAGTCTCTCTGTCTCTAATTTCATTTTTCTATTTCTCTATCCTTTTATTTTTCTGTCATATGGCATATTTTCCTTGATTATACGTGACCGCAGCTTATATTTCAATCTTTTGTCGCTGCTCCCCTCCGTCAATAATTTATCAATCGCGATAATTCTCCGCGCATTTGGCGCATGCCGCGTTTCGGCTGCAGGAGAAGGAAAGGATCGTGTCCTCAAATACTCGAACCTGATCTGCCTTCTCAAAAGTAATGGTATGGGTGACGGGCATCCAGTCGACCGGACATTTGTACTTAAATTCTTCTGTATATGTCATAACAGCCTCCTCTTTCCCTACAATCCCAGCTTCTGCGCAATATCGCACAGCGCGCTGCGCACTGGTGAATCCTCAGGAAGCTGGATGATCGGCTTCCCATCGCAGTCATACCGATACACATTCGGGTCATGCGGTACAACACCCAGGAGATTTAATCCCTGTTTATTGATCTCCGCCATCGTTCCTTCATCCAGCTCTCCTTCCGGCGCACGGTTCACGATCAGACCCACCGTCTTCGGTTTAAAATTCAGTTCCTTCATCAGAGCCGCGATCCGGCCTGCCGCCTGCACGCCCCGCCTGGAGCAGTCGCTCACCAATATGGCCGTCTCCATGGTCGGGATCAGGCCCCGGCTGATATGCTCCATACCGGCCTCGTTATCTACCACCACATAAGGATACTGGCTCTGCAGCTTCTGGATCTGCGTCTGGACCAGGCCATTGACAAAGCAGTAGCAGCCCTGCCCCTGCGTCCGTCCCATCACCATCAGGTCGTAATCGTCCTGCTCCGCAACCGCATCCGACAGCCGCATTTCCAGATACGCCTGTTTCGTCATTCCGGCCGGGATCTGATAACGGCTGTCCACGCCCGCCCGCTCGATCTCCTCGCGCACAATGTCGTTTTTCCTACGCCGCCCTTT